>JAKLKD010000037.1 GCA_023150845.1 Myxococcota bacterium | reverse complement strand
GGCCTCGGCCTTCGCGGCGCTCTTGGGCCTCGCGGCGCTGTGGCGGCGGCGCGCGCCCCTCAGCCCTCGGCGCCCTTGATGTCCTCCATGGTGAACAGCGCGGGCACCTGAATCCGGGCGCCTGAGCCGAGCACCTTCGCGTGGCAGCCCAGGCGGGTGTTCGGGGTGAGCGGCGGGCCCGGCTCCCGGGGGCGACCCTCGTGGGGGCGACCGGCGGCGTGGTCCTCCAAGGAGTCCTTCTCGCCGGACTTCATGGCGCTCAGGCCGGTCTGGTCGAGGACCTCCAGGCGGCAGAGGCCGCAGTGGCCGTCGGGGCAGGTGCCCCCGGCGCGGCGGCCCGTCGAGATGGTGATCCCGTTGGCGTCGGCGGCCATGAGGATGGAGTAGTGCTCTTCAGTGGTGAGCACCTTCTCGGAGCCGTCGGGCAAGAGCAGGGTGATCGTGTGCCGCACGATCTCCGAGCGGCCTCCGTCGGGGTTGAGCAGGCTCTTGAGCTTCTTGCGGATGCCGAAGGGCGTCATCGTCTCTCCTGGGCGTGGCCTGTAGCATATCCCTTGGGCGCCGCGCTTTGTGCGGGCTACGCTCAATCATCATGACCGCCGCCCTGCCGCTCCTCCTCGCCTGCGCCTCGGCGCCACCGCCCCAGGACGCCGAGGCGCCCCCGAGGGACCTCCACGACACGCTCCTGGCCGACCTCGCGGCGCCTCGTCACCCCTCCGACGGCGCGGGGCGCCTGCGCCTGATCTCCGGGCCCGAGGAGGTCGTCGCCGGGGGCCGCGGCGCGTGGGTGTTCACCGTCGAGATCGGCGCGCTGGGTGTGGCCAAGGACGGCTTCATCGCGTTTCAGGCCCCGCCGTTCTGGGGCTGGAGCCCGCCCCAGGTCACCGCCCCGGACGCCCCGGGCTACACGACGGTCACCGGCCCCGAGGGCGTCGAGCTGCGCCTGTCGCACCCGGAGCCGACGCTCTTGTTCATCCACCCCAGCCGCGCCCTGCGCGCCGGGGAGCTGCTCCGGGTGCATTACGGCGCGGGCAGCGCCCAGGCCCAGGTGGACCGCTACGCCGATGAGACCGACGCCCTACGGGTCGCCATCGACGGCGACGGCGATGGGGTGCGGCGGCTCTTGGACGAGGAGCTGCCCCTACGGGTGGTCGGCGGCGACCCCGCCGGGATGCGGGTGGTCACCCCATCGACGGCCCGCCCGGGGGAGGCCGCGTCCCTCCGCCTCGCCTTGGTGGACGTCTCGGGCAACCCCGCCCGGGGCCCGCTCCTCGTCGGCCTGCGCGCCGACCCCGCCCTTGGGCTCCCCACGACGGTCACCTTGCCCGAGTCCGGGGCGCTGCGGGTGCCGTTCACCCCGCGGGCCGAGGGCGTCTACGCCGTGCAGGCCGTGGTGGAGGGCCGCGCCGTCGCCACCGGGGAGCCCATCGTGGTGCGGCCAGGGGCGCCGCGCCTCGTCTGGGCCGACCTCCAGGTGCACACCGGGCTCTCCGACGGAACCGGGGACCCCGCGGCGGTGATCCGTTACGCCCGGGACGTCGCCGGGCTCGACGTCGTCGCCATCACCGACCACGACCACTGGGGGCTGCGCGCGCTGGACCAGCACCCAGCGCTCTACCAGCGGGTGCTCGACGCCGTGGCCGCCGCCGAGGGGGTGCTCGCCTTGGCGGGCTTTGAGTGGACCTCGTGGCGGTATGGGCACCGCCACGTCGTGTTCTTCGGCGCGCCGGGGGCGCTGCGCTCCTGCCTCGACCCCCGCACGGACACGCCGACGGAGCTCTGGGCGTCCCTGAGCGGTGAGCGGGCGATCACCGTCCCGCACCACACCGCGGGCGGCCCCGTCGTCACGGACTGGAGCTTCACCCCGGACCCCCGCCTGGAGCCCTCGGTAGAGCTCGTGAGCGTGCACGGCTCCAGCGAGGGCCCCGACACGCCGGGGCGAATCCAGGGCTACACCCCGGGGCACAGCGTGCTCGACGCCTTGGCGAAGGGCTACCGCCTGGGCTTCTTGGGGGGCAGCGACGGCCACGACGGGCACCCGGGCCTCGCCCAGCTCGCCGCGGGCCAAGGCGGCCTCACGGGGATCTGGCTCGACGGGGCCATCGACGGGCCGCCCACGGCGGACGAGGTCTACGCGGCCATCCTGGAGCGGCGCACCTTCGCCACGAACGGCGCCCGGATCGCCCTGCGGGTGGCCTTGGGCGGCGCGGGCATGGGCCAGGTCGTGCCGCCGGGGGACCACGACCTCGCCGTGCGGGTGGTCTCCGGGGCGGCGGGGGTGAAGGTGGAGCTCGTGCGGGACGGCGTGGTGAGCCCGCTCGGCGAGCGCCCCGAGGGCATGGCCCTGGTCGAGACCCGGCTGACCGGGCTCAAGGCCGGGGAGCGGCTCTATGTGCGGGTCATCGACGCCGAGGGCGGCGCGGCCTGGTCGAGCCCCTGGTTCGTGGAGTGAGCCGGGCCTGATCGGCGTCAGAGGCCCGCTCCGCGCCCCACATCCCACACAGACCCCCTCGCTTGACGCCTTGGTGGCGAGTCGGCATACTGAGCCTTCCCCCTACGAGAGGCCCCTATGACCGACAGCACGCAGAGCGCGTTCGTCCCTGTCCACCGCGCCCTGGAGATCCCCGTGGTGTACGCCACCCGGGAGAACACCGCGGAGTACGGGGAGTTCATCGGCACCGACGTGCCCAAGGCGGGGCTGTCGATCCCGTTCTACAAGGGGGCCGTGGAGGAGGGCTTCAACCTGCCGTTCCGTTACCACGAGCGCGCCGTCATCCGCACCGCCCGCATCCACCCCCGGCCCGGCGAGATCACCTGGCTGGAGCGCCACCTGCGCATGACCCAGCTCTTCGTGGGCCTCGGCGACGCGCCCCTCTGTATGGTGCTCGGCAAGCCCAACGTCGACGCCGAGCTGCCGGAGCTGGAGTCTGTGCGGGCCTTCATCCTGCCCCCGGGCACGGGCATCATGATCCACGAGGGCACCTGGCACGACTTCCCGATGGCGCTGGACCGCCCGGTGACCGTGCTCACGGCGAACAGCGAGGAGGTCGTCGCGGCCCTGGCTGCCCAAGGCAGCGCCAGCGAGATGAACACCGGCGACGTCTTCAAGATCAACATCCTCGAGCGCACGGGGGTCCAGCTTCACGTCAGCCTGCGCGGGCTCAGCGCCCCGGCGGCGGCGTAGATGTCGGGGGCGACGGGGCTCCGCGTCCGGGCGTTCAACTTTGAGACCCGGGGCCCCGGCGACGTGTCCGGCCTCAAGGGGCTCCTCGACCGGGGGGAGGTGCGGGCGGAGGACGTCGTCTGTGTGCTCGGCAAGACCGAAGGCAACGGCGGGCGGAACGACTTCACCCGGGACCTCGCGATGGGGGCCCTGGAGCGCCTGCTCGGCGCGCGCCTCGGCGTGCCCCCCGAGGCGGTGCAGGACCGTGTGGTGTTCTCCTTCTCCGGCGGCACCGAGGGGGTCGTCACCCCCCACATGATCGTGTTTGTGCGGGAGGGCGCCTTGCCCCAGGCACCGAGCCCCGCCGATCGCCGGGCCGAGAAGCGCCTCACCGTCGCCGTTGGCTACACCCGGGAGTTTGAGCCCGGCGAGATCGGCCGGATGCCCCAGATCGAGGAGACGGCCCGGGCCGTTCAAGCTTTGGTGCAGGAGCTGGGCGTCGATGACCCCAGCGACGTGCACCTCATCCAGATGAAGGGCGCCATCCCCAGCTTCACCCACGCCGAGGCCGAGGCCGCCGCCCGCCGGGGCGCGCCCTTCCGCTGTGACATGGCCTACTCCCGCGGGGCGAGCGCCCTGGGCGTGGCCTTGGCCTTGGGTGAGGTGCGCCGCGAGGACCTCAGCGACGAGGTCGTGCTCAGCGACTACCGCCACTACTCGGCCATCGCCTCCTGCAGCGCCAAGCCGGGCCTCCGCCGCACGGAGCTCCTCGCCTTCGCCAACAGCGCCTACGCCGACGGCGAGCTGCAGATCGGCCACGGCGTGCTGAGCGACCTCCTCGACGTGGCCGGGATCCACGCCGTCGCCCGGGGCTTAGGCTTGCAGCTCGGGGCGCCGCCGGACCCCGCCGAGGTCAACCGCATCGTCGGGGTCTTTGCGAAGAGCGAGGCCGACGCCCGGGGCACGGTGCGGGGCCGACGCCACACCATGCTCAGCGACGACGACATCTCCGACACCCGCTACTCCCGCTGCGTGCTGTCGTCGGTGCTCGCCGCCACCTTAGGCGACACCCGCGTCTATGTGTCCACCCGCGCTGAGCACCACGGCCCCCAAGGTGGCGGGCCCTTGGCGATGATCGTCCGCGCCCGCTGAGCTGGAGCCCCACATGCCCTCGTCCTCTCCTCGCCCCCGTGAGCTGGTGCTGTTCCTCCACGCCGTCGGCGGGGTGCCCGACCAGTGGGCGCCCCAGCGTGACGCCTTGGCGGGCCGCTACGCCGTTCGCGCGGTGGACCTCAGCCTCCCCGTCGAGGAGGTCTCCGTGGCGGCCATGGCGCGCCTCGTCCTCGCGGCGATGGACGAGGAGGGCTACACCCGGGCCCACCTCGTCGGCCTGTCCATGGGCGGCGTGGTGGCCCTGGAGGTCTACGCCCAGGCCCCGGGCCGGGTGCGCTCCCTCACCTTGGCGAACTCCTGGGCGTACATGGCCGACGGCGCCGGGCGCGTGGCCTGGGTGACCGGGGAGCTCGCCGCCCGGGGCCTGCCGGGCTTCTCCGCCTGGAGCGTGCCGGGCCTCTTCGCGCCGACGACGGACCCCGCCGTGGTCCAGGCCCTCATCGACGGCGAGAGCGCCAAGGAGCCCGCGGCCTACCTCCGCTGCTGGGAGGTCATGTTCGCGGTGGACTACCGCCCTCTGCTCGCCCAGGTCGACGTGCCGACCCTGCTCATCGGCGGCCCCCTCGACCCGGTGACGCCGACGGACCCCCTGCTCACGGCCATCGCCCAGGCCGTGCCCACGGCGCGCCTGGTGAACCTGCCCGGCGCCTCACACTTCTCGAACCTCGACCAGCCCGAGGCCTTCACCCGGGCCCTCGTCGGGCACCTGCGCGACGCCCGGGCCCCGGACGACGACCGGGCCCGCCCCGACCCCCTGGCCGAGGTCCAGCTCGGCGAGGGGAGCTGCGCCCGGCGGCTCCTCGACCTGCTCCAGCTCCGGGGTGTCGAGGCCCTGTTCACGAACTCCGGCACGGACTTCACGCCGATCATCGACGCCTTGGCCCACTACGCCCACGAGCACGACGGCGCCTTGCCCCTGCGGGTGGTGCCCGCGCCCCACGAGAACACGGCGGTGGCCATGGCCCACGGCTACGCCTTGCTCACGGGCCGGGCCCAGGCCGTGATGGCGCATGTGAACGTCGGCACGGCGAACATGGGCCTCGGGCTCATCAACGCCCGCCGGGCCCGGGCGCCGATGCTGGCCTTGGCCGGTCGCACCCCGCTCTACGAGTCGGGCAAAGACGGCGTGCGCAGCAACTTCGTCCAGTGGGGCCAAGAGAGCTTCGATCAGGCCGCGAGCTTCCGGGAGTTCACGAAGTGGGACTACGAGCTGCGCTCCCCCCACGCGCTCGACACCGTGCTCGACCGAGCCCTGGCGATCACCGAGAGCGAGCCCCGGGGGCCGGTCTACCTCACTCTGCCCAAGGAGCCCCTCTGTGAGCCCGTGGCGGCGAGCGCCGTGCCCGCCGAGGCCCGCCAGCGCCCCGAGCGCGCTCGGCTGCCCGACGCCGGGGCCCTCGACGCCGCCCGGGCCTGGGTGCGTGGGGCGCGGCGGGTCTTGATTGTCACCGCCGACCTCGGCCGCCACCCCGGCGGGCCCGAGGCCTTGGTGCGCCTCGCCCGCGCCGCCGGGGCCGGGGTCATCGAGCACGGCAAGCGGAACTTCTTCAACTTCCCCACCGAAGATGAGCACCACCTCGGCTTCGACCCCATGCCCGAGGTGGGAGAGGCCGACCTCATCCTCGCCGTGGAGTGCCCCGTCCCCTGGATCCCGGCCCACGCCAAGCTCCCCCGGGCGCCCCGGGTGATCTCCATCGGCGTCGACCCGCTCTTCGCCGACCTGCCCCTGCGCGGCTTCCCCGTGGACCTCGCCTTGGCCGGGGACCCCGCCCAGACCCTACGCGCCTTGGCCCAAGGCCTCGACCTCCCGGCCGCCCGCCTCGCCGCCGAGGGCGCCCGCCTCGCCGCGCGCCACCAGCAGGTGTTCAGCTCCGCCCGCGCCGCCGCCGCCGCCGACGCGGCGCTCCCGACCATCAGCAAACGCTACCTCTCCTGGTGCGTCGGCCAGGCCATCGACGACGACCACGTGATCTTCAACGAGTACCCCCTCGACCCGACCCTCGTGCCCCGGCGCACCCCGGCGAGCTGGTTTGAGAACAGCGTCGCCAGCGGCCTGGGCTGGTCCTTGGGCGCGGCCTTGGGCGGGGCCATGGCGGCGCCGGACCGCGACGTCGTCGTGGCCGTCGGCGACGGCTCCTACCTCTTCAACACCCCGCTCTCCGCCCACGCCGTCGCCGCCCAGGAGGGCCTGGGCCTCGTGATGATCGTCTTCAACGACCAGGCCTGGAGCACCATCAAGCGCAGCACCCGCGGCTCCCACCCCCAGGGCTGGGCGGCGCGCACGGGCCGGTTTGAGCTCTGCGACTTCAGCCACGACCTCGACATCCGCCTCATCGCCCAGGCCTGCGGGGCCGTCGGCCGCCGGGTGGAGCGCCCCGATGAGGTGCCCGCGGCCCTCGCCGAGGCCCTGACCTTGGCCCGCGCCGAGGGGCGCCAGGTGCTCCTCGACGTGCGCTGCGCTCGGGACGGCTAAGCGGCGGCGGTCTTGAGCCGCGCCGAGCCCCACGAGAGCGCGCCCACCATCACGCCGAGGCAGACCAGGGTGACCCAGGCGAAGCTCGTGAGCAGGCTGTCCGTCAGCCGGGGCACGAGCTCCGCCGCCAAGGCGCCGCCGAGGAGCTGCACGGCCCCGATGAGCGCGGACGCCACCCCCGCCGCCGAGGACGGCACGGTTAAGGCCCGCATCACCGCAGGCGGCGTCATCATGCCGTTGCCAAAGGCGTAGGCGAAGAAGAGGGCGATCCAGGGCGGGAGCAGCCCAGGCGCCGCGAGGCTCATCCCCGCGAGCCCGACGCCGCTGAGGAGCACGATCGCCGCGCCCACCCGCAGCACCCCGTCGCTGCTCAGGCCCCGCTTGAGGCTCACCTGCGCGGCCGTGGCGCCGCCGACGAGGCTGAAGGCGACCCCGGTGAGCATCAGCCCCAGGCCCTGCTGGGTGAGCCAACCTGAGCCGACGAAGGCCGCCGGGGCGATGGCCACGAAGCTGAACCAGATCGACGACAAGGCCGTGAGCGCGACGCCGAAGGGGATGAAGGGCCCCCCGCCGAGGTGGTGGAGCTGGCTGAAGGGCGAGGTCTTGGGCCCCGGCGGCAGGGTCTCGTTCCAGCGCCAGGTCGAGAGCCCGACCAAGAGCAGCGCCGCGACGGACAGCGCGCCGAAGCCGACACGCCAGCCGAGGAGCGCCCCGGCGATCGGCGCGATGGCCGGCCCCGCCGACTGGAACACGGAGACGACGGACATCGCCCGGGTCGCCTCGTCTCCCGAGGCCCCGTCCCGGATGACGGCGCGGGTGAGGTTCATCGGCGCCGCCGCGCCGAGGCCCTGAAAGAAGCGGGCGACCAGCAGGGTCTCTAAGGTCGGCGCGAGGGCGGCGGCGACGCTGGAGACCGCGAGCAGCGTGAGGCCCGCGATGGCCACGGGGCGCCGCCCCACGCGGTCCGAGAGCGCCCCCGCGGGCACCATCGAGGTCGCGAAGGCCAAGAAGAAGACGCTGATGACCCGGGTGGCCTCTTCAGGCCGCGCGCTCAGCTCCTCGCCGACCGAGGTGAGCGTCGGGATGGGCATGCTCCCCGTGAAGGGGGCGAGGGCCGCCGCGGCCCCCAAGAGCGCGAGGGGCGGGGTCGGCTGGGGCTGGTTCATCGTCGCTCCGGGCGCCGCGGCGCCGTACTCCCCGGTGATGCCACATCGGCGGCGAGGGTGCGAGACTTCTCCGCGGCCTCGCCGAAGCGCGCCTTCAAGCTCCGGCGCTCCCCGCAGGGCTCGGCGGGAGGCCCGATCGCCCCCGGGTCAGCGCGGCGCGTCCGCGGGGTCATCGCTGTGTTCCACGTGGAACATCTCGGGCTGGATCAGCGCCACCATGTCCTCCGCCAAGGGCGCGACCAAGGTGACCTCGCCGCCGTCGGGGTGCGGCAGGCTGAGGGTGGCGGCGTGGAGGCACTGGCGCGGGTGGCCCAGCCGGGCCTGGAGGTCGGGGAGGGGCCGCTCGGCGTAGAGGCTCAAGAACACCTCGGGGTCTTGGCCGTAGATCTTGTCGCCGAAGATGGGGAAGCCGATGTAGTCGAGGTGGACCCGGATCTGGTGCGTCCTCCCCGTCTTCGGCGCGCACTCCACGAGGGTGAGCTGGCGCTCGGGGTGCCGCGAGATCACCCGGAAGCGGGTCTGGGCGCTCGCCCCGTCGTCCCGCACCCCCTGCTTGAGCAAGATCGGCGAGTCGATGGCCTGGCCGATGGGCGCGTCTACCTCCCGCTCCTCCCAGGGCACGAGCCCACGCACCAAGGCGAGGTAACGCTTCTCGACCCGGCGGTCCTTAAACGCCCGCTTGAGCAGGCGGTTGGCGTCGTCGTCCCGGGCGAGGACCATGAGCCCCGAGGTCTCCTTGTCCAGGCGGTGCAGGAGGTGCAGCTCCTCGTTGGGGTAGAGCTCCCGGGCGAGGTTGATGAGGCCCCAGACGAAGGTGCGCCCGACGGGGTGGGCGAGCATCCCCGGCGGCTTGTTGAAGGCCACGAGGCGGCGGTCCTCGTGCACCACGGGCGGGTGGGGCGGCTTGGGCCCCCGGGGCGCGAGGCGGGGGATGTCCAGCACGAGGCGCTCCTCGGCGCGGATCGTGCTCGACGGCTTGAGGGCGCGCTGCTCCGAGCGCACCTGCCCCGTGCGGATCGACGTGGCGACCCGGCTCCGGGACCAGCCCTCAAAGCGCAGGCTGAGGTAGACGTCCACCCGCATCCCGGCGTCGCGGGGGTCCACCCGCAGCACCCGCGGGGCGTCGGGGACGACCTCGGCGGGCTCGTCCGCCTCGGCGTCCTCCGCCTGCTCTGTCGGCGCCGCCGCCTCATCACCGAGGGGGTCCAGCGCCCCGTCAAGTTCCTGCATCCACGCGCCTAGGCCTAGCGTTATCCTACGTTTATGCTCTTCTGGCTCCTGTCCTGCAAACTCGGTGACGACGGAGGCAAGGCCCCGGCGGACGGCTCCGCCCCGCCTGAGTCCGTCGTGGACTCGCCGCCCGAGGACAGCGCCGCCCCTCCTTGGCCCGACCTGTCCCTCGACGAGGCCTGGGAGTCAACGGAGCTCGACGTCGCGACGGGGATCGGCCTCCTCGACATCGACCAAGACGGCGACCTCGACCTGCTCGTCGCCAACGGCAACGACATCACCCCGGGGCCCCTGCGCCTCTACCGCAACGACGGCGGCGTCTTGGAGACCACGGCCTCGTGGATGTCCGACACCCAGGAGTACTACGGCCACCTCAGCGTCGGTGACCTCGACGGGGACGGCCTGGAGGACGTCGTCGTCTCCCGCTTCTTGGGCCCGGGCCGCTTCACCGAGCCCGGCGGCGTCGAGCGCTTCATGAACCTCGGCGGCGCCTTGGAGCCCAGCCCCTCGTGGACGGCGGAGGGCCTCTTCAGCTTCTCCAACGCCTTGGGCGACATCGACGGCGACGGGGACCTCGACCTCGCCGTCGCCGTGGGTGAGCCCTACAAGAACCCCCCGGGCCGCTCCTGCCTCTACCTGAACGACGGCGCCGGGGACCTCGGCCTCGCCCCGGCCTGGACGACGGAGCGAGACCGGCACGCCATGGACGTCGCCTTCGTAGACCTCAACGGCGACGGGGCCCTGGACCTCGCCATCGCCAACCTCGGCGACCCCCACACGGTCTACCTCAACGAGGGCGGCCTGCCCGCCCCGACGCCGAGCTGGGAGGCCCCCGAGGACCTGGGCCCCTACGAGGGCAACACCGTGGACTGGGGCGACGTGAACGGTGACGGGGCCCTGGACCTCGTCATCTCCGACAACCTTCAGCTCGGCGGCCCTGGCGTCGTGCGCGCCTGGTGCGGCCCGGAGCTCTCGCTCTGCTGGACCTCAAAGGACGAGGCCGCGTACCAGTCGGCGCTGAGCCTGGAGGACGTCGACGGCGACGGGGACCTCGACCTCTTCGCCGGGAGCTGGTGGGGCGCCGGCCGGCTCTACCTCAACGACGGCGCGGGCCTCTCCCCCACCCCCAGCGCCACCACGGCCCGGGAGGTCGTCTACGAGGCCCTGGCCTGGGCCGACCTCGACGGCTCCCACCGGGAGGAGGTCACCCTGAGCGGCGTCGGCCTCGCCGCGGTGCCGGGCCGCGCCCCGGTCACCTCCGTCGTCGGCGCCGTGAGCGCGGACGGCTGGATCTCCGGCCCCGGCGCCTGGACGGCGACGGCCTTGGCCCCCGCCCCTCGCGACCTTTTGGTCACCACCTGGGACAAGAATGTCGGCAACCTCCTCTTTCAGCGCGCGCCTTGACTGGGGCGCGGTCGTCGCCGCCGCCCTGATCCTCACCGCCCTCGCCGCGACCGTCGTGATCGGCCCCACCCTGGGCCTGCGTGGCGTCGTCTGGCTCGGCCTCTGCGACCTCCTGGCCCTCATCGGCGGGGTGCACGAGCTGGTCCGGGCGCGCCGCCGCGCTGAAGTTTTGAGTCGATCCGGACAAGGCACAAAAGATCGGTCACAGTGAGAGCTCTGAGTGGAGGAGTTCACTATGTCGCGGATCGTGCTGTTTCTTCTGATGGGTCTGGGCGCGTGTAAGGGCGGTTCTGTCGAGCTGGATGACACCAGCACGCCGACGGACGACACCTCCAGCGCCGGGGTAGACAACGACGGCGACGGCTCGGTCGAGGGCGTCGACTGTGACGACGCGGACGCGGGCCGCTTCCCTGGCAACCCCGAGGTCTGTGACGGCGCGGACCAAGACTGCGACGACGAGATCGACGAGGACGCCACCGACGGCACCACCTACTACCTCGACGGCGACGCCGACGGTTTTGGCGGCGAGGCCGTGGTCGCCTGCGCCCAGCCCGAGGGCTCCGTGAGCGTAGACGGCGACTGTGACGACACGAACGCCGCGATCAACCCCGACGCCGACGAGGTCTGTGACGACGCGGGCATCGGCGTCGACGAGGACTGTGACGGCGCCTCCAACGACGCGGACGACGACGTGCTCGCGTCGAGCCAGACCGAGTTTTACCCCGACGCGGACGGCGACGGCTACGGCAACGGCGACGAGCCCACCCTCGCCTGCGCCCAGCCCGAGGGCCTGCTCGCCGACGGCACGGACTGTGACGACGACGACGCCACCCGCAACCCCAAGACCGGCTGCGAGACCGACTGGTCGGGCACCTACGAGGGCGACCTCACCCTGAACGTCGACGGCGGCTTCGCCAAGGACGTCTGTACCGGCAAGGGCACGGCGACCATCGACATCACCAAGAGCCCGATGATCACCGGCACCATGAAGTGCACCTTCGCGGGCACCTTGGCCTTCTTCGGTGAGCAGACCGTGACCATGACCGGCGACATCAACTCCGACGACTCGGCCACGGGTGAGGTGGACGCCTCGGGCTTCATCTCCGCGGAGTGGACCGGCGAGATGAGCGGCGACGCCACCCTCGACGGCGAGACCTCGGGCACGACGACCATCTCCAGCTTCACCGTGAAGTACGACGGCACCTTCTCCTTCGACCGGAAGTGAGAGGTGTTCCACGTGGAACGCCCGCGCTCCGCAGGGGGCTCCGCGGGCGGCTCCACGGGGCCCGCTGGAGACGAGTGATCCACAGGCTTGACAACACGGTGGATGACGGGCGTCGATCGAAGCGCCGCTTTGGGAGCGGGTTTCCGATCGACGCCAAGAACGAGCCCTGAGTTGTCCACAGGGAATCCACAGGGGCGATCCCCGGGGCGCATTGGGGGTTGACGCCGCCGAGGCCGCCGGTTAACAAGAGCCTGCTTGGGGCAATAGCTCAGTTGGGAGAGCGCTACGTTCGCATCGTAGAAGTCGTGGGTTCGAGTCCCATTTGCTCCACCATCAAGCCTCGCTGGTCCGCCAGCGAGGCTTTTTGTGCTCTGGGTTGTGCGACGGGTGGACCACCGCGGCCCTGGGCGGCCCCAGGAGCGCGCCTCGGGGCCTGGAGGCCCTCGGGGTCGGCGGAGGAGGCGGCGAGCGCTCTACGAGGCGCTGTGGGCCTCTCAGCGCCGCGCGAGGTCGTGTCTGCGCCCAGCGCGCACCCTCCGGGGGCCCGTCGCCTAAAGACGAGCGGCGCCCGGCTACAATGGCCTCGCCACCACGCCCGCCGCGCGGCAGCCTCGGAGCCTCTATGACCGCCCCCCTCTTCGCCCTGCTTCTCGCCTGCGCGGGCACCAAAGACGCCCCCGCCGAGAGCGCCACCGACAGCGCCTCCACCGAAGAGACCGGCGGGGACAGCGGCGTCACCGACGAGACCGGCGAGACGGCCGAGACCGGCGACACCGGGGACACGAGCGAGACCGGGGACACCGGCGAGCTGCCCCCCTTGGCGCTCACCGTGCTCGACGCGGTGAGCCTCGACGAGGGCGAGGCCCTGGCGCTCTCGGCGAGCCTCAGCCGCCCGGCCCGCCTCTTCGCCCTGAACCTGCCCCCCGGCGCCCGCTGGGACGAGCCGACGGCCACCCTGAGCTTCATCCCCGACTCCATCCAGGGCGGCCAGGCCTGGACCGTGACCCTCGTGGCGACGGACGGCGTGACCGAGGTCCGCCAAGACGTCCAGATCGAGGTGCTCGACACCATCACCCCGCCGCCGCCGACCATCGTCTCTACGGAGACCGGCGCGGGCTGGACCCGCTACCGCCTGGTGCAGACGACCGACGAGTGGCTCGACAGCCCAGGGAACGCCGGGCGTGGCCTCTCGGCGATCCTCTGTGTGCCCAGCGCCGCGACCGCCGCCGACCCCGCCCCCGTCTCGGTCGTGCTCCACGGCCTCGGCGCGAGCCCCAACCCGGCCTGCTCGACGACGACGGTGCTCCTCAACCCCAGCGACCCCGACGTGAGCTTCTGGTTCGGCTACGCGACGAGCCTGCCCGACGGCGCGCCCTCGGGAGAGGTCCTGCCCTACACCCAGCGCCGCGTGCTGCACCTCCTGGAGTGGGCGCTCCAGCAGCACCCCGAGGCCGACCCCGAGCGCGTGAGCCTCAGCGGCTACTCCATGGGCGGCGCCGGGGCGGTCACCCTGGCGGTGATGCACGCCCGGCACTTCAACATGGTCCAGTCCTTACACGCCCAGACCGTGCCGCTCCTGCACCGCCCCTCCCGAGAGGCTCAGCTCTCGGGGCTCTGGGGCACCATGGACGAGGCCTTGCCCGGGGAGACCGGCGCCTCGGTCTGGGAGGAGCAGGACCTCACGGACTGGCTGCAGCGCTCTCACGAGGCCCGGCGCCAGTTCATCCTCTACAAACACGGCAAAGATGACGCGAACGTGCTGTTCTCGACGGTGCTGTTCCCGAGCCCCCTCACCGGGGTGAGCTGGGCGGAGGCCCTCCAGGCCGAGCACGTCGGGCACTTCTTGATCTGGGACGAGGCCAGCCACTACGCCTTGGACCCCGTGCTCGGCCCCGTCTGGTGGACGAGCGGCTGGGACCTGGCGACGGACCCCGAGGCCTCCTTACGCCTCAGCCAGAGCTTCCCGGCCTTCTCCAGCTACGCCCTCGACGGTGACCCCGGCGACGGGAGCGGCAACGGCCTGCGCCCCTACGACGACGAGACGGCCTACTCTGGGGACGAGGCCGTCGCCGGGGACACGGGCTGGACCGGGGAGCTCGCCGGGGCCTTGAACCGCGGCTTGCGCTGGGACTCCACGGCCTTGATCGACGCCCTGGACCGCTGGTCGATCCCCCTACGCGCCCTCGACGGCCCCGGCGGCGCGCCCCCGGCGAGCGGTTACCCCACGACGGGAGACCTGCCCAACGGCGCCTTGCCCGCGACGGTCAACGTGACCCCCCGCCGGGTGAACGCCTTCCAGACCCAGCCCGGCGAGGTCGTGGACTGGAGCTTCGGCGAGCAGCGCGGCACCGCGACGGCGGACGCTATGGGGGAGCTGACCATCGAGGGCCTGCTCATCACGACGGAGTGGCAGACCTTGGAGCTCACCCGCCGCTGGTGATGGCCGCGCCGCGCTGACCGCCTGCTCGCCGCACGGTGCTCGCCGCACGGTGCTCGGTGTTCGCCGCAGGGTGTTCGCCGCACGCCGCACGGTGCTCGCCGCACGCCGCACGCAGTTTGCCGCACGCAGTTCGCCGCACGCAGTTCGCCGCACGCAGCTTGCTGCTCGCTGTTCGCTGTTCGCCGCACGCAGTTCGCCGCACGCAGTTCGCCGCACGCAGCTTGCTGCTCGCTGTTCGCTGTTCGCTGCTCGCTGCTCGCTGTTCGCTGCTCGCTGTTCGCTGCCCGGTGCTCTCCGCACGCCGCACGCTTAGCGGACGACGTACCCTCTGGCCTGACCTCAAGCCCCCGATGGGTCGGCACACGCTTGGGTCCGAGTTGACGCTCAGCGCGGCAGACTCTACGGTCCCGCGCCACCGCCCTCGGGCCGTGGCACAATGGTCCGATGCACTGGCTCACCCGCGCGCTGCTCTGGCTCAGCGCGCTCCCGCTGCCGCTCCTCGCGCTCGCTCAGGCCCGGCACGGCGCCTTCGGGCGCTTCTCCGTAGACCTCGCCGGTCACCTCTGGACGGGCTGGAGCGCCGCCCGGGGGCCGCTGACGCGCAGCCCCTGGATCGGCTTCCCCGACGGCGTCGACCTCATGCCTATCGTCGGCGGCTGGCTCGACGTCTGGCTCGTTGGCCTGCTCTCGCCGAGCCTCGGCCTCGTCTCGGCCTACAACCTGAGCTGCGCGCTCTATGGGGTCGTCGCGGGGCTCGGCGGACAGCTCTTGGCGCGCTCCATCGGCGCCTCCGCGCTGGGGGCCGCCGTCGCGGGCCTGCTCCTGCAGCTCGACCCCTTCATCCTGCACCACCTCATGGGCGGGAGACCGGAGCAGGTCGGCCTCGGCTTCGTCGCCTTGGCCCTCGGCGCCGCGCTCATGGTCTGGCGTGGTGAGCTCGGCCCGGTCTGGGCGGGCCTCGCCGGGGCGCTCCTGCTCTTCGTCTCCTGGGAGCTGAGCCTGCTCTGCGCTCTCTGCTTGGCCTTCTTGGCGCCCTTCTTGCCCCGAGGGGCGCCCAAGGGCGCCTGGCGGCGCTGGGGGGAGGCCGCCGTGGCCTGCGCCGTCGTGGCGGGGCCCTGGGTCTTCACCTTCTTGAGCCGGGCGGCCGGGGTGAGGGCGATGGACGAGGGGGACTTCGCCGTCGAGACGGCCTGGCGCGCCTCGGTGGGGCTGCTCGGCTGGTTGTCCTGGGGCTCGGTGCGCCCCGGGGTGCTGGTCTTGCTCTCCTTGCTTTTTTTGCCCTGGACCCTGCGGCCGGAGGACCGCCGCCTCGGGGTCGGCGCGCTCTTGGGGCTCCTCGGGGCCTGGGTGCTCGCCTTGGGGCCCTCGCCGGGGCTGTGGACCCCCGGTCCGCGGATGGAGGCCGCCTGGGCGCCGTTTGTGTGGCTTCAGTCTGTGCCGGTTCTGGGCTGGTTTCATTGGCCCGATCGGCTGCTCTGTGTGTTTTCGTTGGCGGGCGTCTGTGCGGCATCAAGAATTATCGACTGTGTCAAATATATACAGATAAAAAGTTTTTATATGACACAAATTATATCGGCAATAGTTTTTTTAACCGCCACGGCATATGAGAATCAGCGGGCGGCCCGTTGGCCTGTCGCCGAGTACAGCCCCGTGCCGCGGGCCCCGAGCCTCGCCTTGGGCGCCTTGCCCGAGCAGGGCGCGGTGCTCGACCTGCCCATCCAGCCCGCGGCGGTGCAGCACCTCAACTACCAGGTGGAGCAGCTCGGCCACGAGCGCCCGATCCTCTTCCACATGGCGCTGAGCCACCTGCAGGACCCCTCCCTCGGGGCGCGGGTGGCCGCGGATCCCCTCCTCTCCTGGGCGCGGGCGCTCATGGAGCCCGGAGAGCAGGCGCCGCGGCGGTTCACCGAGGCGGACCTCGCCGGGCTGCGCGCCCAAGGCTTCCGCTTCGTGGCGCTGCACAAGCGCGGCTGGCCGCCGCCGCGCTGGAAGATCGCCCGGGAGAGCCTGACGATGAGCCTCGGAGAGCCGATCCTGCGGGACGGGACAGACTGGCTGTGCTGGCGGCTGGAGGTGACGGATGAGCGCTGAGCGGCCCTTGGAGCGCCCTGAAGTTGGTGAGGCATCGGAGCGGCTCCCGTGGGCCGCCGCCGCCGTCGCCGTCGCGCTCTGTGTAGGCTTGGCCGTGGAGCGCCTGGGCCGCGCCTTGGGCGCGCCGGGGCGGGTGCTCGTCGGGGACTGGCACCACCCTGACTGCTTGGGCAACCACTGGCTCTTGGTCTGGGTCGCCGAGCGCCTCGCCGCGGGGCAGAGCCTCGTGCACAACGACGCTTATTACTGGCCTTATGGCGACGCGCCCTGGCTCGCGGGGAACGGCTCCGAGGGGCTCCTCTACCTGCCCTTTCACCTCTTGTGGGGCTGGCCTGTCGGGGTCGCCGCTTACGCCGGGGCGGTCTGGGTGGGCAACGGCCTCGCGGGCTGGGCGCTCGGTCGAGCGGCGGGGGCCGGGCCCTGGGCGGCCTTGGCCTGCGCGGCGGGGGTCGGCACCTCGGCCTACGCCATCCAAGAGCTGGGCTCGGGGAGGTTCTCCCAGGCGAACCTGATCTTTCTGGTGGGCGGCCTCGCGGCCTGGCTCACGCTCTTGCACCGCCCGAGCCGGGGGCGGGCCTTGGCCGCCGGGGCGCTGACGGCGGCGGCGGCGGGGCTCTACTGGTACCACGGCCTGTTCTTGGCCTTGGCCTTGGGGGCGCTGACCTTGGGGCGGGCGCTGCGGCGGGAGGCGACTCCTTGGCGCCATGTGCTCGGCGCCGGGGCGCTCTCCTTGGGCCTCGTGTCGCCCCTGCTCTGGGTCTACCTATCCAATTGGGGCCTCGTGCCGGGCAGCGCCGAGGCCTTCCCGCACCCCGAGGCCGTGCTGGACAGCATGAGCCCCCTCATCCCCGTCGCGGTGCCGTCGGGGCGCGCCGAGTACCAGGCGCTCCCCCTGCCCGCGCTGCTCTTGGGGGGCCTGGGCCTCGTGCAGCTCTTCCGGGGGAAGGACGAGCGCGCCGGGCAGAGCCTCGGCCTCTGGCTCGTCGGGGCGCTGTTTTTTGCGCTCGCTCTGGGCACAAACGGGCCGCTGTATGAGGCGATCTACGGCCTCGCGGCGCCGCTGCGGCGCATGTGGTGGCCCCACCGGCACCTCGTCATGAGCCACCTCGCGCTCTTCGCCTTCGGGGCGGCGGCCTTGGGGCGGGTGAAGGCCCCCGCCTGGCTCGCGGCGGCGATCGCGGCGTCGTTCACCCTGTCGATGCGGCTCCAGAGCGAGCCCGTGCAGGTGAGCCAGAGCGTCGTCGCGCTGCCGCCGCAGACCTACGCGCCCCTGGCGGCGCTGCCCGGTGAGGTGCTGCTCCAGCTCCCGTTCTCGCCCAAGGTGGCGAGCACCCAGACCCCGCTCATCTACCAGCTCTTTCACCGCAAGAAGCTGCTGAGCGGTCACGCCCCCTGGGTGGACCGGGTGCGCCCGCCGGAGTGGGACCGCCTCGTCGCCGAGAACAGCTTCCTCGCCGGGCTCATGGCGTACGAGGAGGCCCGGCTCAGCGGGACCTGGCGTTTTGAGGCCGAGGATCTCCAGGCCCTCATCGATCGTGGCTTCAGCCACGTCGTCGTCGATCAGGAGCACTACCCCCTCCCGCTGCGGGCCTTGTTCAGCGGCACCCAGCGGCTGATGGAGCAGCTCTTCGGCAAGCCGGTGCACCGCGGCCCCCGGGCGATGGTCTACGCCACGTCGGGCTGGAGCGGGCGGACCGAGGTCCAGCTCCCGCCCTGGACCTGGCCGCGGGAGGTGCAGCCGGGGGACGGCTCCCAGGCGCTCCGGGCCAAACGCTCGGCGAGTCCGACCTTTGATCCTGGGGTCCACGAGCGGGGCGGCAGAAGGTGACGGCGGCCATGTGAAGCCTTCGGGCGCGTGGGGCCGGGGGAGGATACATGGGCGCCCCCTGAACCTCCTGCGCGCGGAGCGACCCACACCGATGAAGACCTGGACCACCAAGGACAGCCTCGACCTGTACAACATCCCCCGCTGGGGGCAGGGCTTCTTTGACGCCAACGACGAGGGGCACCTGGTGGTCACCCCCGCCGGTCCGGGCATGGGCGGGATCGACCTGCACGAGCTGGTCCGCGAGCTGCAGGGGCGGGGCATCGACACCCCGATCCTGCTCCGCTTCACCGACATCGTGCGCCGCCGCATCGACATGCTCGCCGAGGTCTTCAACAAGGCCATCGAGGAGTACGGCTACCAGGGGCACTACCGCGGGGTCTACCCGATCAAGGTCAACCAGAACCGCTTCTTGGTCGAGGACCTCGTGCGCTTCGCGGGCCAGCACCACATGGGACTGGAGGCCGGCAGCAAGCCCGAGCTCCTCGTCGTGCTGGCGCTCTTGGACGACCCCGAGGCCGTCATCGTCTGCAACGGCTACAAGGACGAGGAGTACATCGAGACGGCGCTGCTCTCCCAGCGCCTCGGGCGGCGCCCCTTCCTCGTCGTCGAGAAGCTCTCCGAGGTCGAGCTCATCCTGCAGGTGGCCGAGCGCCTGAACATCCGCCCCAACATCGGCGTGCGGGCGAAGCTGTCCCAGCCCGGCAAGGGCCGCTGGGAGGCCTCCAGCGGCGACACGGCGAAGTTCGGGCTCACCGCCCGGGAGATGGTGGCCGTCGTCGAGCGCCTCCGCGCCGCGGGTTACCTCGACTGCCTGCAGCTCCTGCACTTCCACATCGGCTCCCAGGTCTCGGCGATCCGCACCTTCAAGGACGCCCTGCGTGAGGCCGCCCGCACCTACGTCGAGCTGCACAAGCTCGGCGCGCCCATGGGCTTCTTCGACGTCGGCGGCGGTCTGGGCGTCGATTACGACGGAAGCCGCACAAACTTCGACAGCTCCATGAACTACGAGGAGCAAGAGTACGCCTACGACGTCGTCTCAAACATCGGCCAGGCGTGCACGAAGATGGGCATCCCCCACCCCAACATCATCACCGAGTCCGGCCGCGCCATGGTCGCGCACCACGCCGTGCTCGTGTTTGATGTGCTGGGCGTCTCACAGCTCCCCTTGGACGGTGAGCCCGCCCAGGTGAACGAGGACGACCCCGAGCCCTTGAAGCTCATGCGTGAGTCTTACGACAACCTCAACGCGCGGAACTTCCAGGAGGTCTACCACGACATCATGCAGGCCCGCGAGGAGGCCCGCACGGCGTTCAACATGGGCCTCATGGGGCTTGAGGCCCGGGCGCGCCTGGAGCACCTCCACTGGCAGATCTGCGGGCGTATCCTCCAGCACGTCCGCCGCCAGAGCTACGTCCCTGACGAGCTCCTGCGCCTGGAGCGGAAGCTCGCCGACATCTACTACTGCAACTTCTCCGTGTTCCAGTCCGCGCCGGACTCCTGGGCCATCAGCCAGCTCTTCCCCGTGTGCCCCATTCACCGGCTGCACGAGGAGCCCACCCGCCGCGCCGTGCTCGCCGACATCACCTGCGACTCCGACGGCAAGGTCGACCGCTTCATCGACCTGCGCGACATCAAGGACGTGCTTGAGCTGCACGCCCCCAACGACCAGCCCTATTTTTTGGCGCTGTTTTTGGTCGGCGCCTACCAAGAGGTGCTGGGTGACCTGCACAACCTCTTCGGCGACACAAACGCCGTGCACCTCTCCGTAGACCCCAACGGCGGCTACCACATCGACCACGTCCTCGAGGGCGACACCGTCAACGAGGTCCTGGCCTACATGGAGTACAACAAGGTCGAGCTCGTGGGCCGCGTGCGTAAAGCCGCTGAGCGCGCCCTGCGCGACGGTGCGCTGACCTTGGAGCAGTCCAAGTCCCTGATGAACGCCTACTCCTTGAGCCTTGAGGGCTACACCTACCTGGAGAAGGAGTAGGCGGGGTCGCGGGCGGGGTCGCTCACTCCGCCTTAGCGGCCCCCGAGGGGCGTCAGGTGCCTCCGTCTGTATCCTATGCTCAGGTGGGGAACGTTTCAATGCGTATGTCTGTCGATGAATACCCTGGATTAGCGCGATTTCTGGATTGATGTATTCCCACTCTCTTGGTGAGAAAGTATTTTCGTATTCAGATCATAAAACATGAACACACATGGTTGTTGGGTCGTTTCGACGCGCGGAGAAGAATTTTTCGAAGTATTCTAAAATGTTATCGTGCGGGATGCAGCAAACCAGCCCTGAAAATCTTCCGCTCTCCTGTCGGATAGATTCCGTAGAATCGTATATCGCGTCTAGAAACCAGGTTCCGTTGACGAACAATCTAACAATTCCAATATTTCGGGATAAGGATAGACTGCTTGCAATACGTACCTTGCGACTTGCAGGCAAGCCGACTATGGTCGACTTGAGTAGATTCGCCATGTACTCACCGCATGTAGTGAAGTATGGCTCTGAGGTAAACAAAACTTTCCCCTCTTCTTCGATCTCGGTCGTCAAAAGTGGCAGAGACGCCCGAAGCAGTGGCTCCAGTTCTGTGGATGCGTTAACTAGATCGGTTGCCGTGAGTCGAATTTTTGGATTCAACGGAATTAGCGCGAAATCAGAGTAGTCTATTGAGTCATCATCCCTGTCATCTAAGAGGCATAGGGTTCCCAGCGCATCATGATTGCTGTCGATAATGGCAGAGCGATAGGGGCCTATCCGATCATCGTGAATGTAGAAGTTCCCAACACCCCTTGTGTGATAGTTGATTGGTTGGCCATTTCTGTTTTTCATCGTGATGGCGATATTGTCTTCCGCCTCGCGAAAACCGATTAGGGTGACCGCGTGGTGCTCGCCGCTCATGGAACCGATGTGAAGTATAAGGATGACTGGAAAGCCGGAACGTAGGTATATCTTAAGCAGTGCTATGAAGAGATACTTATCCTTAGATTTCACGGCCTCAGGTGGAAAGCCGGCGTCGATTAATGCCGCCGCCATCTGTTGACGCGTAAATCCATCTGCCGCAGGAAATAGCCGCCTTTCTGGAGAGCTTTTTCCGGCAGCAAGTGTGATCATCGCCGGTGTTATGGGGCGAGTCCCTTCTGTGCCCGAAAGATGGGATACGGCCATCCAGACTGCTGCAGTTGCACACGCTCCGACTACTGAATCCTGCTGATGAAAAGGTGTTCCATACGCCTTTAAGTTGAATCCAGCCAGATGAACTCTGTGCGGCGGAGATGGGGTTGGCCCGAAACATCGCCCTGAGTCATACCATGGACGGATTACGGTTCGACCAATTGGCGCAGCAGGAATCGGTCGAATGACCACGAATCCGATGTAAACTGATTGGAGATACTTTTGTCGATCGATGATTTGGTCTGGCTCAAAGCACTCCCCATGAATACTCTGGCCGAGTTCTGCGGCGAAAAAATGTACCCGACTTGTTCGGTGGTTGGGAATGACCAGGGCCGTGGAGTAGTAGTTTTGGAAGTCATGAAGATAATATCTGTCGATATACGGATACTCGACGAGCATGGTGGCCGCGTTAAGCGATTCGTGCCCAAGATAACGGCCAATGTACTCCACTTGACTACATATTGGCCTGTCATTGGGCAAAAAGATGCCTTCCTGACTTCGTTCAGGAAGGCATCTTTCGTGAAAGGCAGCATCCTCAGGCTTAAGGACGTTGGACTCATCGACACTTCACCAGCATATCCGCAGAGTTTACCATTGAAGATTGATGCGTGTAGGCCCTCGCAGTCTCACGAGCTTGGTCACATTTCTCCAAAACATTATTCATTTGATCGTTCGACCATGCTGGAAACTGTCTCTGAAAGAAGCCTTCTGGAAGAGAGGGGGTCTGGATTCGCTTGCTCATGAATCCTCCAGTTGGTTCGGTTTCATCGAGTGCACTATATCATACTTATCGGGGCGTCAATATCTTTAAGAAGAAAGTTACTTCCTTCACGCGGAGTGGCGCCTTACATCACCCCCAACACCCGCCGCCTCGCCTCCTCCAAGGCCGCCGTCTTCGGGTCACCGACCACCGCCCCCGGGTCAAACGCCTCGCCGAAGGCCACCTGCACCGGCTGAGGCCGAAACCGCTCGTCCCGCCCGAACAGCGCGTCGGTGCCCCGCACCACGACGGGCACGACCCAGGCCGCGCCGCGCAGGTAACGGGCGGCGGCGGGCAAGAAGGGGCCGAGGGCGCCGTCGCGGCTGCGGGTGCCTTCAGGGTAGAGCACGACGGGGCCGCGGGACTGGCGCCAGGCCTCGGCTTCTTTGAGCGCGCCCAAGGCCAAGGCGGCGACCTCGCGGAGGCTCAAGGAGGCGTCGTTGCCGTCTAAGGTCGTGGACTGCGGGGTCTTGAGGGTGTTGAGCGCGATGGCGGCGAGGCGGCGGAAGGGGGCGCTGTAGACCTTGGGCCCGGCGACGGCGAGGAGCTGGTCGGCGAGGTCGGCGCGGCCGTGGGCGGCGAGCAGCAGGTCGAGCACGCTCGTGTCGACGTAGCTCAGGTGGTTGCCGACAAAGAGGGTGGGGCGGCCGTCCAAGGCGTCGAGGTGATGCAGGCCGTGGACCGTCGCGCCGCGGGTCATGGCGCCGAGCCACGCCCGGGAGAGCCGCCGGGCGAAGGGGTCCGCGGGCCAGGTGGTCCAGGCGCTCCCGGCGGCGGCGAAGGCCCGGAGCGTCGCCGCGAGGGCCTCGTCATCGGCGGCGCTCAGGGTCGCCTCGGCGACCTCGCCGAGCAGGGCGCGGGTCTCGTCGGGGGCGTCTACGGCCCCGTCCAGCAGGGAGGGCAGGGCGGCGCGGAGATCGGAGGGGGTGAGGCCGTCGAGGTTCATGCGGCGAGCGTAGCGCCCGGGCGCGGTCGGCACAAGCCCCCGAGGCCCAGCCCAGGCGCGCGGGGCTCCACAGCTCGGCGCCCCCTGGACCCGCTCCTCGCCCAGGATGAGCCGCTGGGCCGCGCGGAGCGTATGATCCCCCCGTGACCAGCCCTCCCCTCCCGCCCCGCGTCGTTGAGACCGACCTCGCCCTCCACCAGCTCTTTGAGCGTGTGGTGTTCTCCCGCTATCTCAACCCCCTAAACGCGCGGGACGCCCAGGCGAACTTCGCGATGGGGGAGCCCCCGCGCTACCAGTACCAGCCCGCGGACTGGGCCGATGACGAGCTCCGGGGCCTCGACCGGCTGCAGCCGCCCCAGGACCACCCCTTCGGGCTCGTGCTGCGCCGCGCCATCGAGGGCACCCGGCTGTTCATCCTCGCGCTCCGCGACCGCACCCCGGCGCGTTTTGACGCCTTGGCCCAGCACAGCGGGTGGTACCCCGACGCCGACACCTTACACGCCGCGCGAAACGAGCCCCGGGAGCACGAGCGCAGCGCCCACACCGTCAGCGCCTTCGAGATGGCCGACGCCCTCCAGGGGGCGCTGCGGGAGCGTGGCCTCGTCGGCTGGCGGGTCGAGCTCGACCCGGTGATGGCCGCCCGTGTGCTCGTCGATGGCGCCCACCGCGCCGTCCGGGTCACGCCCCACGCCACCTTTCGCGCCTCGGACGTGCGGCGGCTCATCGCGCATGAGATCGACGTGCACGTCCGCCGCGCCGAGAACGGCTACCGCCAGCCCCTGCGCCTCTTCGCGACGGGCCTGCCCGAGTCCTTAGAGACCGAGGAGGGCCTCGCCCTCTACGCCGAGGAGCGCGCCGGGGTCATCTCCCCGGGCACGGCCTGGCGCCAAGGTGTCGTCGTGCAGGCCGTACATTGGGGGCGCACCCTCGGCTTCCGCGCCCTGCACGAGCGCGTGTCCTCCGTCGGCGGCGCGGGCCTCGCCTGGACCATCACCGAGCGCCTCAAGCGGGGCCTCGCCGACCCCGAGGAGCCCGGGGTCTACGCCAAAGACGTCGTCTACTACACCGGCCTGCGCCGCATCCGCGCCTACTGCGCCGCCGGTCGCCCCCTGGAGCACCTCTTCGTCGGCAAGGTGAGCGTCGATGACCCCGTCGGCGCCTGGATCGACGCCGGCCTGGTCACGCCCCAGCCGACCCCGGCGGTGTTGGGGTGAGGCCGCGTCGGCCGCTGGTGATTTATGTGGACGTAGACGACACCCTGGTGCGCTCCTACGGCAGCCGCCAGATCCCCATCACCGGGGTGATTGAGCGCCTGCGTCTGCTCTGCGCGGAAGAGGCCGTCGTGGCCTACTGTTGGTCCTCCGGCGGCGCGGACTACGCCCGAGGGGTCGCCGAGCGCCTGGGCATCGCCGAGCTGTTCGTGGCGTTTTTGCCCAAGCCCAACCTGCTGATCGACGATCAGCCGCCAAGCGCCTGGCCCGATGTCCGTGTGCTTCACCCCAACGAGGCGATGAGCACAGACGCGGCGGCGGCGCGTTTGAAGCTGGGGTGGCCACCCGACGAGGGGTGAGCGGGCGGTCGCCGCTCGTCTGGGCCCTCCACGCGGCGCGGCGACCGGCCCCGAGGGGAGTTTTTGCGCCAGCTCTTGAGCCCGCCATCGCGGCGCGCTGGGTGAGCGTTGTCCCGGCGCTCAGGTTGGGCAGGCCAGCCTCGTGCTCACTAAACATATTCACTGAACGTGTTTAGTGAGCCCCCTTCACCGCAGCCCCTCCACCACAAACCGCGCCCCGCCGCCGTCCCGAGGGGTCACCCGGGCCTCGCCGCCGTGGGCGCGGGCGATCTGCCGAACCAAGGCCAGGCCGAGGCCCACGCCGCCGTCGCGGCCCTCGTCGTGCCCGGCGGGGCGGTAGAAGGGCTCAAACACCCGCTCGGCCAGCTCGTCGGGCACGCCGGGGCCCCGGTCGAGCACCTCCACCCAGGCCGAGCCGTCCGGCGCCGCGCCCACCTTGAGGAGCACCTCCCCCTCACCGCCATAACGCCGGGCGTTCTCCAGGAGGTTTCGCAGCATCCGGCGCAGGGCGGGGCCGTCGCCGCGGAGGGTCACTGGGTGGAGGTCCGTCGTCGCCCCGGCGCGCTGGGCCTCCTCGGCGGCGAGGCTGTGCAGGTCGACCGGGGCCCGGGCCGGGGCCGACTGTACGCGGGCCGAGAGCAAGAGGTCACCGACCAAGGCGTCGAGCTCCTCGATGTCTCGGGTCGCGCCCTCGGCGAAGGCGACGCGCTCAGCGGGGGCGTCTTCAGCGAGCAGGTCCACGGCGAGGCGCAGGCGTGCCAAGGGGCTGCGCAGCTCGTGGGACGCGCTGGCGAGGCCCCGGCGCTGGGTCTCCACGAGGGACTGTACCTGATCCGCGGCGCGGTTAAAGCTCTGGGCGAGGCGCGCGACCTCATCGTTGCCCCAGACCGGCGCCCGGGCGGTGTAGTCACCCTCGCCCCAGCGCTCCATCGCCTGCTCCACCCGCTCCAGACGCCGGGTCACCCGCCGGGCGAGGAGCCAGCTCCCCAAGGCGAGTCCCAAGAGCGCGGCGAGCCAGGCCAAGGCGACCCGGCCCGGCGCCCCACGAGACGGCGTAGCGTTTGATCCGACCACGGCGCGGCCATCGTTGAGGCGCAGGCGATAGCCGCTCTGTCCGTTCGCGTAAAACCAGCCGTCTCGACCGAGCGGGAGCTCCGGGCCGGTGCAGACGCCTTTTGTGGCCTCGCGCTCAAAAAAACACAGATGAAGGCCAAGCTCGGCCCCCAGGGCGTCCAGCGCGGCGGGGAAGGCCGGGTCGTCTGTGTCGGGGAGCGTGGTGGCGAGGCGCTCCACCCCGGCGCGCAGGGGCGCGGGCACCTCCACCCGCTCCGGGGCCAGGAGCCGCGCCACCCCAAACGCGGCGAGGCCCGAGGCCGCGCCCACGAGCAGCAGGTGAACAAACACATGATGGGCGAGGCGGCGGGACATCATGGGTCATCGGTGGGCGTGAAGCTGTAGCCGACGCCGCGGATGGTGCGGATCCAGCGGGGCTCCTTGGGGTTGTCCTCGATGGCGGCACGCACCCGCGAGATCGTCACGTCGACGCTGCGGTCGAAGCTGTCCTCCTCGACGCCGAGCTCCTCCAAGAGCTGATCCCGGCTGAGCACCCGGCCCGGCTTCCGCGCGAGGGCGATGATGAGGTCGAGCTGGTGGCTCGTGAGGCGGCGGGGCGCGCCGTCCACACGCAGCTCCCGGGCGTCGAGGTCGATGGTGATGCGGCCGAAGCGCCACACCGTCGGGCTCGGGGCTGGCGGCGGCGGCGCGGCGGCGGGCAGACGACGGCGCAGGATCGCCCGCACCCGGGCCTCTAACTCTCGGGGGTTAAAGGGCTTGGGCAGGTAATCATCGGCGCCGAGCTCAAGGCCGATGATGCGGTCCAGCTCGTCCCCACGGGCGGTGAGCATGAGGATCGGGAGGTCGGAGACGGCCCGCACAGCGCGGCAGATCGAGAGACCGTCGCCGTCGGGGAGGGTGAGGTCGAGGAGCAGGGCGTCATAGCCGCCGTGCAGGGCGGCGGGCAGGCCCGTGGCGGCGTCGGCGCGGTGCTCGACGACGAAGCCGCGTGGGGTGAGCGTCGCGACGAGCAGCGCGGCGAGGCGCTGATCGTCGTCGACGATGAGCAGGCGGGGGTTCGGCATCAGCCCGAGAGCCTGCATGGTCCTGGCCTCCGCGTCAACGATGGCGCGCGTCCCACTCCCCGCGCAGGCCGTCTCGCTGGGCGGGGGTGAGGATCGTCGCCGCCCGCGCCAGCCAGTCGAAGCCCTTGGCCGTGGCGCGATCGGCGAGGTCCAGGCCGTCGAGGCGGACCTCCTCCAAGGCCGCGCGCTCCACCTGGGGGGCGCTGAGCGCGTCGGCGAGCTGGCCCTTGAGCGCCTTGGACTCCTGCTTGAACCCGAAGGCCACGGGCGCGGCCTCGTCGAGCAGGGCGTCGAGCTGGGCGCGCTGGGTGTCGGTGGCGTCGACCTCGTCGTAGAACCACGAGGCGCCCCACTCCGCGCGCTCCCGCAGGTCTTCAGCGCTCTGGGCGCTCTGGTGGCAGCCGTGCTCCCCGCCCCAGCCGCCGCCCGCGAAGGCCCGGGGCAAGAAGAACGCCCCGGCGCCCACGGCGGAGAACAACAAGAACAGGCGGAACAGTCGGCGGCCCCGGCGCGCGCCCTTGGCGCCCTTCGCGCAGCGCCCGCCGTCGGCGGAGGGGGTCGAAGAGGAGGGGGTCTCTGGGGTCTCGGTGGACATGAGCGGCTCCGGTGTGGGCGCGGGGGTTGGTGGCCGCGCCTCGCCCCATCAAGCTGCGGCCGGAGGGTTGCTGAGGTCTTGCGGGATTGTGTCTGGGATGTTTCTGGGCGCTGGGCGAGATAAACACCGCGCGCTCACCACCAGGAGGACGCCAAGACCACTCCCCGCACCTTCAGCTCAAGCCCTTCGCCCGATCGCCCGCAGCCCCCCGAGCAGCGCGTTTGGGACGGCCTCATCGCCTCGCTGAACATGTTCAGTGAAGACTTCATGTCGGAGCGAGCGCCTCCCGAGCAGGCCTCCCGGGCGGTGTCCTGGGCGCCTCTGGAGCCTGCACCTCGTCGGCCCGTCGCCAGGCGTCGCCCCCGCCCGTTATGCTCCCCACCCGAGGAGCCCCCCATGGCCGAGCCGTTCAAAGAGTGGTTCAACCCGTCCGTCGTCGCCGCCCTCGGCGAGCGGCAGCGGCAGGTCGATCCGTCGTTCCCGCTCACCCGCTTCGTCGCCGAGGCCACCGACGGCCTCGCCGCCTTGGAGCTCAAGGGCCGGGTGGCCCACATCGCCGAGGCCCTTCGCCGCGCCTTGCCCGCGGAGTGGCCCGCCGCCGTGGACCGCCTGCTCGCCGCCGCGCCCCCGGCCATCGACGGGGAGGAGGCCGTGGGCCAGCATGTGGCGATCTGGCCTCTGCTCCACGTCGTCGAGGTCCACGGCCTCGGCGACCCGGCGCGGTCCTTGTCGGCCTTGGGGGAGCTGACCCGGCGTTTCTCCGCCGAGTTCGCCGTGCGGCCTTACCTCCACCACCACCCCGAGCTGGCCTGGGCGGCGATGCACCGCTGGGCGGTCTCCGACGACGTTCACCAGCGCCGCCTCGCCTCTGAAGGCGCCCGGCCCCGCCTGCCCTGGGGCGGCCGCGTCCCGGCCTTGATCACCGACCCCGGCCCCGGCCTCGCCGTCTTGGAGCGGCTCAAGGACGACCCGGCGCTCTACGTCCGGAAGAGCGTCGCCAACCACCTCAACGACGTCACGAAGGACCACCCCGAGCGCGCCCTGGCCGTCGCCCGGACCTGGCTTCACGGCGCCTCTGAGGACCGCCTCTGGGTCGTGCGCCACGCGCTGCGGATGCTCGTCAAACAAGGCCAGCCCGAGGCCCTGGCGCTGCTCGGCTTTGAGGCGCCCAAGGTGCGGCTCACGGCGCTGAGCCTGAACCTCACCGAGGCCTGGATCGGCGACACCCTCACGCTGAGCGCCACCCTCGAGGGCGACGTCTCCCAGCCCTTGGTGATCGACTATGCGCTCCAGACGCCGGGAGCCCGGCCTGAGCGCCCTTCAGAGAAGGTGTTTAAGGGCCTCACCGCGACGATCACCCCCGGCGAGCCCTTGGCGCTGCGCCTCAACCACAAGCTCCGTGAGGTCACCACCCGCACCCTGCGCCCCGGCCCGGCCCGATTGAGCCTCTTGGTGAGCGGCGACCGCGTCGGCGGCGTGGACTTCACGCTGCGGGCGCCGGACTAACGCCCCGGCGGCCGCGGCGCCCCGGGCGGCCGACCCGTCGTCGAGCGCGACTCCTCGTCGTCAAACATGCGCGGGTTGTTCGCGACGGTCATCGCCAGCTTGCGGGTGATCACCCGGCGCAGGGCGAGGTCGCGCAGGTGGTCCTCCATGGTCTGCATTCCGTCCATCTTGCCGGTCTGCATGACGCTCTGAATCTGGAAGAGCTTGTTCTCACGGATGAGGTTTCGCACCGCGGCGTTCACGATCATGATCTCGTGCACGGCCACCCGGCCCTTCTCCGTCGCTTTGGGCAGGAGGTTCTGGGTGACCACGGCCATCAGCGCCTCGGACACCATCGTGCGCACCTGGGACTGCTGCTCGTGGGGGAACACGTCGATGATGCGGTTCACGGTCTCCGGCGCGGAGTTGGTGTGCAGGGTGCCGAAGACGAGGTGGCCGGTCTCCGCGGCCGTGAGCGCCAGAGAGATGGTCTCGAGGTCGCGGAGCTCGCCGACGAGGATGACGTCGGGGTCCTCACGGAGCGCCGAGCGCAGCGCCGCGGAGAACGAGCGGGTGTGGCTGCCGACCTCACGCTGGTTGATGATGCACTTGTCGGGCTCATGCACAAACTCGACGGGGTCCTCGACGGTGAGGATGTGCTCGTGGCGGCTCTTGTTGATGTAGTCGATCATCGCCGCGAGGGTCGTGGACTTGCCCGAGCCCGTGGGCCCGGTCACCAGGACGAGGCCCTTTCGCATCTCGGCGATGCGCTTGAAGATCGGCGGGCTGCCCAGCTCGTCCAGCGTGCGCACCTTGGAGGGGATCTGCCGCATCACCACGCCGACACCCCGGGCGTGGTTGAAGGCGTTCACGCGGAAGCGCGCGAGGCCCTTGAGCCCGATAGAGAAGTCCACCTCCAGCTCTTTCTCGAACAGCACCTTCTGCTTCTCGGTCATCACCGAGTAGGCGAGGCGCTTCGCGTCGTCCGGGCCCAGCGGCGGCAGGTCGAGGCGCACGACCTCACCGTTGATGCGCAGACAGGGCACCTCCCCCGAGGAGAGGTGGACGTCCGACGCCCCCTGCTCAATGGCCTGAACCAGCAGCTCATGGATACGAACGCTCATCGGGGACGACCTCCTGCGGACCCGGGGCGAGGCGGCGGCCTCTCCCTTCGACGAGCGCAGAGTCTACACCCCCTGCCGTGATCCCCCGACCCCAAGGCTGACCCAGAATGTCGAGACAAGCACAGGATCCCGCCCAGGCTGAGGTCAGGGAGCTTCACAACGACGGCGTGATCCTCATCGTGGAGAAGCCCTCCGGCCTCCCCACCCAGGCGCCGCGGGGCGGCGGCGACAACCTCTACGACCGCCTCCGCCGCCGCTACCCCCGCCTCGCCCTGCACCACCGCCTCGACACCCCGGCCTCGGGCCTCGTGCTCTTCACCCTCGACCCCCGGGCCAACGCCGCCGTCGCCCAGGGCTTCCGGGAGCACCTCATCCAGCGCCGCTACTGGGCCTGCGTCGTCGGCGAGCCCCCGGCGGAGGGCCGCTGGGAGAGCGCGGTGGAGGGCCTGCCCGCCCTCACCCGCTGCCGTCGCCTGAGCCAAGGGGACGGCCTCGCCGCCATCGAGCTGGCCTTAGAGACCGGGCGCACCCACCAGATCCGCGTGCAGGCCGCCGAGGCCGGGCTGCCGCTCTTGGGGGATCACCGCCACGGCGGCGCCGCCGGGGGGCTCTGGCCGCGCCTCGCGCTCCACGCCTGGTCCCTGAGCCTGGAGCACCCCAAGACCCGGCGCCCCCTGCGTGTCGTCTGCCCGCTCCCCGACGACCTCACCGCCTTGGCCGCCCGGGTCGGGAGCCCCCTCGCCCCGGCCTGAGCCCTGGCCGCGAATCGTCGCCGACGACCCCGCCCCGGCCGCGCTACATGAGCACCATGACCCTCAGCCGCCGCTCGCTCGGGCGCTCCGCCGCCGCGCTCTTCGCCCTCTCGGCCTTGGGCCTGCACCGCCGCGCCGCCGCCTCGCCGCGCTTCGGCCCCCTGGTCAAGCCCCAAGACGGCGGCCCGCTCTCGCTGCCTGAAGGTTTCACCGCCACGGTGATCCAGCGCGCGGGCGAGGTGATGAGCGACGGTTACCCCATGCCCGGGGCGCCCGACGGCATGGGCTGCTTCGTCGGCCCCGGCGGGAGCTGGGCGCTCCTGCGGAACCACGAGCTCGTCGGCCTCCCCATCCGCCGCTGGTGGCCCGAGGGCCAGCCGCCCGCCGAGGCCTTCGACCCCAAGGTCTACGGCGGGGTGAGCCGCCTGCTCATCGACCCGACGACCCTCAGCCTGCGTGAGAGCCGCATGGTGCTCGCCGGGACCGAGAACAACTGCGGCGGCGGCGCCTCGCCGTGGGGCTGGCTCTCCTGCGAAGAGACCGACTCCGCGGGCCACGGCTGGGCGTTTCTGTGCCTGCCCACCGACGACCGCCTGCTCCCCGCCCGGCCCCAGCGGGCGATGGGGCGCTTCCGCCGGGAGGCCGTGGCCTGGACCTTCCCCGAGCACATCGCCGTCATGACCGAGGACCACCCCGACTCGGCGCTCTATCGTTTCGTGCCCGACTCCCCGGCGGCGCCCTTCGGCCCGGGCAAGCTCCAGGCCATGGCGATCTTGGGCAAGCCCGGGTTTGACCTCGGCGTCGGGCTCACCGAGGGCCAGCGCCTCTTGGTGCGCTGGGTGACCCTCCCCGACCCCAGCGCCGAGACGATCCCCTGCCGCGAGCAGGCCCGGAAGCTCGGCGCGGCCATCGTGCGCCGGGGGGAGGGCCTCGCCGGGGACGGCGCGCACAGCGTGGTCTTCTGCGCCACCTCCGGCGGCCCCCTCGACCTCGGGCAGATCTTCTCCTTGGACCTCGTCCGCAACGAGCTGCGCCTGCTCGTGCAGTCCGAGGACCGCGCCCGGCTCAACATGCCCGACAACTGCGTCATCGCGCCTTGGGGCGACGTGCTGTTCTGTGAGGACGGCGACCGCGACGACCGCCTCATGGGCCTCACCCCCGAGGGGGAGCTCTACGACCTCGCCCACAACGCGCTCACCGGCCAAGAGATGGCGGGGGTCTGCTTCTCCCCCGACGGCCAGGTGATGTTCTTGAACCTCCAGCGCGACGGCGTCACCCTCGCCGTGCGCGGCCCCTTCCCCAAGGCGCGATAGACTTACATTGTAAGTTTACTCAAGGCCGAGGCTCAGGGCTCCCAGTCGGCGTAGCTGTTCGGCGTCTCCCAGAGGCGGATCTTCACGACGCTGACGCCGCTGGAGGCGAGGAGCTCCGTGGCGACCCGGCCCAGCTCCGCGGCGAGGAGCTCCGCGCTCGGCGGTCCGTCGAGCCAGTACACCGGGCGGCCCTTCTCGGCGTTGGAGGCGGCGACGGCCTGGGCGACGGGGTCGGGGTCCCCCTTCATCAGGATCGCCGTGTGGTCCCAGCGCGTGTCGATGAACTCGCCGACCCGCGCTTTCACCACGCCGAAGTCGATCACCCGGCCGCGGTCGTCCAGGGCCTCGGCGGCGCAGGTGATCTCGGCGGTGTAGCGGTGGCCGTGGAGCGCGGCGCACTTGCTCTCGTGGCGTGGGATGCGGTGGGCGGCGTCCCACGCGAGCAGCCGGGTGCAGGTGATGCGGGGCACAGTCACTCCGAGCGGTTGGCCCCCCGATGTACTCGCCGCGGCGCCGTCCGGCCAGGGCCGTGCGCCCTTGGGGGAGAGATCCTCCGCCGCCTTGGCTGAGCGGCGTCAAGATCTCCGCGGATGAAGGATCGGCCATCCAGCCGGTGTCAGGCGCGCTCTGGGCCGATTCAGACGCGCCTCGGCTGCCGCGCAAAACGATCCCAACTTGTCAAGGACTCGCCAACCCGCCCGCTCCGTCGGTATAGTATGGAGCTTGTACATTCCAGGCGCGTCCGCGCCTACGGAGGCGAGAAGACGATGTCCCTGCTGAGCCGTTCGCTGATCTCTCTCACCGCGCTCTCCACCACCGCCCTCCTCGGGGGCTGCGGCGACAAAGACGACACCGGCAACGGTGACGCGGAGCTCGCCGCGCTCACGGCGCAGGTCGAAGCGCTCGCGACGGCTCTGGACGAGTCCAACACCCGCATCGGCGAGCTGGAGACCCAGGTGGTCGCCTTGCAGGGCGGCCTCACCGCCGTCGAGGACAGCGTCACCTCCATCGACGGCGACCTCACCGACCTCGGCGACGCCATCGCCGACCTTGAGGGCGCTGGCTTCACCACTGAAGACTGGGTCATCGCCCAGAACTACCCCGCGGGCCTCGGCGGCGCCGTCAACGTCTCCGGCAGCGACGTCATCTTTGAGGGCGTCAACGTGCACGTCCGCAGCGGCGCGGGCGCCACGGACGGCGAGGTCAACGGCCTGGGCAACCTCGTCGTCGGCTACAACGAGGCCAGCTCCGCGGGCTCCACGCGCACGGGCAGCCACAACCTCATCGTCGGCATGGGCCACTCTTGGGAGAGCTACGGCTCCTTCCTCGCGGGCCTCGAGAACTGGTCGGCGGGCCCCTGGGTCTCGGTCAGCGGCGGCTTCGGCAACATCGCCGAGGGTGAGGGCAGCGCCATCAGCGGCGGCACGGCGAACATCACCGAGGGCACCTACTCCTCGGTGACCGGCGGCAGCGCGAGCACCGCGAGCGGCATCGCCGCGACGGTCACCGGCGGCGAGTCCAACGAGGCCTCGGGCAAGGGCTCCGTGGTCGTCGGCGGCTACGGGAACAGCGCCACGGGCGCCCAGGCGGCGATCCTGGGCGGCAACGCCAACCTCGCCTCGGGCACCAACGCCACGGTCTACGGCGGCAAGTCCCAGACCGCGTCGAGCTCCAACACCTACAAGCCCTGATCGCCTCCTGGGCCGCGCCTGCTATGCTGTAGCGGGCGCGGCCCCCTGGCCGCTCAACGAATGAGGGCCCCCGATGCGCAAGATGACGCTCCCCCTGCTCGCCTTCCTCGTCGGCTGCAAAGGTGAAGACCCGTTCTTCAACCGCGGCGGCAGCTACAACGAGGTCAACGACTCCTTCGTGATCGACAGCGGCGGTGGCGGCGGTGACGACACCGGCCCCGCCTGCGGTGAGCCCGGCGCCCCGGTGATCACCGACCACCGCGCCGCCTTCGCCGACTACCCCAACATCGGCGACGTGATCGAGCTCGGCCTCAGCTTCTGCGACGAGGAGGGCGACGTGCCCGGCGGCGAGGTGAAGCTCAGCGTCGGCGTCGTGGACGGCACGCCGAGCGAGCTCGTCGACAAGTTCGACCAAGATGGCCAAGGCGAGGCCTGCTACATCGAGGACGACGAGGTCATCTGCGCGATCTCCGGCGTAGACACCACGGAGTCCTACAGCCTCACCGCGCGCATCGAGGACGCCCAAGGCAACTCCTCGAACGAGATCGACGCCACGGTGGAGTGAGCCGCGTTAATCACGGCCTTTGAGGAGCATGGACTGGAGGAACACCATCGCCTCTCTTGTCCTGCGAATCTGCTTCCAGTCCTTAAACGCCTGCTCCGACTGCTCTACGAGCTTGAGCACCTCATCTCGGGTGAACGACGCGCCGATGTCGTAGTCGGCCTCGTGCCGTTTCTCTTGAAGGCCATAAAACGTGCGTGCGACGCTCCTGAGCTGAGGCGAAGGCGCGAGCCCAAGGTCTCCATACCCTTTGGAGAACTTACCTTTGCTCACGTCCGAGGCGACGGCCTTCATCGCCCCGTGCTGGAAGGCCCGGGCGACGATCACCCGGAGCTGAGGCTCGTTCATCGGGCTCATCACGGTTGAGCCCTCAAAGATGAGCAGATGAAACAGCGCGTAGTACGCCGTCGAGACCGCGCGTCGTAAACTCGCCTGCTTGGGCCGCCGTGGTTCACTTCGCGCGAGCTGACCGGCCTGCCGGAGCAGGTCGTCATGAAGGCTCATCGGGCGCCCGCCGCGCGACGTCGGGGCCGATCATGGACTGCCAACGCCTCGGCTTGCTCGCTCACGCTACGAAAGGAGACATAGACACCAAGCCCAAAGTCAAAGTAGACGTCGAGCTTGTTGAACAGACAGTCCTGAATCAGATCGCGGATACGGTTCACCACGAGCACGTCGCTGACCCGGCTCGCCAAGGCGTCCTTCAGGATTACCCACACCCAGATCGCCGGGGCGTTCGTGGAGTCGAGGCCTTGCTTGATGACCCAGTGGTCTACGGCCTCCCCAGCGCCGTTGGGGAACTGCGCCTTTACGCCGTCGAGGAGCGCGACGATGTCTGCTTCGGGGATGGTTCTCATGGAGCCATGATACCACAACCGACGCTCCCCTCGCAACTACTCCGGCATCCCCTGGGCGATCCAAGCGAGCACCAGGGCGGTGTCTTCGTCGTCGATCGGGGGCAGGCCGAGGGGCATTCCAGGTAAGTCGGGCCTAACCACATGGAGGGGGCGCTCGCCAGGCCGCAGCACGTCGCGGCGGGCCTCGTCTCGGCGGCGCAGGAGCGCGGCGGGGATCTTGTCCGCCACGGCCATCACGCCCTCGCGGGTCTCGAGCTCGACGCCCGTGGCGGCCCAGCCGAAGCCGCCGTCGTTGCCCGGCCCCGCGCGCCCCTCATTGAGCGCGGGGTTCATGTGGCAATGGGCGCAGATCTTGCCAAACACCTCGGACTGCACCTCCGCCCAGGACACCGGCCTGTCAACTGGAGGGGGGAGCGGTAACGGATCGGCGGGGGCGACGCCGCCGGGGTCGGTGAGCCAGAGGTAGTCGCGGACGGCGAGGGCCTGGGCCTCGGTGAGCCCCATGTTGGGCATGGTGGCCGTCGGGGCGACGGCGCGGGGGTCGAGGATCCAGGCCACGGCCATGTCCGGGGTGAGGCGCTCCCGGGCGAAGGCGAGGTCTGGCGCGGCGGCGACGGCGGCGGTCGTGTGCTGGCCGCCGAAGGTGTGGCAGGCCGTGCAGCCACGGCTCACGAAGAGCGCCTCGCCTTCGGCCACACGAGCGGGCTCGAGGGAGGGTCGCGCGGGGACGGTCGCGCGGCCGAAGGCGGAGGCGAGGGTGTCGAGGGCCTCCGGGGAGAGCCCGAGCCGCGGCATGGTCTCGGGGAGGTTGGGCCGGAGGTCGTGGGGGTTCTCCAGGTATCGGCGCGCCCAGTCGGGGCGGAGCCTGGCCATGGCGGCGTCGAGGTCGGGGACCTGGAGGTAGCTCTGGACGTTCTCTTCGTACCGAGGCCAGAGCGGGAACAAGGTGAGGGCCTGGGCGCGGGCCGTGGGGCTCGCGGAAGTCTCCCGAATCCAGGCGTGGCAGCCCTCACAGGACTCGGTGAGGCCCGCCCGGGGGACCTCCGCGGCGCGGTGGCAGAGGTTGCACTGCGCGGCGACGAGGGCCTCAGCGGCGGCCCCCGGGGCGGTGGACTGGGCCGTCGGCGCGCTCCAAGCCGCCGCCGCGAGGGCGAGCGGCGGGAGGAGGAGGGTCGGGGCCCAGCGCATCGATCAGG
>JAKLKD010000390.1 GCA_023150845.1 Myxococcota bacterium | reverse complement strand
GGGGCTCGTGGCGACGGCGCGCGCGCCCATCACGGCGCGGCCGGTGTTCACGGAGTAGACGAGGTCGCCGGGGTCGGCGCCGCCGTCCAGCGCCCGGGCCAAGGCCTCGGCCAGCGCCCGGGCGGCGCGTTCGTCCGATCCGCTGATCCGCAGCGCCCAAGGCCCCGTCGAGGGCGCGGTGGGCGGGGCCTCGGGGGCCTCCTGCAAGACGAGGTGGGCGTTCGTGCCGCCGAAGCCGAAGGCGCTCACCCCCGCCCGGCGCACCCCGCAGGGCGGCGTCCAGTCGCGCAGCGCGCGGTTCACGAAGAGCGGCGAGCGCTCCAGGTCGAGGCGAGGGTTGGGCTCCTCGCAGTGGAGCGTCGGCGGGATCTGGCGTTTTTTGAGGGCGAGCACGAGCTTGAGCAGCCCAGCGACGCCCGCCGCGGAGTGCAGGTGGCCAATGTTCGACTTCACCGCGCCGAGCGCGATCACGCCCCGCTCGGTCACATCCGCGAAGACCTCCCGCAGGCCCCGCACCTCGATGGGGTCGCCGATGGTCGTGCCCGTGCCGTGGGCCTCAATGAGCGTCACCGTCTCCGGCGGCACCCCGGCCCGGCGCAGCGCCGACCGCACGACCTCCCGCTGGGCGACGGCGTTCGGCGTCGTGATGCCCATGGTGCGGCCGTCGTTGTTCACCGCGCTGCCCAAGATCAAGGCGTGCACGGTGTCGCCGTCGGCCAGGGCGTCCTCCAGGCGGCGCAGCACCACGGCGCCCGCGCCTTCGCCGGGGACGTAGCCGTCGGCGCGGCGGTCGAAGGTGCGGCAGCGGGCGCCGGGGGAGAGCACCCGCGCCTGGCAGAGCAGCAGGTAGCTCATCGGCGAGAGCAAGAGGTCGACGCCGCCGACGAGGGCGGCGTCGCAGTCCCCGGCCAGGAGCCCCTGAATCGCGAGGTGGGTCGCCATCAACGACGAGGAGCAGGCCGTATCGACGACAAGGGCCGGGCCGCCGAGGTCCATGCGGTCGGCGAGCCAGGCCGCGAGGTAGTTCTGCGAGTGACCCAAGATGTCGGCGCGCCCCGACGCGCCGGACTGCCCGGCGAGCATACGCTCGGTGGTGTAGTCGCTGGCCCGGGCGCCGAGGTAGAGCCCCGTGCGCTGGCCGCCCCGACCGGCCCGGGCGGCGTGCTCCATCGCCGACCAGCCCACCTCCATAAACAGGCGCTGCTGGGGGTCGAGCTTCGCCGCCTCGTCGTCGCTGAGCCCGAAGAAGCGCGCGTCGAAGCGCCCGGCGTCCTCTAAGAACCCGCCCTCACGGACGTAGCTGCGGCCCGAGGCCGGGTCGGGGTCGTAAAAGCCCGCGAGGGGCCAGCGGTCCTCGGGGATGGGCCGGATCGCGTCACGACCGGCGGTGAGCAGCTCCCAGAAGGCGTCGAGGTCGGGGGCGCCCGGGAGGCGGCAGGCCATGCCGACGACGGCGATGGCGCGCTCTGGCCGGGGCAAGCGCTGGGCGCTCGGCAAGCTCACGCGGGGGCCGAGGGCGCTCGCGGCGGCCTCGGGGGACAACACGCCGCTGCGCACGGCGGCGAGGAGCTCGGCGAGGGTCATTCGGGCGCCTCCCCGCGGTCCAAGAGCCGGGCGACCTCGGCCTCGCTGACCTGACCCGTCGCGAGGCGGCGGAGCAGGGAGACGACGCCGTCCTCCTCAGCGGGCGTGGAGGGGAGGACGACCGGCGCGGCGACGGGCGCGGCGCTCGGCTCAGGCGCGCGGGCGTCGAGGAGCGTGATGAGGCGTCGTGGCGTAGGGTGGTGGAGCAGCTCGCTCGGGTCCAAGCTGGCGCCGATCTCTTGCTCCAGCGCCGCGGCGAGGTCGGCCAAGACGAGTGAATCAACGCCATAATCGGCGAAGGGCGTGTCGAGATCGAGCTCAGCGGGGCTCAGCTTGAGCAGGCGGCAGAGCTGGGCCTCGACGGCGGCGCGGTGGCTCGGCGCGGCGGTCGTCGGCGTGACGGCGCGCGGCGGGGTGATGGGCGCGGTGACCGGCGGGGCGACCGGCGCGGGACGAGGCGGCGGCGTGTCCACCGGGGGCTCCAGGAGGCGCTCCGGCTGCAGCTCGGGGGTGGCGCTCGCGGCGACGAGCAGGCCCCGCTCGTCTCCTCGGAGCGCGCGCTCCAATAGGTCGAGGCCCGCCTCGGTGTCGAGCACGCCCAGGCCGAGCCGCGCCTGGGCCGGTGGGGCGCCCTTCGCCGCGGCGCCTAAACCGACAGACCACTGGCCAAAGTGCAGGGTCAGCCACCGGCCGCCCCGGGCGAGGCCCTCCAACGCGCCGTTGGCCGCGGCGTAGTCGGCCATCCCCGCGCCGAGGGCCCCGGAGAGCGCGGCCACGGAGCCCAAGGCGATGAGCCGGGCGTCGGGCAGGCGCCGGGCCAAGGTCTCGCCGCCGTCGAGCTTCGCGCCGAGGAGGGTGAGGGGCGCGTCGGGCTCCCGGCTGGCCAAGGACCGGGCGCGGCCAGCCCAGCTCCCGGCGCCGTGCACGACGGCGTCGATCCCACCCCAGCGGCTCAGGACGGGGTCCAGGGCGCGTTGGAGCGCCGCGGCGTCGGCCACGTCGACGCTGAGGTAGACGACCTCCGCGCCAGCGCGCCGCAGGCGGGTGAGCAGCTCGGCCCGGCTCGGCTCCGGGCTGCGTCCGACGAGCACGAGGCGTGGGCAGCCCCGGGCCACGAGGCGCTCCGCGAGGGCCGCGCCGATGCCGGAGCCGCCCCCGGTGATGAGCACCCGCCCGGGGATCGGGCCGCGCCCGGTGAGATCGGTCGGACGAAGCGCCCGAACCAGGGCCGCGCCACGGCGGAGCTGCAGCTCGGGGAGCCCCCGGCGGAGCGCGCCGAGCAAGGCCTCCGGCGCGTCGGTGTCGGTCAGCACGAGCTGCACCGTCACCCCGCGGAGCTCGTGGCGCAGCGCGCGGGTGAGGGCGGCGACGGCGTGGGCGACGGGGTGATCCTCCCGGGCGACCACGGCGAGCTGGGTGAGCGGCGAGCCCCCTTCGCGGGCGGCCCGCGCCGTTGCGGCGGCGAAGCGGATCAAGGCGTCCGCCCGGCCCGCCGAAGGCCCACCGTCGAGCCACAAGACGCGGGCGGCGGCGCCCCCCTCGGTGAGCCTGAGCCCAGCCGCGGCGAGCCCAGCGCCTCGCCCCTTCACGTCGGGGCCCGCCAAGGTCCAGCCCTCACCGAGTGGAACCTCGGCCCCAGTGGATGGCGCGGGGACCCCCTCGACGGACCACAGGCGCAGCGGCGCGGGCGCCGCGTCGAGCCAGCAGCGCCGCCGCACGAAGGGGGCGATGGGCGCGGAGAGGCGCGCCCCGGCCGTCGCGGCGCCGCCGTCGTCCTCTGCCA
>JAKLKD010000036.1 GCA_023150845.1 Myxococcota bacterium | reverse complement strand
CGCAGGCCGCTCCCGCCTGGCGCGCCCCTCGTGATCTCCGTCGGGAACCTCGTGAGCGGCGGGGCCGGGAAGACCCCCGTCGTCGCCTGGCTCGCCGCGGGCCTCGCCGCCCGGGGGGAGCGCCCGGTGGTCATCGCCCGCGGGTATGGCCGGGCGCCGGGCGGGGCCGAGGTGCGGGCGGCGAAAGACGGCGCCAGCGCGGCCGTTTTGGGCGACGAGCTGGCGATGTTGGCGGCCTGGGGCCTCGACGTGCGCTCCTCCCCCGACCGCGCCGCCGCCCTCGGCGCGGCCCCTGACGCCACGGTGGCGCTCCTCGACGACGGCCACCAGCAGGCGCTGCGCCCGGACCTCGCCGTCGTCGTGCTCGACGGGGACTCCCCCCTGGGCGGCGGGCCGATCCCCGTGGGCTTGGCCCGAGAGGGCGCCGAGGGCCTGCGCCGCGCCGACGTGCTCTGGGTGATGGGCGAGGGGCTGCCCGCGGCGGTGCGGGCGGAGGCCCCCGCCGAGGCCGTCGTCGTCACCGCCCGGCAGACGCTCCAGGGCTGGCGCCACCAGGGGGTTGAGCGGGCCGACGGACCGACGGGGGAGGTGGTGCTGCTCCTCGGGATCGCCCGGCCGGGCCGGGTGGTGCGCCTCGCCGTGGCCGCCGGGCTCCGCCTGCGCGCCGTGCTCGTGCACCCCGACCACCACACCTTCACCGAGGCCGAGCTCGCCGAGGCCCTGTCCTACGGCCTGCCCGTGGTCACGACGGAGAAGGACCTCACCCGCCTGCCGGAGCACCCGGCGCTGTGGGCGCTGCGCCTCGGCCTCGTCGTCACGAGCGGCGAAGACACGCTCTGGCGGCGGATCCTTGACGCCCCGAGGAGGCGCCGATGATCGTGCGCGCCTTGGCCTGGCTCCTGGCCCGCACCCCGCTGCGCCTCGCCTGGGCCCTCTCCTGGTGCCTCGCGTGGCTGTGGTGGTGGGCGCTGCCCGTCCGGCGGGCCGTCGCGACCTCGAACCTCGCCGCGTGTTTTCCCGAGCTGGCGCCCGGCCCGACCCTGCGGCGCATGATGGCCGAGCTCCTCTTGGGCTACGTCGAGCTGCTCCACCACGTCCGAGCGCCGCTACCGGGGCTTAGCTTTGAGGGCTTCGAGGCCCTCGCGGCGCGGGCCCGGGCCGGTCAGGGCAGCCTCGTCTTGGCGAGCCACGGCGGGGCTTGGGATCTCTGCGGCCTCGCCACGGCCCAGGCGACGGGCATCCCCACGACGGTCATCGCCAAGCCCCCGGCGAGCCCCGCCGTCGCCGCGCTCATCCGGGAGCTCCGCGAGGGCGGCGGCCTGGAGCTCTTGCCGCCCCGGGGCAGCATGGGCCGGGTGATGGAGGCCCTCGCCGAGGGCCGCGTCGTCATCTTCTTCTTGGACCAGCGGCACAACCAGGGGGTGCTCACGCCCTTCTTCGGCCGGGAGGCGCTCACCGCGCCGAGCCTCGCAATCGCCGCCGCCCGGGCCGGGGTGCCGGTCTTCCCGGTGTGGCAGCGGCGGACGGGCATCGGCGCCCACCACGTGCGGCTCTACCCACCCTTTACGCTCAGCGGCGACATGCACCGCGACACCGCGGCGTTCCTGTGTTTTGTTGAGGAACGAATCCGCGAGGAGGCTCACGCTTGGCTCTGGCTGCACGATCGATGGCGGCGCCCTTGACCGGGGCTCTGGCGCTCGGCGGCCTCGCCTTCGCCGCGCCCGGCGAGGAGCGGCTCACCTACGCCGTCAGCACCTTGGGGCTCTCCGTCGGCCACGCCGAGGTCGTCGCCGCGCCCTTGGCCGACGGCTACACCCACGTCCAGGCCCGAGCCTGGAGCGCGGCCTGGTACGAGCGTTTCTACCGCCTCGACGAGCGCCTGGAGTCCGAGTGGCGCGCCGACCAAGGCAGCCGCCGCTACGCCGCCGACGTGGTCGAGGGGGACTACGTCGAGTCCCGGCGCATCTCCTTGAGCCCGACGGCGGTCTCCGTGCGGTTCCGGCGCCCCGAAGAGCCCGGGGTGGACCTGCAGCTCCCGCCCTTCGACCGCGCCATCGACGACCCCCTCTCGGTGGTGTGGCGCCTGCGCCACGATCCACCCCGGCCCGGGGCCGCTGAGACCTACGAGCTTTTCGACGGCAAACGCCTCGTCCGCCTGCGGGCATCGTCGGAGCCCGCGGGCGCCTGCCCCGCGCCCTATGAGGCCCGGAGCTGCCTGAGGGTGAAGGTCGGCGGGGCCAAGCCGGGGGAGGTGAAGTCCGACGCCGAGGTGCACATGCTGCTGAGCGACGACGCCGACCACCTCCCCGTCGTGGCGACGCTCTCGGCGCCGGGCCTCGACGTCACCGCGACCCTCACCGCCTGGAGCCCCGGTGCCGTCCGCTGAGCCAACGCCGATCCCCGCCCGGCTCCGGGCGCTCTTGGTCTGCCCCGGCTGCCGCGGGGAGCTTCTCGATCACGCCGCAGGCCTCGTCTGTGTTGAGTGTGCCCGGCTCTACCCCGTCCTCGGCGGCGTGGTGTCTTTCGCCCCCGAGGAGTCCCGGCCTTGGCCCCCTCGCCGCTGAGCCTGCTCCACCTCGACACGGCGATGGAGGATCGGGGCGGCCAGCGCCAGCTCAGGCTCCTCGCCTTGGGCCTCGCCGCGCGTGGCCACGCCCAGGCCGTGTGTTGCCCGCCCAGCTCACCGCTCTGGGCCGCGCTCTTGGCCGAGGGCGCTCAGCCGGGGGCCCTCGGCGCGCCACTTCGCCCCGGGGCCCTGCTGCTCCTCCCGACGGTGCGGGGGAACGATCCCCGCGGGGCGCTTCACTGCTGGCGGCTGCGCCAGGCCTACCCCGACGCGCTCCCGGTCGCCCAGACCCCCCACGCCCACGGCCTCTGGGTCGCCGCCGGGGCCCGGCCCGTCGTACACCGCCGGGTGGACTTTGTGCCGGGCGGTGACCCCTTCACCCGGCTCAAGTGGTCCCGGGCGGCGCGATGTGTCTGTGTGTCAAGCGCCGTCGCCGAGGTGATGATCCGCTGGGGGCTCCCCGAGGCGCGGGTGTCCGTGGTGTTTGACGGTGTGCGCGCGCTGCCCCCGGCGCCGCCCGCGGCCCTCGGCGAGGGCCCGGTGGTGCTCGCTGTCGGCGCCTTGGTGGCGCATAAGGATCACGAGACCTTGGTTCGGGCGGCCCAGGGCCTCGGCGCCCCGGTGTACATCGCCGGGGAGGGCCCCCTGCGCCCAAGGTTGGAGGGGCGCGGCGTGACGCTCCTCGGCCAGCGCCCCGACGTGGCGGCGCTCTTGGCCCGGGCCACGGTCTTTGTTCACCCGAGCCGGGAGGAGGGCATGGGCCAGGCCGTCGTCGAGGCGATGTTGGCCGGGGTGCCCGTCGTGGCCACGGCGGCCGGGGGTGTGCCCGAGGTGATCGGGGAGCACGGCCTGCTCGTGCCCCCGGGGGACCCCGACGCCCTGCGCGCGGCGATTCAGCGGGCCTTGGCCGGTGACCGGCCCGACCCCGAGGCGGCGCGGCGCTGGGCGGCGGCGCGGTTCAGCGTCGAGGCCATGGTGGAGGCGACCGAGGCGGCGTACGCCGCGGCGGGATAGGCGGCGAGGCCCCACGGAGCCCAGCGACGATGACACCGACGAGCCGCCTCCTCGACGCGAACCAGCGCCTCTTTGTTTTGGGTGACCTCGACGCCATCGCCGAGCACTTCGCCCCGGACTACGTCGTGCAGCTCGCCGCGGGCCGCGCCCTGCGGGGCCACGAGGCCATCCGCGCCGCGGTGACCCTCACGCGCCGCGCCTTCTCCGACCTGCAGGTCGAGGTGGAGCTGCTGATGGAGTCCGCGGATCGTGTGGCCTGGCAGCGCACCCTGCGCGGTGTGCAGACCGGCGCCTACCACGGCTTCCCGGCGTCAGGGCGCGAGATCGTCTGGCGTGAGCTGGTGGTGAGCCGCTTTGAGGGCGGGCGTATCGTGGAGGAGCGGCTGGTGAGTGAGCTCGCCGAGCGGCTCCTGATGTCGCGGAAAGGATGAGCCGCGGCCTCGCGCCGGGCGTCAGCTCCCCGCGGCGGCCACGAGCCCCATGAGCGCCGCGGCCGTCCGCGCGGCGTTCACCCCCGGGGCGCGGGGCTGGCTCAAGAAGCGCAGGGCGCAGAGGGGGTGGTCCTCGACCAAGGCCGGGCCCATCGTCTCCAGGGCCGCGATGGACGCCGCGTAGGGGCTCAGCGGGGGCTCCTCCTCGGTGAGCAGCACGGCGAGGCCCGGCGCGTCGAGGCGGGCCGCGAAGGCGCGCACGAGCTGGGCAGGGGCGACGGCGTTCACCTCCAGGAGGCGGCGCATGACCTCGGGCGACCACGGCTCCTCGTCGTCGGCGGGCAGCGGGCGGCGCACGGCGGCGTTCACCAGGAGCGTCACCGGCCCGGCGAGATCGAGGAGCAGAGCGGGGTCGCGGGTGATGTCCCAAGGCAAGGCCCGACCGCTCAGGCTGCGGGCGAGGCGGGTGAGGGGATCCGGGCGCCGCCCGACGAGCACGAGGCGGTAGCCCCCGGCCTTGAGCGCGCGGCACATCGCCGGGCCGAGGGCCCCGGTGGCCCCGACGACGAGGGCGCGCCGCTCACTCACGGCGCCTCCACGGTGTCGCCGTCAAAGGGTGGGGTGTCGATGCAGAGGATGGAGCCGACGGCGCCGCTGGGGTTGTGGTAGCCGTGGACCTGCCCTCGGCGCCAGTGACGGCGGTGGCCGATGGGCAGGGGCGCGTCGGGGCCGTCGTCTTGGGCGCCCCAGAGCCCCGGGGACAAGGTCAGCTCGCTCTCGACGAGCCTGCGGTGGTGGTGCCGGGGGATGACCGCGCCGGGGTTCAGGTTCAGCCGGTAGAGCGCGAGGCGGCGGCTCTGGTCGATGTGGTCCACGCTGCCCCAAGGCTTCACCTCCCGGGTGTAGGCCTGCTCGGCGGCGGTGGACTCCACGGCCACCCGGGCGAGCACGCCGCCGGGCAAGGCGTTCGGCTTGGTGAGGCGCACCTGGGCCCAGACCGCCGAGGGGCGGGGGCTCGTCGGCACCGGCGGCAGCAGCAGCATCCGCAGGAGCGCCCGGGCCGCGGTCTCCAGGAGCAAGAAGCGCCCGGCCTGGAGCACGAAGGTCACCTCACGCTCCAAGGCGCCGTAGTCCCAGGTCTGCTGGAGGTCCTCGTCGTCCGCGGCGCCGCCGATGTCGAGCTCGACCTGCAGCTCGACGTCGAGGGGCTGGGGCTCCCCACGCTCGCGGGTGAAGCAGCCGATGAGGCACTCCACCCGCACACCCTCAATGGAGATGCGCGCGCGCATCAGCCCTCCCGGCAGAGCTGGCTGGTCAGGCGACCGCCGTCGACGTTCAGGGTGTGACCCGTGACGTAAGGCGCCTGGGTGATGAGGAAGACGACGGCGGCGGCGATGTCCTCCGCGCTGCCCTCCCGCGCCATCGGCACGGTGCGGAGGATGGCGTCACGCTCGGCCTCGGGCATCTCGACGGGGAAGAGCACCGCGCCCGGCGACACGGCGTTCACCCGCACCTTCGGGGCGAGCTCCGCGGCGAGGCAGCGCGTGAGCATCAGGATGCCCGCCTTAGAGACGCTGTAGTGGGCGAAGCCCGGCTCCGGGCGCTCGCCGCCGATGTCGCCGATGTTCACCACGGCGCCGCCGCCGCGGAGGCCGCTCTGGGCGAGGCTCGGGGCGAGGGCCTGGATGAGCAAGAACGGCGCCCGGGTGTTCACCGCGAGCATCCGCTCCCACTCCGCGAGGGTGATCTCGGCCAAGGCGCGCCGCTCATAGAGCGCGGCGTTGTTCACCAAGGCGTCGATGGGCCCGCCGGCCAGGGCCTCGGCGGCGAGCTGCGCGCAGCCCTCGGCTGAGGAGAGATCCGCCTGGAGGATCTCCGCCCGGCGGCCCAAGGCGCGGGCCTGGGCGGCGACCTCCTCGGCGCCATCCCGGGAGCGGTGAACGTGTAAGACGAGGTCAAAGCCCGCCTGGGCGAGCTGTTGGGCCGTCGCGCGGCCGAGGCGCACACCGGCGCCGGTGATGAGGGCTCTCATGGCTCCGCTCTATCCCGCGGGACGGCGCGACACCGCCCCTGGCCAAAGAAGCGGATATGCTGAGGCGGTCCACCGCCCTTGGAGCCGAGCCATGGACCCGAGCACCCTGAGCCCCGCGGACCTGGTCGATCCGCTCTTCGCCCTCACGATGGGCCTCGCCTTGGCCTCCACCTGCGGGCTGCGGGCGTTCTTGCCGCTCTTCACCCTGAGCGGCCTCGCCTTGGCGGACAAGGTGACCCTCGGCGAGGGCTACGCCTGGCTGGGCACCTGGCCCGCCGCCTTGGCCTTCGGCGTGGCCGTGGTGCTGGAGCTCGTCGGCGACAAGTTCCCCGCCGTCGACCACGCCATGGACGGCCTCGGCGTCGTCATCAAGCCCCTGGCCGCCACCTTGGCCACGGCGAGCATGATCACCGGCATGGACCCGCTGCTCGCCGCCGTCGTCGGGCTCATCACCGGGGGCGTCGCCGCCGAGGTCATTCACCTCGGCAAAGCGAAGCTCCGGGTGCTCTCCTCAGCCTTCACCGGCACCATCGGCAACCCCATCCTGAGCGTGCTGGAGGACATCGCCGCCTTCATCGCCGTGGCGGCCGCGGTGCTGGTGCCCGCCTTGGCGCTCCTGACGATGACGGTGTTCGCGTTGTATTTGGTGCGGCGCTGGCGGCGGAAGGCGGCGACGGCGGGGGCTTAGGGGAGGAGCTCGCCCGCGAGGTCCTCGGCGAAACGTGCCCGGAGCGCCTCGGGGCTCAGGCCTTGGCCGAGCAGAAACATGAGCTTCGTGAGGCTCGCCTCGATGGTCATCGGCCCCGCGGACATCGCGCCGTTGGCCTCGGCGGCGGCGCTGCCCTCGTAGCGCCCGAGCTCGACGGCGCCGTCCACACACTGGGTGTTCACGACGACCTGCACGCCCCGGGCCGTCGCCCGGCCGATGGCCTCGGGCCAGCCGCGCAGGGGCACGTTGCCCGCGCCGAACGCGACCAGCACGACGCCTCGGGCCCCGGACTCCACCATGAGGTCGAGGAGCCGCGGCGACGCGCCGGGGAAGAGCCAGAGCACCGCGACGTCCTCACAGAAGCCGGCGCGCAGGCGGAACGGCCCGGTCGGGCGCCGGGGCGTGTGCTGGGGCATCACGTCGGCGCCCATCCGCACCAGCGGCGGCAGGTTCGGCGAGGCGAAGGCCGCGTAAGACTGCACCGAGACCTTCGTGCAGCGGTTGCCGCGCAGGAGCTCGTCGTTGAACCAGACGGTGACCTCGGGCACGTCCATCGTGGCGCTGATGCTGGCGTGGATGAGGTTGTTGCGGGCGTCGGTGCGCAGCTCGGCGATGGGGCGCTGGGCGCCGGTCAAGACGACGGGCTTGGGCAGGCCGTCGAGCAGGTAGGAGAGCGCGGAGGCCGTGTACGCCATGGTGTCCGTGCCGTGGAGCACCACGAAGCCGTCGTAGTCGTCGAGGCGGGCGGCGATGAGCCCCGCGAGGCCCTCCCAGTGACGGGGGAGGAGATCCGACGAGTCGAGGTTACATAGCACCTCGCCCTCGATGTGCACGAGCTCCTCAAGGCCACGCACGAAGGGCAGCACGTCCTCGGCGTAGGCGCTCGGCGCCAGGGGCCCCGGATCGCCCCGGCTCGTCATGCCCAGCGTGCCGCCGGTGTGCAAAAAGAGCAGGCGCTTGTGGGACATCGGCGCCTCCGCGGCCTCAGTACGGGTAGAGCGTCTCGTCGAAGCAGACCCCGGCGGCCAGGTCCTCGCAGGTGGCGTCGGCCACGCAGCGGCGGGACTCTTTGTAGGCCTCGCGCAGCTCGGCGTCTTCCCAGTCCTCGTAGACCGCCTCTTGGTAGAGGCAGTCTTCAGTGCAGGTGTCCGTCGTCATGCCGTAGACCTCCAGCGCCTCGCAGTTGAAGAGGCGGCGGCAGGTCTGGTCACAGGAGGGCGTGCAGCCCCCCAGGCCGAGCGACGCGGCCAAGACGGCCAGGACGCCTACCAGATCGGCGCGCAATAGCCCTCCTCAAGGCGCTCGCAGTCCGACGCGGTCACACACTCCATCCACACCGCGGCCTGGGCCTCGTTCTCGAGCTCGATGCTCACGTCCGAGCCCTGGCGGGTGTAGGGGTCGTAGTTGCCGAGCTCACCCGGCTGATCGAGGGCGTCCTCGCAGTAGACGAGGCAGTCGGTGAGGAGCTCCGAGGTGGAGCGACCCGGGCGGGGGATGCCGCAGTTGTTGACGAGCTCCCCCTCGATGTTCTGGTTGCCGTCACCGTAGATGTACTGGCAGGTGTTCTGGCAGTTGGGGCGGCCGCAGCCGGTCAGCGTGGTGAAGAGGAGGACGAGCAGCACGGACCACTCCTGCTTAGGGACACCCAGGGTATTAAACGCCCCGCGGCGCGTCAACCGCCGCCCGGCAAAGCTTCGGTCAGCGCGTCGAGTCGTCGGCTGTGCGATACTCCCCGGCGGTGCGCCCCCGAAGACGGGGGGGCCCCCTGGAGCGCCCCCCTCGTGCATGTGCTGCACGTCACGCCGTACTTCCCGCCCACCTGGGCCTATGGCGGGATCCCGAGGATCGTGCACGGCCTGACCCGCGCCTTGGCTCGGCTCGGGGTGACCGGCAGCGTGTGGACGACGGACGCGCTCCACCACCGCCGGGCTGAGGTGCCGCCCCGCCGCGTCTTGGACGGCGTCGAGGTCTTCGTGAGCCCCAACGCCTCAAACCGCCTCGCGTACGAGCACCAGCTCTTCTTGCCCCGGGGCGGCGAGGCCACCCTGGAGGCCCTGCACGCCGAGCGCCCCGTGGACCTGCTCCACCTCCACGGCCACCGCCACCTGCTGAACAACGTCGCCGTCGCCTTCGCCCGCCGCCACGGCCTGCCCTACGTCTTCACCCCCAACGGCACCTTGCCCCGCCACGAACGAAAGGTGGGCGTGAAGCGCCTCTGGGACTGGCTCCTCGCCGACGCTGTGCCCCGGGGGGCGGCGCGGATCATCGCCGTGTCTCGGGCGGAGCTCGGCCAGCTCCGCCGGGCGGGCCTGCCGCCGGAACGGGCGCGGCAGATCCCCAACGGCCTCGCCTTGGAGGAGTTTGATGAGCTGCCCGCGCCGGGGACCTTCAAGGCGCGCTGGGGCGTGAAGGGCCCGATGGTGGCGTACCTCGGGCAGATCTCGCCACGAAAGGGCGTCGATCACCTCGTCGCGGCCTTCGGCGGCGGGGCCATCCCCGGGGCCACCCTCGTCATCGGCGGCAACGACATGGGCGGGCTCACGAAGGCCAAGGCCCAAGACCACGACGGCGTGATCTTCACTGGGCTCCTTGAGGGCCCCGAGCGCCTCGCGCTCTTGGTGGACGCCGACGTGCTCGTCTACCCCTCGACGGACGAGGTCTTTGGCCTCGTGCCCTTTGAGGGGCTCCTGTGCGGCGCGCCGGTCATCGTCGGCGGAGACTGCGGCTGCGGGGAGCTGATCGCCGAGGCCGGGGCGGGGCTCCTCGTGCGCCACAGCGACGTAGAGGGCCTCCGCGAGCGTGTGCGGGCCTTGCTGAGCGACCGGGCCTCCGCCGAGGTCATGGTGCGGCGCGGTCGGCGGTACATTGAGCAGCACCTCAGCTTCGAGCGTGTGGCCCAGGACCACAAGTTGCTCTACGCCGAGGTGCTCGCAGAGGGCAGACGAGAGGCAGGAGGCCGCCGTGAACCGTCGTGAGCTGACCTTGTGGTTGACCTGGGGCGCGCTCCTGGCGCTCACCGTCGTCGCTTACGAGAACATGCTCTCCGGCGAGTTCACCTACGACGACAAGGTCGAGGTCGTCGGCAACCGCACCCTTCGGTTCCTCGACGAGTGGCGGCTCGTGCTGGCCTACAACTGGTCCCGGCCGGTGCTCATCGCCACCTACGCCCTGAACTACCGCCTCGCCGGGCTCGATCCTTGGCCCTACCACGTCGTTGATCTCACGCTCCAGGGCCTCAACGCCGGCCTCGCCTTGCTCCTGGGCCTGCGCATCTTCGGGGACCAGCCCGGCGGGCGCCTCGCGGCGGCGGGCTCGGCGGCGCTCTGGGCGGTCCACCCCCTCAACACCGAGGCGGTATCTTACGTCACCGGGCGCAGCGAGCAGCTCGCCGGGGGCCTCATGCTCCTGGCCTGCCTGGGCTTCGTGTCTTGGCGCGCCGAGGGTGGGCTCGGGCGCCTCGCCTTGTGCGCCGTCGCCACGGCCTTGGCCTTCTTCACCAAAGAGGTCGCCGTCGTCTTGCCTGTGGCCTTCGTGCTGCTGGAGTGGCTGGCCGTGCGGCGGGGCGCCTTGGGCCAGGTGCGTTGGGGCGGGCACCTCCTCTGGCTCGTCGCTTTGGGGGCCTTCTTCGCCCTGCGGCTGCGGGTCTACGGGGTGATCACGACGGATCTGCCCGACCTCCGCCCCCGGGACGTGCAGCTCTTCACCCAGGCCGAGGTGATCTGGCGCTACGTTCAGCTCGCGGTCCTGCCCGTCGGCCAGTCCGTGTTCCACGATCACCCGGCGACGGGGCTCACGGCGCGCTCGGCCCTGGCGATGGCCGGGGTGCTCGGCGCGGGGATCGGGGCCCTGGCCGCCGCGCGTCGGGCGCCGCTCGTGAGCTTGGGGGTGCTGTGGTGGCTCCTCTGCCTCGCGCCCTCGTCGTCGTTTGTGCCGCTCAAGGAGACCATGGCCGAGCACCGGCCCTACCTCGCGCTCCTCGGCCTGTGCTGGATCGCCGCCGAGGGCCTGCGGCGCCTGCCGGGGTCGACGGGCGTGGCGCTCTTGGTGACCCTCTGCGCCGTCGAGGTCGGGCTCACTCGGTCCCGAAACACGCTCTGGCAGACGGAGGTGGCGCTCTGGGGCGACGCGGTGAAGAAGAACCCCGCGTCCGCCGAGGCCTGGTATGGCTACGGCGACGCCTTACGGTTCAAGTCGGAGCTTGCTGAGGCCGCCACGGCCTACAAGCGGGCGCGGGAGCTCAACCCGACGCTGCTGGACGCCACGAACAACCTCGGGCTCGTGCAGGCCCAGCTCGGCCAGCGCGACGAGGCCGAGGCCACCTGGCGGGCCTTGCTCTTGGAGTCGCCGACCTACTGCAAGGCCCACAACAACCTCGGCCTGCTCTACGCCCGGGAGGGGCGCCCCCGGGAGGCCGCCGCCGAGCTGCGCACGACCTTGGCCTACTGCCCCGACGACTGCCGCGCCCACCGTTACCTCGGCGAGCTCTACGGGATGCAGCTCAACGACCGCCAGAAGGCCGTGCTGCACCTGGAGGTGTTCTTGGAGCTCTGCCCGGCGGACCGGATGAGCGAAGATGCTCGGGCGCTGCTCAACAAGCTGACGTGGTGAGGGCGGGCAGGGGGCCCGCCACGAATCAGAACGTGCGCTGACCCATCGCGTCGTGGAGCAGCTCATCGACGGAGATGCTGAGGTCGGAGAAGAGGCTCGCGTCGTCGTCTTCGCCCATCGCGAAGGGATCCTCGCTGAGCCGCTCGACACGCTCGGGGTCACAGGCGCAGCCCTCCTCACACTCCCGGCGCCGATCGTCACGCTCGGAGGGGGAGAGGGCGGCGGGGCCCAGCAGACCAAGGGCGACGGCCAGGGTGAGGGGATCGGCGGTGAGCTTCATGGCTTCCTCGACGCTTTGGGGCTCTTTGAGGACGAGATGCCTTCGGGTCGGCTTCGTTACGCGATGACCGCAGAAAAATTGCGAGGACGCGCAGGGCGGGAGGCGCGATAGGATAACGTCCACCCCGAAGGACGCCAGCGAATGACCCTCATCCTCTTGTCCAGCTTCCTGCTCGCCGCCTGTGGAGAGGCGCCGCAAGCGCCGGGCCCTGAGGTCGCCGCGCTGACGCCGCCCCCCGCGCCGCCGGAGAAGGTCGATCCCAAGGCCGACGCCCTCGCCTTGGCCAAGGCCACCGACGCAGGCGCGCGCCTCGGCGCCGCCCTCAAGGGTCGGCTCACCCAGGCGATGGTGGAGGGCCCCGGCGCGGCGATGACGGCCTGCTCCGACGAGGCCCAGGGCCTCACCGCTCAGGTGCGGGGCGAGTCCGGCGTGCGTGTCGGGCGGGCCTCCCTCAAGCTGCGCAACCCGACGAACAGCGGCCCCGACTGGGTGCAGGCCTGGCTCACGGCGAACGAGGGCAAGCCCGGCGCCGAGGCCGCGCTGAGCTCCGAGGTGACGACCACGCCAGACGGCCGCTTCGCCCGGGTGATCCGGCCGATCACCGTCGAGGCGGGCTGCTTGACCTGCCACGGCGACCCGGCGGCGATCCCGCCCCCGGTCAAGGAGCAGCTCACCGCACGTTACCCCGGCGACGCCGCCACGGGCTACAAGGTCGGTGATCTGCGCGGCGCGATCTGGGCCGAGCTGGCCGTGAAGCCCGCCGCCGAGCCCGCCGCTGACCCTGCCACCGCCCCCGCGGCGCCCGATCCCGCCGCGCCTCCCCAGGAGGGATAGATGTCTTCCCCGAGCTTCCCCGAGCCCCGCCACGCCCACCCGGACACCAGCCCGGACGCCTTAGACGCCGCGATCCGCCGCGTCGCGGCGAAGAAGGACGAGTGGGCCCGGCTCGGCATCCCCGAGCGGATCGTGCTCCTCAAGCAGCTCCTCGCGGGTGTGCTCGACGTCGCCCCGGCCTGGGTCGCCGATGGCTGCCGCGCGAAGGGCCTCTCCCCGGACGAGCCGCTCGCGGGGGAGGAGTGGCTCGCGGGCCCGGCGACGACGGTGCGGAACATCCGCCTGCTCATCGAGGCCCTGGAGGCCAAGGGCCAGCCCCGGCCCCCGGCGGTCAGCGTGCGGCCGAACGGCCAGCAGGTCGCCCGGGTTTTCCCGACGGGGCTCCTCGACAAGCTGATGTTCGCGGGGGTCACCGCCGAGGTGCGCATCCAGCAGGGCAAACCGGCGAGCCAAGGCGCGATCTACCGCACGCCGAGCGAGCAGGGCAAGGTCTGCGGCGTGCTCGGCGCGGGCAACGTGTCCTCGATCGCCCCGATGGACGTGCTGTACAAGCTGTTCGTCGAGAACGAGGTCTGCGTGCTCAAGATGAACCCGGTGAACGAGCACGTCGGGCCCCACGTCGAGCGCGCCTTCGCGGCCTTGGTCGAGGCGGGCTACCTCGCCGTCGTCTACGGCGGCGTCGAGGTGGGCAAGACGCTCACGACGCACCCGCTCGTGGACACCCTGCACATCACCGGCTCGGACAAGACCTACGACGCCATCGTCTGGGGCGCGACCCCGACGGAGCAGGCCAAGAACAAGGCGGCCGGGACGCCGATCAACACGCGGCCCTTCTCCGCGGAGCTCGGCTGCGTCACCCCGGTGATCGTGATCCCCGGCAAGTGGTCCGACGCCGACCTCGACACCCAGGCCCGGCACGTCGTCGGCATGGTCACCCAGAACGCCAGCTTCAACTGCAACGCCGCGAAGGTGCTGCTCACGGCGAAGGGCTGGGACCAGCGCGAGGCCTTCTTGGCCAAGGTGCGGGAGCACATGAAGGCCGCGCCCGCGCGAAAGGCCTATTACCCCGGCGCCCAGCAGCGTTTTGAGGGCTTCTTGGGCCGTTACCCCCAGGCCGAGCGCCTCGGCGAGCCCCGGGACGGCGCGGTGCCCTGGACCTTCATCCCCAGCATCGGCCAGACCCCGGACGAGTACGCGCTCTCCAACGAGGCCTTCTGCGGGGTGCTCACCGAGACTGCCCTGGAGGCCTCTGACGCCGCGGGCTTCTTGGACCAGGCCGTGCCCTTCGCCAATGATCGCTGCTGGGGCACGCTCTCCTGCATGATCATCGTCGATCCCAAGACCGAGTCCGCCCTCGGCGAACGTTTTGAGCAGGCCATCGACGCGCTGAAGTACGGCGGCGTCGCGGTGAACGTCTGGGCGGCGCTGAACTACGGCCTCGTCTCGACGACTTGGGGCGCCTTCCCCGGCCACCCGCCCGAGGACATCCGCTCCGGCGTCGGTGTCGTGCACAACACCTTCTTGTTCGACCACCCCGAGCGGTCCGTCGTGCGGGGCCCCTTCCGGCCGAACCCCAAGCCGGTCTGGTTCCCCGACCACAAGAACCTCAAGGCCGTAGGCGAGCGCCTCGTCGCGATGGAGGCCTCTCCGGGCGTCGGCGGGCTCCTGAGCATCGCCTTGGCGGCGTTTAAGGCGTGAACGCGGCGGATGAGGTGACGTTTCAGGTCGTCGGCGCCGGGCGCATCGGCCTCGCCTTGGCGGCGATGGGCCCGAGCCGCCTCGTGCGCCGGGGCGAGCCCGTGCTGAACGCGCCGGGCCCCGTCGTGGTCTGCGCCCGAAACGACGACCTCGACGCCATCCTCGCCCTGACCCCCGCCGGGCGTCGGGCGGACCTCTGCTTCGTGCAGAACGGCCTGCTCGGGCCCTGGTTCGCCGAGCGGGGGCTCGCGGCGCCGACCCGGGCGCTCCTCTACTTCGCCGTGCCCAGCCGCGGGGCGGCGGTAGAGGACGGCGGCGGCACCGTGGTCACCGGGCCCTGGGCCGAGGCCCTCGCGGCGCGCCTTGCCCGCGGTGGCGTGTCCGTCGAGGTCGTCGACGCCCGCCGTTTTGAGGCCGAGGCCGTCGAGAAGCTCCTGTGGAGCTGCGTCTTCGGCCTGCTCGCCGAGGTCTACCAGGCCCCCGTGGGCAACCTCATCACCGCCCGGGCCGACGAGGTCCGCGCGCTCACCGATGAGCTCTTGGAGGTCGCTGAGGCCGCGGGCCTGCCCCGCCCCGAAGGGGACGTCGCCGGGCGGCTTATGGCGTACAGCGCGAAGATCCCCGGCTACCAGGGCGGGCTCAAGGAGCTGCCCTGGCGGAACGGCTGGTTCTTGGCCCGGCGGGTGACCCCGCTGCACGCCGCGCTCATGGCGAAGGCGGCGGCCCCTCACTGACCTCGCTCGCCTCGTCATCGACGAGGGGCACACCCCGGGCGCGTAAGAGCGCGGCGAACACCCCGTCTCCGCGCCGCACGGCGCCGTCGATGTGGGTGGTGCCGACGCCACAGGACGGCGAGCGCGCCTTGAGCACGGCGAGGTCGGGCGCCCCGGCGAGGGCCCAGGCCCGCTCGGCGCCCGCGCAGAACGCCGCGGTCACGTCCCCGTCGTCGGCCTCCCGGCGCACCGAGGCCTCCCCTCGCCACACCGCCGCGCCGTCACCGCCCCGCAGCTCCGCGCCGGGCCGCGGGGTGCCCAAGCCGCCGAGCTCCTCGGGGCAGACCGGGATGAGCTCGGCCTCAGGCGCGAGGCGGGCGAGGGCGTCGAGCTTTGGCTTCGACGCGCCATCGTAGCGGCAGGCGCGGCCCAGGAGGCAGGCCGAGACGACGACCCTCAAGGGCCGCCGCCGTCCCCGTCGCTGCCATCGGACTTCGGCGTCGAGCCCGAGGCGACCACCCAGCCCGAGGTCTCCCCGGCGGAGTCCGTCACCATCGCCGCGAAGTCGTAGACGGTGTTGTACTCCAAGGACTCGCCCACCTGGAGCTTGAGCAAGAAGGTCTCGGCCATGCCCGCGCAGGCATCCGTGCCGCTCGTGATCACCTTCTCGAAGCGCGCCGCGGCGGGGGTGGCCGCGCCGTCGCCGTCGTCCTCCCAGTACACGCCCAGCGTGATCTGATCGAGGTTCCCGTCGGCGTCCGTGGCGTCTACGGCGAGCAGCAGCGTGGGGTAGTCCACCCCCTCGAAGCTGTAGAGCCCGCCGTTGGACAGGGTCAAGGAGACGGCCTCGGGGTTTGTGCCGCCGCACTGGGGCTCGTAGGTGTCGTCTCCACCGCGGATCGGCGGGGGCTCATCGCCGCTGTCTTCGCCGCCGCTCCCCTTGCAGCCGACGGCCAAGGTGAGCACCGTCAGGGCGAGGGGCCAGGCTGTCAGGTTCACGCGCATGTCACCTCCATCTAGCGGAGCAAGATAGCATAGGGTCTCAGGAGACACCCCTTGGCGACGCCCACCCGCACCTATCGTTACCTCAGAAACCAGCTCGGCAGCCTGCGCCGGGTCTATTGGCAAGGCAACCACATCACCCGCCGCGGCGATCTGGGCGCCCACGAAGAGACCGTGCTGCTCTTGCACGGCTTCATGCAGACCCGCGCCGTGTGGGAGGTCATGGAGGATCGCCTCCGCTGCGACGGCTTCGGCGTGCTGAGCTTTGACCTCGGCGGGCTCTTCTATCGGTTCAACACCCGGCCGATCAGCCAGCTCAGCTCGGCCATCGCCGAGAAGATCGAGGGCATCTGCGCCCGCTATGGCCTGCGCCAGCTCCACGTCGTCGGCCACAGCAAAGGTGGCCTCATCGCCCGGCACTATGTGCAGCACCACGGCGGCGCCAAGCGGGTCAAGAGCCTCGCCACCTTAGGCACGCCCCACCACGGCACGCCGACGGCGCTCCTCGGCGTGGCGATGTTCGGCGGCGGCCTGCTCTCGAAGAGCCCCTTCGAGATGCTGCCCAAGAGCTCGTTCGTGCGGCTCTTGGCCAAGGACACCTTCCCGGCGCAGATCCCGCTCACCTCGATCTACTCCCGCAGCGACCTCGTCTGCCCCTACTGGAGCGCGAGGCTGCACCCCAAGCAGGGCGAGGTGAACCTACGGAACGTCGAGCTGACCGGGCTTGGGCACACCGAGCTGGCCTACGACATGGGCGTCTACCGCCACGTTCACGAGCACCTGCAGCGCGCCGTCGCCTTGTGGAAGGAGCGCGCGGTGAACACGCCGCCGCGCTGAACGCGGCGTCGAGGTCACTTGTCGGCGTCGAGGCAGCAGCGGAAGGTGAGGCTGCCTTCAGAGAAGTCCATGTTCTCATCGACGAAGAACGCGCAGCGGGTGCCGCGCTCGGCGTTCCCGCGCATACCGCCCTTGGCCAAGAACCGGCTCGTGGACTTGCCCGCCGGGGTGGAGGTCCACTCGCGGAAGCCGCCGGACATGTCGTAGGCGCCATAAGGCGACATGCAGTCCGTGCGCTCACCGGCCTTGTAGGGCTCCTCCATGCCCGCGCCGCACATGGACGGGTCGTGGGTGTCGCCGTAGCTGTAGATCTGGTTGGAGGGGCCCTTACAGGCCTTCTCCCACTCCAGCGCCGTGCACAGGCGCTTGCCCACCTTCTCGCAGGCCTCGGCGGCCTCCTTGTGTACGACCTTGCCCACTGGCGCCTGTCCGGCCCGGTTGGGGAACTCGTAGCGGTCGATGAAGTAGGCCGGGACCTCGGTGACGCTCCGCAGGGGCTCGGCGGGGTTCACCAAGGAGGGATCTTCTCCAGCGAGGCGACCCTGGATGAAGGTGCCGCCGGGGACGTAGATCATGTCGGGATGTTTGGCGAGCATCGCCTTGATCTCCGACTCCGAGGGGATCGGGTTCGCCGCCTGCACCTGGCGCCGCACGACCTCGTCCTGGAGCTTCGCCTGCTCCATCGGGTCGCGCTGGGAGGTGAAGTAGAAGTAGCCGCCGATGCCGAGCACCGCGAGCAGGGCCACGCCGACGGCGGCGATGGTGCCGCGGTTCGTGCCGCCGCTGCCGACCTCTTGGGCGTCGGGGCCCAAGGCGCGCTTGATGTCGAGGATCATGTCGTGGGCGGAGGGGTAGCGGTCGCCGGGCTCCGGCGAGAGCGCGAGCTCCACGACCTGATCGACGTGGGACGGCAGGTCGTCACGCACCTGGGTCGGCGAGAAGAAGGTGCCTTTGGGCACCTGACCGCAGAGCAGCTCGTAGAGCAGCACGCCGACGGAGTAGACGTCGGCCTGGGGCTTCCCGGCCTGGCTGTACGAGGCGAGCTCCGGGGCGAGGTAAGAGGTGTCCCCGGCGGAGTCGTACCGATCGCCCATGAGCTCCGGCGCGAAGAAGTCGGGCACGCCGAGGTCGGTCACCTTGATTGTTCGCACGACGCGGCTGCCGCCGGGGCCCGAGCGCTGGGTGGTGACGAGGATGTTCTCGGGCTTGAGGTCGCGGTGCACGATGCCCGCCTCATGGCCCGCCTGAACAGCCTCCAAGACCTTGATCACGATCTGGCAGGAGTCGAGGAGCGTGAAGGTGCTGCCCGCGGTGATGGCGTCGTCGATGACCCGGCGCAGGTTCTCGCTCTTGAAGTACTCCTCGGTGATGTACCAGAGGCCGTTGTGCTCGCCGATCTCGCCGTAACGGATGAGGTTCGCGTGGCGAATGTTCTTCGCGCGGTTGAACCCATCCTTGAGCTTGTCGGCCGCGCCGTCGCCCTTGAGGAGCTCGGGCTTGAGGAACTTGATGACGACATGGCGCCCGGAGGCGATGTGGCGCGCGAGCCACGAGCCGCCGAAGGTGCCGATGCCGAGCTGCTCCTCGATCTCATACTTGCGCGAGATCACGTCGCCACGCGCAAAGTTAAGGGGTGTCTCCTCGGTCACTTCGTCACTCCGCGCTGGGTCCAGTCGGACACGCCGCGCACTCGGCGGGTTTGGGGCGACCCTATCACAGCCCGCGGGCTGACACCAGACCCCCTCCCGTCGCCGGTCGCCCCTGGGCCTCAGCGCCGCCCGACGAAGAAGCGGAGCACGCCCAAGGCGCGCCGCCGGAGGCCCGCGAGGCTCAGGCGATCACCGAGCAAGGTGTGCGCCACGAGGCCCGACCACATCGTCGCCGCGGCGAGCACCAGGGCGCCGCCGAAGATCGCCGCGAGGGGCAGCCCCCACACCGGGGCGGCGGGCGCCGTGAGCAGGATCGCCCCGGCGATGAGCAGAGCGCTGGCGCACAAGGCCAAGGACAGCCGGAACGCCGCGGAGCCCAAGGCGTCGGCGAGGCGCTGGGCGTCGGGATCTCGGGCCTCGATGCGGATCGCGCCACGCTCCAGATCCATGAGGAGCTGGCTCACCTGCAGGGGCAGGCTCTTGAGCCCGCCCTGGGCCTGGAGCAAGGCGCGTAAAGCGTCGGCGCGCAGGCGATCCGGGCTCAGGCGGTCGGAGAGCCGCCGCGCCGCGTGGGGTCGGATCAAGGTGACCGGGTCCTCGTTCGGGGCCAGGCCGCGCAGCACGCCGTCGAGGAGGGACACGGCCCGGGCGAGCAGGGTGTACTCGGGCACGAGGCTCAGGCGGTACCGGGAGGTCAGCTCGACGAGATCGAGGAGCGAGCCGCGCTCGGAGAGCCGGGCGTAGGATGCGCCTTTGTACCGCGTCATCAGGCGCTCGATGTCGCCCTTAAACGCCCGGAGATCGAGGCGGCCCTGGGCGCCGCCCGCCCGGTGGAGCGTGAGCGCCAAGGTCTCGGCGTCCTCAAACACCATCGCCGCGAGGAGCGTCACGAGGGTGTCCTGCATCTCCGCGGTCAACGAGCCGCAGAGCCCGAAGTCGAGCCAGCACAGGCGCCCGTCGCGGAGCACGAGCAGGTTTCCGGGGTGGGGATCCCCGTGGAAGAAGCCCTCGTCGAAGACCTGGCGCACGCTGAGGTCCACGATGAGCCGGGCGAGGTCCTTCGCCCGGGGATCATCAGGGCCGAGCGCCGAGAGCGGCTCGCCGTCGACGCGCTCCATGACGAGCACCCGGCGGCTGCACCAGGGCAGGAGGATCTCCGGGACGTAGGCCTCGGGGCTCCGGGCGAGGGCGAGGCGGAACCGCGCGGCGTTTCGGGCCTCCAAGGTGAAGTCGAGCTCATCGAGGACCGCGCGCTCAAGGGCCGTGACGATGGCCTGGGGCGTGTAGAGCCCGGGGAGCTCCACCCGGCCCTCCAGCAGCCCAGCGAGGGTGTGCAAGATGTGGAGATCCGACCGAATCACCCGCTCCATGCCCGGCCGCTGCACCTTCACGGCGACCTGGCGCTCGCCCCCGTCGGGCAGCCGCAGAGTGGCGAGGTGGACCTGGGCGATCGACGCCGAGGCCACCGGGCGCTCGTCAAACTCGGAGAAGGTCGCCTCCAGAGGCCCGCCCAGCGCCTCCTCCAGCACGGCCTTCACGCCCTCCCAGGGGGCCTCGGGGACGTGATCCTGGAGCCCCCGAAGCTCCTCGATGAGCGCGGCGGGGGTGATGTCCGGGCGCACGCTGAGCACCTGGCCGAGCTTCACGAAGGTCGGGCCCAGCTCGACCAAGGCGTCCCGGGCGCGGATCGCCCAAGGCGCGGCGGCGCTCGCGGCGGGGCCCGAGGGCGTGGCGCTGAGCCCGGCGGCCTGCACCAGCCCGCCGAAGCCGTGGCGGGCGAGCACGGCGGTGATCGTGCTCAAGCGGCCCAGGTCACGCACGTCGATCGGTGGCATCACGGAGAGCATAGCCCATCCGCGCCCCCCGCACGCCTGAGGCCACGCTCAGTCGATGACCTCGACCTCGTCGCGGCTCACCCGGGTGATGAGCGCCTTAAACGCCGCCGCCCGGTCGGGGAGCTCGTGGTAGACGTCGCGGAGCTGGCCGACGAGGTCCTTCGCCCGGCGGAACCCCGAGATGAGCTGCCCGGCGATGTCGGTCTGCGACCAGTAGAGGAGCTGCAGCTCCTTGAGCGAGCGCCCCGAGGCCCAGGCGTGGCCGAAGAGGATGACGTCGGGGTCCCAGGTGGTCGTGATGCCGGTGATCGCCTCAGCGCGTAGGACGGGCGGCGAGTAGCGGATGTCGTTCACCCGCTTGGCGAGAGAGCGCAGCTCACCCTGGAGATTCGCCCGGAGCTGGATGCCTTTGGGCAAAGAGTTGGTCATGGCGCAGAGGATGCCGAAGAGCTGCTCCGGCGTCATGTCCTCGATCACCCCGCTGAGCACGAGCTCGGTCGAGAAGATCTCCTCGATGCGCAGGTTTCGCAGCACCTTCGCCCCGGCGAGCAGCTCGTCCTTCTCGCTGAGGTAGCCGACCTCCACGAGCATCATGCGCCGGGCCTCAAAGTCCATGAAGGCCTTGTGGGCGGCCTCCTCGACGCGGTGCTCCAGGCGGCGGAGCTCCTTTCGCTGCTTACGCTGGGCCGGGCGCAGACCCTCGGCGGGGGGCTGGCTGGGGTCGTCCCCGGCGGCGCGGAGCTGCTCGCGCACCCGCTCGGCCTGGCCCTCCAGACCTTTGGCCTGGGCGCGCATCTTGTAGGAGAGGAAGCTCCGCTCCACGAGCGCCCGGACCTTCTCCCGCGGGTGGCGCTCCAAGAGGCTCACCACCGAGTTAAAGCTGAGGTTAAACGAGGAGTTTACGCGCTCCGGCTCGCCGTTGACATAACGCTGGAGCCAAGGCGAGATCTGCCCGAAGTCCTTAAAGTCGGCCTTGATGATGACGTAGCCCTGGGCGTCCATGCCCCGGCGACCGGCGCGGCCGGCCTGCTGCAAGAACTCCCGCACGGTGAGCGGGTTGGTGCTGCGCCCGTCAAACTTCACGATGCTGTCCATCGCCACCGAGCGCGCGGGCATGTTGACGCCCAGCGCGAAGGTGGAGGTGGTGTAGAGCACCATGATGAGCTTTCGTTCGTAGAGCTCCTCGACCAGCGCCTTGAGCTGCACATGCAGGCCCGCGTGGTGGAAGGCGACCCCCTTGCGGTAGAGGCCCTCGAGCTCGCCGTCGACGACGTCACGGCCCAAGGTCTCGATGGCCTCGTCGATGCGGGCGTGCAGGGCCGGGCGGTCGTCATAAGGCAGGAGCGAGCGGTTGAGGCGGCGGCCCAAGGAGCGGGCGTACTCCTCAGCGAGGCGGCGGCTGTGCACGAAGTAGAGGTAAGGCGCGAGGTCCGGCATCAACATCCGGAAGATGTCGCCGTGGCGGGTCTCGTCGTCGGCGGGGCGGCCCCGGCGGCGATCTCCGCCGCTCTCCTCGGGCTCGTCCCGGCGCCTGCGCCGCGGGCCCCGGACGTCGCCGCCGAGGCGCTTCCAGCGCTGGTAACCCTTCTCAAACTCCTTCGGGGAGAGGAGACCATGCTCCCGCTCACCGATGAGCAGCTCCAGCGGGACCGCGCGCTCACGCTCCTCAATGACGTGCACCGTGCGCCCGCGGACCTCGGTGAGCCAGTCGGCGAACTCCTGGAGGTTCGAGAGCGTCGCCGAGAGCCCCAGGACCTTCACCTCCGGGGGCAGGTAGATGAGGACCTCCTCCCAGACCGTGCCGCGCTCGCGGTCGTCCAAGAAGTGAATCTCGTCGAGGATCACCGCGGCGAGGTTCGGCGGGGCCCCGGTCTGCCCGTCTTGGCCCGCGTCCAGGAGCATATTCCGGAGGATCTCCGTGGTCATCACGAGGCAGGGGGCCTCGCGGTTGATCACGAGGTCGCCGGTGACGAGGCCGACGCGCTCCTCGCCGTGCATGCGGCGGTAGTCGCGGAACTTCTGGTTGGAGAGCGCCTTGACCGGCGCGGTGTAGATCACCGTGCGGCCCTCAGCGAGGACTTGGTCCACCACGCTGTCGGCGATGATCGTCTTGCCCGTCCCGGTCGGGGCGGAGACGAGCACGGAGTGCCCGCCCTGGAGCAGGGTGATGGCCCGCTCTTGGAAGGGGTCTAAGGTGAGCCCGCGGAGCTCCATGAACGTCCTGAAGCAGAAAGAGCCTCTTCACGCAGGTGAAGAGGCTCTCTGAGATGGTAGTCCCAACGGGAGTCGAACCCGTGTCGCTGCCGTGAGAGGGCAGTGTCCTAGGCCTCTAGACGATGGGACCAAAGTGTCGAAGTCCATCCCAAGTGGTAGTCCCAACGGGAGTCGAACCCGTGTCGCTGCCGTGAGAGGGCAGTGTCCTAGGCCTCTAGACGATGGGACCAGAGACCACTTGAGGGGATGGAAGAGATGAGAAGTAGAGGGTGGTTGGGGCGCCAGGGCTCGAACCTGGAACCTACGGGGCCAGAACCCGTCGCGCTACCAATTACGCTACGCCCCACCGGGCGGCCTGTAGTTATCGGCGCGGTCGGACCTTGTCAAGAGCGCTGCGATCCGCTCTTGGGATCTTCGCCGGGGGCCGCGGGCGTCGTGGCGTCGCTCCACATCGTACGAGCGGCCTCCAACGCCGTTCGTACGTCCTGGGAGCGGGCGAGATCCGCCTCGACGAAGGCGAGCCCGGTGAGCAGCCATTGGGCGAGCCCTGGCTGGCTCAGCGCGTAGTAGACGTGCCGCCCGTCCCGGCGATCGCGGACGATGTGGTGGCTGCGCAAGAGCGCGAGGTGCTGAGAGACCCGGGAGTGGCTCACCTGGAGCACCTCCGCGAGGAAGTTGACGTCGTGCTCGCCCGCGCGGAGCTCCTCGACGATCCGCACGCGGTGCGGGTGGGCGAGGGCGCTGAGCAGCTCAGCGAGCGCTTGGGTCGCGACGGTTCGTACAGCCATGTTCTTATATTTGCATATATGAAAGCGAAGCGCCACCGCCGAGTCGGAGGTGCACGTCGCTCAGCCCGTCTGGTTGGGCAGGTGATCGAGCTTCAGGCCGAAGGGGGCGAGCTTGGCGTTCAGGGCCGTGATCGCGTCGTGCTCGGCGTCCTTGGACTTGTTGTGCCGGGCGGCGGCGACCTCGAAGGCGTCCTCATCACCGCTCGACCAGGCCTTAAACATCGCCTCATAGGCCGCGGCACGATCCGCCCAGGCCGAGGCGAGGGCGGCGTGGGGCTCGGCGAGGTCCGCTGGGGCGACGACGGCGGCGGAGTCCGCGGCGAGCTGCTTCGCCGGGGGGAGGATCGCCTCCTCAAAGCGGCGCCCGAGATCTTCTTCGGGAAGCGGCGCGCGCTTCACGGCGGCGGCGAACTCCAAAAACACCTGGGCGAGGGCCGCGTTCTTGCGGAGCGGCGCCACCATCGCGGCGCAGTAACGCTCCGCCTGGAGGCGGGCGTCGTCCCCGGCGCAAGCCGTGGCGGCGGTGAGGCTGACCCCGGCGAGGAGGCCGAGGAGATCGCGGCGGGAGAGGGGAGTTTGCATCGGCCCTCAAGCATAGCCAAGCGCGCTGTGGGCGGCCAGGGCGCGGGCCTCGGCGGTCGTTGAGGCCCGCGGCGCCTTTCCCCCGGGCCCGGACTCGGGTAGCCTGTCAGCGGCGAGCAGCCCCCCGCTCGCCCGCGCGGCTGGAGGCCCTCGTGAAGTCCCTGGAGCAGCTCCTCATCCAAGCCCGTTCGGCGGCGCGAGCCGCCTCGGCGCGCCTGCCGGGCGTGACCCCGCGGCCGACGCGCCTCGTGCTGCGGCTGAACGACCTCCACCTCGGCCCCAACCTCCTCCGGGCCACGGGGGCGCCGCTCAAAGAGAAGGAGTGGCGCGACACGATCGTGCGCTTCGAGCGCTGGCTCGGGCCCCTGCGCCTCACGATCGCCGGGGGTGAGCCCGCCCAGAGCGGCCTGCTCTCGGCCTTGGTGCGGTTTGGCAACCGCCTGGAGTGCCCCACCCACGTCGTCACCGGCGGGCCGATCTCGTCAGAGGGCGCCGAGGCCATGGTGGACTGGGGGCTCAGCGCGGTCACCGTGCTCGTCGGCGGCATCGACGAGGGCAGCCACCGCGCCGCCGTCGGCACCCGCCTCGACGAGGCCGTCTCGACGGTTGAGGCCTTCCGCGAGGCCCGCGCCCGGCGCAAGCGCCCCCTGGGCCTCTACGTCTGTGTTCCCCTCACCGACGCCAACACCGGCGGGGCTGGGGCCGTGGCGGGCTGGGCGCGCCAGGCGGGCGCCGACGGCGTCTTGGCCACGGTGCCCTTCGGCGCGGAGCCCCCCAAGGGCGGCCTGGAGGCCGTCGAGGCCCTCGGTCGGGACAACCTCACCCCGGATCACCTGCGCCGCTGGCTCGCCGGGGAGAAGGTGCGGGTGGGCGGCGGGTACCGGGCGGAGCTGCTCTCCGACGGCACGCTCCTCGCGTCGTCCTGCGCCCGGCCCCTCGGCAACGTGCGCGACGCCGCGCCGGAGGCGCTCTGGGCCGCTGGGGCCGCCACCCTCAAGGAGCTGCGGGAGCACCCGCGCCCTTGGGATGAGGTCGAGCTCGTGCCCGAGCGCCTGCGCTCACGGCGTTAGGCGAGGCCGGAGAATGTTTGCCAAGGCCCGCCCCACGCGCTAAGGGGCGAGCTTTCCTGCCTCCGGCGACGCACCCGCACATGCTGCTGAACATCGAGAAGATCCCCGACGAGGGGCTGAACATCACCTTCGACGACGTGGAGCCCTGGGTGATCCAGGCCGCCCAGGTCGGGCTTGAGGGTGTCGTTCGGCGCATCGACGGGGAGCTTGAGGTGCACCGAAAGGGGCAGCTCATCGAGGTCACCGGCGCGCTGCACGCCGAGCTGTCGCGCGCCTGCGACCGCTGCAGCGAAGATCTCCCGTTCCGCCTCGGCGGGCCGGTCAACCTGTCCTACGTCCCCTTCGACGACGCGGCCCCCGAAGAGCGTGAGCTCCAAGAGCAGGATCTCGACGTCGGCTTCTACACCGGCTCAACGGTTGATCTCGCGGCGGTGGTGAGCGAGCACTTTGCGCTCTCCCTACCGACGCGGTTAACCTGTGAGGCCGAAGGGTTCGCCCTGCCCGCGTGCGTCCGGCCCGCGTCGGCGAAGGCGACCCAAACCCAAGACCCAGACCCTGTCGATCCACGCTTCGCGGTGCTCAAGCACCTCAAGCTGGACAACTGACGATCCGGAGGCTGTTGTGGCTGTCCCGAAGAAGCGTACCTCGATCATGCGCAAGAACATGCGCCGCGCCCATGACTTCCTCGTCGCCACCGCGGCGGTGGAGGCCTGCCCGAGCTGTGCGGAGCTCAAGCTCCGTCACCGCGTCTGTGAGGCCTGCGGCTCGTACCGCGGCCGTCAGGTCATCGAGATCCGCGAAGACTGAGCGTCCTGACCTCGCTCGCGCCATCGCCTGTCGCCCTTGACGCGATGGGTGGTGATGACGCCCCCAGCGCGCCGATGGCGGCCGCTCGGGGCGTCGTTGCGCCTCTGGCCCTCTTTGGGGTCGAGGACTTGCTGCGCCCGCTCCTGGGGGACGCGCCCCACGTCGTTCACCACGCCCCAGAGGTCGTGTTGATGGACGACAGCGCCGTCGCGCCGCTGCGGGAGAAGCCGCGCTCGTCCATTCGCCTCGGCGTCGAGGCCCTCGCCCGGGGCGAGGTGAGCGCCTTCGTCACCTGTGGCCACTCCGGCGCCGCCATGGCCGCCGCCGTCCATGTCCTCGGCACCTTCGAGGGGGTCCATCGCCCGGCCCTGGTGAGCGCCGTGCCCCGGGCGGATGGCGGTGGGCTCGTCGTGCTCGATCTCGGCGCGAGCGTCGACTGCCGCCCGGACCAGCTCGCCACCTTCGCCCGGCTCGGCGAGGCCTACGCGCGCTGCGCCTTGGGGGTCGCCGCGCCGCGGATCGGCCTGCTCTCCAACGGCGAGGAGCGCGGCAAAGGCAACGCCCAGGTGAAGGCGACCTTGCCCCTCCTCGACGCCGCGCCGCTCCGCTTCGTGGGGCCCGTCGAGCCCCATGACGCCTTCGCCGGGGCCTGTGACGTGCTCGTCTGCGACGGCTTCGTCGGCAACGTCCTGCTCAAGACCGCCGAGGCGATGTTGCGGCTGGGGCGGCGCCCCCGGCAGCGCCCCATCGGCGGCGCGCTCCTGCTCGGCGTGCGGGGGATCGTCGTGATTGGCCACGGCCGGGCCACCCCCGACGACATCCGGGCCGCCGTGGCCTTGGGCGATCGGGTCGCCTCAAGCGGCCTGCTCACCGACCTGCGCGCGGCCTTTGAGCCCAAGGCGTGAAGTCGTTCGACGAGCTCGCCCGCAGGGGGCTCTCTTTACGCCTCGTCGGCTTTGACGACGGGCCCTTCGAGCGCGCGCCTGGCGCCCGGGTGCCCGTGAGCGGGGTCGTCTGCCGCGGCGTGCGCCTGGACGGCATGGTGTTCGGCTGGGCCACCCGGGACGGCGACGACGGCGCCGAGGTGATCGCCAGCGCGCTCTTGTCCAGCCGCTTTCACGCCCAGGTCCACGGCGTGCTCCTCGACGGCGTCACCGTCGGGGGGCTCAACGTCATCGATCTTCCCGCCCTCGCTGAGCGCCTCGATCGCCCCTGCGTCGCGGTGATGCGCCGCCCGCCGGATCTCGCCGCCATGCGCCGGGCCTTGGCCAAGCTGCCCGACGCTGAAGGCCGCCTCGCCCGCCTGGAGCGCGCGGGCGTGGTGCACCAAGAGGGCGGCTTCGTCTTTCAGGTGGTGGGGGAGTCCCCGGCGGCGACGGCCCGGGCCCTCGCCCAGGTGACCGACCGCGGGAAGGTCCCCGAGCCCCTGCGCCTCGCCCACCTCATCAACGGCGCGTTGACCCGAGGAGAGAGCGGGCGACGCGCTTGACGGGCGCGGCCAGGGTCGGGCCTTGCCAGGAGGCGCGCGCACGATAAATGTGGTCAGCGAACCAACCCTGCTCTGGTGGAGGCCGCGTGGCCGAGAACAAAGTGATCGTCGATAAGGTGACGGGTCTCATCGCGGAGTACCTCGGCGTAGACGCCGAGAAGGTCGTTCCCGAGGCCGCTTTCATCGACGACCTCAACGCGGACTCCCTCGACATCGTCGAGCTCGTCATGGCCATCGAGAAAGAGTTCAACGTCGACATCTCCGACGAAGACGCCGAGAAGATCCTCACCGTCGGCGACGCCATCAGCTACGTCAGCAGCCACGTCAAGTAGCCACGCCGCCTGCGCCAACGCCGCTTAGCCCCCGTCGCTTCGGTGGCGAGCGGCGATCGTTGGCGCTATACCGGGTTGTGTGCTTCAACGGACGTCCTCGTGAGCCGCTGCCCAACGCTGTGTGCGCGTGACGTTCATGGGTCGGAGGCCGCATGCGTCGTGTGGTAGTCACGGGGTTAGGGGCCCTCAGTCCTTGTGGCCTGAACCTCGGCGACAACTGGTCCTCGATGGTTGAGGGCCGCTCAGGCATCGGGCCCATCACCCGTTTCGATCCGACGGGCTGGCCGGTGCGCTTCGCCGGAGAGGTGAAGGGCTTTGACCCCGACGCGGCCGTCGGCAAAAAAGAGGCGCGCCGCATGGACCGCTTCTGCCAGCTCGCCATCGCCGCGGCGGACGAGGCCGCGCAGCACGCGGGCCTCCCAGGCGCCAAGCTCGACCCGGAGCGCTTCGGCGTCTACGTCGGCACGGGCATCGGCGGCATCGAGGAGATCTTCGCCGGGCACTCGGACTTCGTCTCCCAGGGCTGGAAGGGCCTCTCGCCGTTCTTCATCCCCAAGGCGCTGACGAACCTCGCCGCGGGCCACATCGCCATGCGCCACAACGCCCAGGGCCCGAGCCTCTGCGTCTCGACGGCCTGCGCCTCGGGCAACCACAGCCTCGGCGAGGCCTGGCGTGTCATCCGCCAAGGCGACGCCGACGTCATCCTCGCCGGGGGCGCCGAGGCGGCGATCACCCCGACGGCCTTCGCCGGCTTCATGGTGATGAAGGCGCTGTCCAAGTTCAACGACGACCCCGCCCGGGCCTCCCGGCCCTTCGACGCCGACCGCGACGGCTTCGTGATGGGGGAGGGCGCCGCGGTGCTCGTCTTGGAGTCCCTGGAGCACGCCCAGGCCCGCGGGGCGACGATCTACGGCGAGATCTTGGGCTACGGCCTCACGAACGACGCCCACCACCTCACCGCCCCGGCGCCGGGCGGTCGCGGCGCGGCGGGCTGTATGCGGATGGCCCTGCGCAGCGCCGGGCTCAACCCCTCCGACGTGCAGTACATCAACGCCCACGGCACCTCGACGCCGCAGAACGACAGCACCGAGACCACGGCGATCCGCGCCGTGTTCGGCGACCACGCCGACAAGCTCATGGTGTCCTCGACGAAGGCCGTCACCGGGCACCTCTTGGGCGCCGCGGGCGGCATCGAGGCCGTCGCGACGGTGCTCGCGCTGCACCACGGCGTCGTGCCCCCGACAGCGACCTGGGAGACCCCAGACCCCGAGTGTGACCTCGACTATGTGCCCAAGACCGCGCGGGAGGTGCCGATTCGCCGGGCGATCAGCAACTCCTTCGGGTTCGGCGGCACCAACGCCTCGGTGGTCTTCGGTCGCTTCGAGTCCTGAGCGCCCCGGGGACGCGCCGCGCTCGCGCCGCCGGGTTACGTCGCTCCGCCCACCCCGCGCGCAGGAGACCCCATGCGGCTCGCCATCGGCGCTGACCACGCTGGCTTCGCCCTAAAGGCCCAGATCATCGCGCACTTGCGCGGGCTCGGCCACGACGTCACCGACCACGGCACCCTCGTCGCCGAGCGCTGTGATTACCCCGACCTCGCCGTGGCCGTGGCCCGGGCCGTCGCCTCCCGGGAGGCGGAGCTCGGCTTTCTGTGCTGCGGCACGGGGCAAGGCATGGCGATGACGGCGAACCGGGTGCCCGGCGTGCGCGCCGCGGTCTGCTCCGACACCTTCTCCGCCCGGGCCACCCGCCAGCACAACGACGCCAACGTGCTCTGCCTCGGCGAGCGGGTGATCGGCGTCGGGCTGGCCTTGGAGCTCGTCGACGCCTTCCTCTCCGCGAGCTTCGAGGGTGGTCGCCACGCGGAGCGAGTCCAGAAGATCACCGCCATCGAGACGCTCGGCCGCGGCGCCTGAGCGAGTAAGGAGCACACGATGTCAGACCTCAGCCAGCTCGCGAAGGCCGATCCCGCCGTCTACGAGGCGATCCTCGGTGAGATCCGCCGCCAGGCCCACGACATGGAGTTCATCGCCTCGGAGAACTACGCCTCCAAGGCCGTGATGGAGGCGATGGGCTCGCCGCTCACGAACAAGTACGCCGAGGGCCTGCCGAAGTTCCGCTACTACGGCGGCTGCGACTTCGTGGACCAGGTCGAGATCATCGCCCGCGACCGCGCCAAGCAGCTCTTTGGCTCCATCGGCGCGAACGTGCAGCCCCACTCCGGCGCCCAGGCCAACGCCGCGGTGTTCCTCGCCGCGCTCAAGCCCGGCGACACGATCTTGGGCCTCGACCTGAGCCACGGCGGGCACCTCACCCACGGCTCGCCGGTGAACTCCTCGGGGCTCACCTACAAGGCCTTCCACTACGGCCTCGACCCCGCCACGGGCCGCATCGACATGAACCAGGTCCGCGAGCTGGCCCTGGCCCACCGCCCCAAGATGATCATCACCGGGGCGAGCGCGTACCCCCGGGCCTGGGACTGGGCGGGCTTTCGGGCCATCGCCGATGAGGTCGGCGCCGTCATGCTCGCCGACATCGCCCACGTCGCGGGCCTCGTCGCCGCCGGGCTGCACGACAACCCCGTAGCCTTCTGTGAGTACGTCTCGACGACGACCCACAAGACCCTGCGCGGCCCCCGCGGCGGCCTGGTCTTGGGCAACAAGGACGTGATGAAGGGGCTCAACTCCGCGGTCTTCCCCGGCACCCAGGGCGGGCCGCTCATGCACGTCATCGCCGCCAAGGCCGTGGCGTTTGGTGAGGCCCTCGATCCCTCCTTCCGCGCCTACGCCGCCCAGGTCATCGACAACGCCCAGGCCCTCGCCGCCCGCCTCGTCGCCCGGGGCTTCTCGCTGGTGAGCGGCGGCACCGACAACCACCTCATGCTCATCGACCTCAGCGATCGGGAGCTCTCGGGCAAAGACGCCTCGGAGGCCCTGGGCAAGGTGGCGATCACGGTGAACAAGAACACCGTGCCCGGCGAGAAGCGCTCCCCCTTCGTGACCTCGGGCGTGCGCATCGGCACCCCGGCCATGACCACCCGGGGCATGGACGCCAACGACGCGGCGATGATCGGCGACCTCATCGCCGACGTGCTCAGCGCCCCGAACGACGAGGCCACCTTGGCCCGGGTCTCCAGCCAGGTCGCGGCCTGGTGTGAGGCCCACCCCGTGCCCGACGTGCACATCGACTGGAGCACCCGGCGTTGATCTGTCCGGCCTGCCAACACGCCGAGTCGAAGGTCATCGACTCCCGCGACCTCGGAGACACCATCCGGCGGCGTCGGGAGTGTGAGTCCTGCGGGCGGCGCTTCACGACCCATGAGCGCCTGGAGCTGCGGATGCCCCAGGTGGTCAAGAAGACCGGCGTTCGGGAGGCCTTTGACGAGGACAAGGTGCGCGCGGGCCTACGAGTGGCCTGCCGGAAGCGCCCCGTGGCCCAGGAGGAGGTCGAGGCGGCCCTGGCGCGTATCGAGCGCCGGGTCTTCGCTGAGGGGGACAAGGGCGAGATCAGCTCCCGCCGCATCGGCGAGCTGGCCTTGGAGGAGCTCCTCGCGCTGGACCGCGTGGCGTACCTCCGCTTCGCCTCGGTGTACCAAGAGCTCGCGAGCCCGGAGGCCTTCTTGGCCCTGCTCCAGCCGCTTCTGGAGACCCCCGGTGAGCGCTGAGGGCTGGATGCGCCGCTGCCTGGAGCTCGCGCGCCAGGCCGAGGGCCGTACGGCGCCGAACCCCATGGTCGGCTGCGTCATCGTCTCCGACGCGGGCGAGACCTTGGCCGAGGGTTTCCACCGCGCGGCGGGCCAGGATCACGCCGAGGTCGACGCCCTCCGGAAGCTCCCCGACCGCCGGGCGCCCGGCGCCACGATGGTCGTCAACCTGGAGCCCTGCAACCACCACGGCCGCACCCCGCCCTGCACCGACGCCGTGCTGCGCTCCGGGGTGCGCCGGGTGATCGTCGGCATGGTCGATCCCAACCCCATCGTCGCCGGGATGGGCCTCGACCGTCTGCGCGCCGCCGGGGTCGAGGTCGTGCTCGGCGTCGAGGAGGCCGCCTGCCGGGCGCTCAACGCGCCGTACCTGCTCGCCTTGAGCGAGCGGCGCCCCCTCGTCACCGTGAAGGCCGCGGTGAGCCTCGACGGCCGCGTCGCCGACGCCTTCGGGCGCTCCCAATGGATCACCGGCGAGGCCGCGCGCCTGGAGGGCCACCGCCTGCGCGACCGCCACGACGCGGTGATGGTGGGCTCGGGCACGCTCTTCGCCGACGACCCGAGCCTCAACACCCGGATCGAGGGCGGCCGCGACGCCCTGCCGGTGATCGTCGACACTCAGCTTCGAGTCACGCCCGAGGCCCGGGTGATGCGCGCCGGGCGTCGCCCCGTCGTGCTCTGCGCCCAGGACGCCCCGGACCGCGCCTTGCCCGCCGACGTGGTGCGGGTGCCCCGGGCGGAGGGCGGCGTCGATCTCGGCGCTGGGCTCCGGGCCCTGGCCGCGCGGGGGGTGCACAGCGTGCTCGTCGAGGGCGGCGCCGGGCTCAACCGCGCGCTCCTCAGCGCTGGCCTCGTCGATCGCCTCTGCCTCTTCGTGGCGCCGAAGGTGCTCGCCGGGGGCCTGGGCTTCGTCGGCGGCGCGCCGATCCCCTTGGCCGAGGCCTACAGGCTCCGCCACGTAGACGCGCGGCCCGTCGGCGAGGACCTGCTCATCGTGCTGGAGCGTGCCTGATGTTCACCGGACTCGTCACCGACCTGGGCACGATCCTCGCGGTTCGGCCCAAAGACAACGGCGTCGTGCTGCGCCTCAAGACGGCCTATGACCTCTCCACCGTCGAGCTCGGCGCGTCTATCGCCGTGGACGGCGTCTGCCTCACCGTCGAGACCAAAGAGGGGGAGAGCTTCACCGCCACGGCGGGCCGGGAGACGATGGAGCGCACGACCTTGGGCCAACGTCGCCCAGGGGATCGTGTGCACCTGGAGCAGGCGCTGCGCGCTGGGGATCGCCTCGGCGGGCACCTCGTCCAGGGCCACGTCGACGGCGTCGGCGTGCTGCGCTCCTCCCACGAGGACGGCGAGAGCTGGGTCTTGTGGGTAGAGGCGCCGCCGGAGCTGTCGAGATACATCGCCGAGAAGGGCTCCATCTGCATCGACGGCGTGTCGTTGACCGTCAACGAGCTGCGAGGAGACTCCTTCCGCGTGAACGTCATCCCCCACACCGCTCGGAGCACGCACATGACCACGCGCCGCCCCGGCGAAGGTGTGAACCTTGAGGTGGATGTGCTCGCGCGGTACGTCGAGCGGCTGCTGCGGGCGGAGTCCGGCGGCGGAAACCTGAGCTTCGAGCGCCTGCGGGCCTTGGGCTATACCGGGAAGGAGCGCTGATGTCGTTCATCGTGATGGACCACGACCCGCTGCGTCGTGTTGAGCAAGGCCTCGAGGACATGCGGGCCGGGAAGATCGTCATCCTGGTCGATGACGAGGACCGCGAGAATGAGGGCGACCTCACCATGGCCTCGGAGAAGGTGACGCCTGAGGCGATCAACTTCATGGCCACCTACGGCCGCGGCCTCATCTGCCTCACGCTCACCGCGGAGCGGGTGCGCCAGCTCGGCCTGCCGATGATGGCGTCGAACAACCTGAGCCCCTACCACACGGCGTTCACGGTCTCCATCGAGGCCCGCGAGGGCGTCACCACGGGCATCTCCGCCGCCGACCGCGCCCAGACCATCAAGGTCGCCATCGACCCCTCGAAGGGCCCCTTGGACCTCGTGACGCCGGGGCACATCTTCCCCCTGCGCGCCCGGGACGGCGGCGTGCTCGTGCGCACGGGGCAGACCGAAGGCAGCGTCGATCTCGCGCGCCTCGCCGGGCTCACCCCCTCGGGCGTGATCTGCGAGATCATGAACGACGACGGCACCATGGCCCGGATGCCCGATCTCGAGCGCTTCGCCGCCACCCACAAGCTGCACATCCTCTCCGTCGCCGACATCATCAAGTGGCGCCTGCGGAACGAGCGCCTCGTGATGCGGGTGCTCGACGCCCGGCTGCCGATGCCGGAGTTTGGCGAGTTCAACTGCCGGGTCTACCGCTCGGTGACCGACGGCGGCATGCACCTCGCCTTGTGGAAGGGCCAGATCCCCGCCACGCCGCTCGTGCGTGTGCAGGCCGCGGATCCCATCGGCGACGTGTTCCGCGCCGGGTCCTCCGACGCCGCCGCCCAGCTCCAGACCGCGCTGGCCCAGCTCTCCCAAGAGGGCGGGGTGCTCCTGTACATGAACATCTACGGCGGACGCAGCGAGGCGGACCTCTTGGCGATGTTCAAGAGCCACCTCTTGCCCCAGCAGGGCGCGGACGAGCTCCAGCCCGAGGCCCGGGCCCCCGAGGCCAGCGGCCTCCGGGAGTTCGGCTCCGGCGCCCAGATCCTCCTCGACATGGGCATCCGCGAGATGCGCCTGCTCACCAACAACCCGCGCAAGATCGTCGGCCTGGAGGGCTTCGGCCTCCGCGTCGTCGAGCGGGTCCCCATTGAGATTCAGCCGACTGAGCAGAACCGTGGCTTCTTGGCCGCGCGCGCCGCTCAGCTCGGTCACCTCCTGAACCTTCGGAGATAAAACGCCATGCGCGTCTATGAGGGGCTTCACACCGACGCGGGCGGTCGCTTCGCCCTGGTCGTGTCCCGCTTCAACGATCTCATCACGTCTCGCCTGCTCGACGGCGCGCTCGACACCCTTCGCCGCCACGGCGTCGACGTTGAGAGCCGCTGTGAGGTGGTCTGGGTGCCCGGCGCGGTGGAGATCTCCGTCGCCGTCGCGCGCCTCGCCCGCACCGGGCGCTACGACGCGATCATCGCCTTGGGCTGCGTCATCCGGGGCGGCACGCCGCACTTCGAGTACGTCGCCAGCGAGGTCGCCAAGGGCACGGCCCAGGTGGCGCTGCAGACCGGCGTGCCCGTGATCTTCGGCGTGCTCACGACGGACTCCATCGAGCAGGCCATCGAGCGCGCGGGCACCAAGATGGGCAACAAGGGCGCCGAGGCGGCCCTGGGTGCGCTGGAGATGGTCTCCTTGTTCAAGTCCCTCGACGTGGGGGCTTAGGTGGCCAGCCGACGCCGCGCCCGTGACTACGCCCTCCAGGCGCTCTACCAGGCCGATCTCGCGGGCACCTCCGCGAAGATCGCCCTGGACGGGCTCTGGGCGGGCATCCTCGACGGGGCTGATGAGTCCCTCGGGGCGCACCAGCCCGAGGCCGACGAGGTCGCCTTCGCCACCACCCTCGCTGAAGGGGTAGACGCCCGGCGTGAGGCGCTGGACGCCCGCATCCAGGCCAGCTCGACGAACTGGCGCGTGGCGCGGATGTCGCTCGTGGACCGGAACATCCTGCGGCTCGGGGCCTACGAGCTCTCGTTCCTCAACGAGATCCCGGTGAACGTGACGATCAACGAGGCCATCGAGCTCGCCAAACGTTTTGGCACCCAGGACTCCAAGGCCTTCGTGAACGGGATCCTCGATCGGATCGCGCGTGACGCGGGGCGCCTGCCTTGAGCGCCGCGGCGTCTCCAACCGCGCCGTCTTGGGCGCGGGAGACGCCGACGAGCAACCACGTCGTCGCGCTCTGCGCCGCGCTCCTCGTGGTCGGGGCGTCGATCCTCCTCGACCCCAGCCGGGAGGGCGCGACGCTCTTCGGCGTTGACCTGCCGCCGATGTGTGCGCTCAAGGCGCTCACTGGGCTTCGTTGCCCGGGCTGTGGGCTCACTCGATCCTTCGGCTTCATGGGGGAGGGGAGCCCCTTGGAGGCGCTCCGGATGCACCTCTTCGGGCCCGCGCTCTGGATCTTCGTCGCCGCGCAGATCCCCTACCGGCTCATGATCCTGGCCCGTCGACTCAGTCCCTGGAATGCTCCGGCCCGCGGCGTGTCAGAATAGCGCGCATCCCCGGAGGGTTGATGAACAGGCTCGTGACCATCGTTGTGGTGGCGACGCTCACGCTTGGTGTGAGCGCGCTCCTCGCGCCAACCACCAGCGCGCAGCAGACGCCCTGCGCCGGGGAGAAGTGTGTCTCAGAAGGGGTGGCCGCCGCCAACGGGCGGGGCAGCGCCGCCGACCCGAGCCGGGCGATCGCGCTCTTTGAGAGCGGCTGCGCCCAAGGTGTGAAGTCCGCCTGCGCCCACGAGGCCCTGATGCGCCTCGCCTGGGAGGACCAAGACGAGGCCCTGAGCCGGACGTTCTCGGCCTTGGGGGAGCCCGAGCGTGAGCGCCTGCGGGGGGTCTACACCGCGGACTGCGACGAGGGGGCGATGCGGGCCTGTTTCCACGTCGGCGTGCTCCAGGAGGGCGGCTACGCCGCGCCGAAAGACACCGCGGCGGCCTTGGAGCGTTTCTCGACGAGCTGCAACGCCGGGGTCGCCCGGGCCTGTTACCGCGAGGGCAAGCTCATGGAGAGCGGGCCGCCGGGCTACCGCGACGTGATGCAGGCCCGGGAGCTCTACCGCCAGGCCTGCAACGGCAGCGACCAGGACGCCTGTTACGCTTTGGGCATGTCGTTGCTCGGCGCCGAGGGCGCGGCCAACCGAGAGCAGGCCGAGCGCCGCTTCGTCTTGGCCTGCGAGAGCCAGCACGCCGGGGCCTGCCGCGAGCTGGGCAAGATGCACCTCGGGGGCAAGGCGGCCACCCCGGACGCCGCGAAGGGCAAGGCGCTGCTGGAGCAGGCCTGTAAGGCTGGGGACGCCGAGGCCTGCACCCTCACCAAAGGCGGCTGACGCCCGTTCGCCCGAGCGGCGCGGCCGGGGGTTTGTCCAGTAGAAACTAGAATGATATTCTAGTTCGGTCAGGTGATTCAGCCTGGGCGCTGGAGGTGCGAGATGGTGTACGTCGTCACAGGCGGGACGCGGGGGATCGGCGCGGCCATCGCCGCCCAGCTCGTCGGAGAGGGCAGGGAGGTCGCCGTGGTGGGCCGTGATCTCGGCGTCGCGCGG
>JAKLKD010000389.1 GCA_023150845.1 Myxococcota bacterium | reverse complement strand
GGTCGCCGGGGAGGCGCCGGTGATGGGCTCGCCGACGCGGAGCGCGTCTACGAGCTCCACGAGGCCGTCGAGCTCGCTCGTCTTGGCCTTGGCCTGGAGCGGGGACACGAGGCGCCAGCCCGCCTCCTGGCGTTCGGCGATGAGGCTGCCCTCGGCGGTGGTCAAGGTGAGGCCGACGACGTCCGCCGCCTTGATCTCGACGAGATCCTTGTCGTCGGGGGCGCCCTCGTCTTCAGGTTCAGGCGGCTCGACGAGCTTGATGACGAGCACCAAGCCCACGAGCACGGCCGCGAGGATCGTCATCTGCTGAGTCTGCTTGTCTTCCATGGGGTCACCTATGCGCCGGGCGGACCTCCCCTCTAGCCCCAAGCGGCGCGCCGTCAAGCGCCCGTCGCCCGCCTTGCCGCGAAGGGCCCTGGGGTTAGCTTGCAGCCTCACGAGGAGCTTCCAATGTCGGATGACCAGAACCAAGAAGAGCAGGCGCCCGTCGAGAGCGCCGACGTGGGCCAAGACAGCGGGACCGGGGGCGTCGAGGTGCTCGTGGATCCGCGGATCGAAGAGCTGGAGCGCCAGCTCAACGACACCACGGCGCGGCTGCGGGCCGTCTCCGGGGCGTACAAGAACGCCCAAGAGGAGATGGTCGCCTACAAGACCCGCCTGGAGCGTCAGGTGGCCTTGAAGGAGGAGATTCAGCGCGGTGAGGTCGTCTCCCGGCTGTTTGAGCCTCTGGAGAACCTCCGCCGCACCCTCGCCGCCATGCAGCGCGCCGAGATCGACCCCACCCTGCTCCAGGGTCTGGAGCTCGTGCAGCGCGCGTTCGTCGAGGGCTTCGAGGGCCTCGGCCTCCAGGAGTTCGGCGCCGTGGGCGACGCCTTCAACCCCGACCAGCACGAGGCGCTCACGACGATGCCCGTCTCGGAGCAGCGCTTAGACGGCCGCGTGGCCCAGGTGTTCTCCGCGGGCTTCCGCGTCGGCACCCGGGTGATCCGCCCCGCCCGCGTCATCGTCGGGCAGTACACCGCCCCGGCTGGCGAGGCCTGAGCCCTGTGGCCGACGCGCCCGCCGCTGAGCCTCTGCTGCACATCGCCCTGCTCCAGCCGGAGATCCCGGGCAACACCGGGAACATCGGGCGGCTGTGCATCGGGCTCGGCGCCCGGCTGCACCTCGTCCACCCCCTCGGCTTCTCTCTCGACGAGAAGGCCGTCCGGCGCGCGGGCATCGACCACTGGCGGGACGTAGACCTCGCGGTCTACCCCGACGACGACGCCTTCTTCGCCTGGGCGGCGGGTCGCACCCTGCGCCTCTTCTCCACCCGCGGCGCCGGGGTCTACACCCAGATCCCCTGGGCGCCGGGGGACGTGCTCGTCTTTGGCCGGGAGTCCGTGGGGCTCTCGGATCACCTCGTCGAGCGCTTCGGCGCCTGGCGGATCCCCATCCCCGGCCCGGCGCGAAGCCTCAACCTCTCCAACGCGGCGGCCGTCGCGGCGTATGGCGCCCTCCAGGCGCTGCGCCCCGAGCTCTTCCCCGTCGAGGCCCCATGACCGACCGCAGCCAGGACGTCTTCGTGCTCATCATCGCCGGGGGGCGGGGCACACGGTTCTGGCCTTGGTCGCGGCGGGGGCTCCCCAAGCAGTGCCTCTCGGTGAACGGGGAGACGACGCTCATCCGCGCCACCGTCGACCGGGTGCTGCCCATCGTGCCCGCGGCGCGGGTGCTCGTGGTGACCTCGGCGGAGATGGCCGAGCCCCTCCGGGCGGAGCTGGGCATGCTGCCGCCGGAGAACCTGCTCGTCGAGCCCGAAGGACGGAACACCGCCCCGGCCGTCGGCTGGGGGGTGCTGGAGGTCGGCCACCGCTCTCACGGTCGGAACGCCGTGATGATCGTCCTGCCCTCAGATCACCTCATCCGTGAGGAGGACGAGCTCCGGGATCTCCTGCTGGACTGCGCTGAGGCCGCCCGGGCGACGAACGCGCTCGTCACCATCGGCCTCGTCCCGACCCGTGCGGAGACGGGCTACGGCTACCTGGAGGTCGGCGGCGCCTTGGGCAGCTTCGGCGATCGGCCCTTCTTGCGGGTGAGCCGCTTCGTCGAGAAGCCCGACGCGGAGCTCGCCGCGAGCTACGTCGCCGGCGGCGTCCACCTCTGGAACGCGGGCATGTTCGTCTTCACCGTCGAGGCGATGCGCGACGCCTTCCGCCAGCACCTCCCGCGCACCTGGACGGCCCTGGAGCAGCTCCGCGCCCACCCCGAGCGCCTCGTCGAGCTCTACAACAAGATGGACCGCATCTCCATCGACTACGGCGTCATGGAGCGGCACTCCCACGTGCTCACCGTGCGCGCCGAGCTCGGCTGGTCCGACGTGGGGAGCTGGGAGGCCCTCGCCGAGATCTTGCCCCCGGTGAGCGGCGGCGTCGGCCGGGCGGCCCTCGTCGTGAGCCACGAGGCCCAAGACAACGTCGTCTTCGCCCCGGGCCAGACCGTCGCTTTGCTCGGCGTGGAGGGCCTCGTCGTGGTCCAGGTCGGCGAGGTGCTCATGGTCTGCCCCCGGGACCGCGCCCAGGACGTGCGCGCGCTCACCGTGGCCCTGGAGCAGCTCGGCGAGCGTCGGCTCTTGTAAATCCTGCGGTTCGCCGCGCGCTGCGTTATGGACTTGGGCTGACAAAAGGAGGCCCCCCATGCTGCTCTTCGCGCTCTTGCTGGCTTGTGGCGGCGACGTCACCGTCGCCTGGTCCACCGAGGTCTGCACCGACTGGGATCTCGATGACGAGCCCGTGATCAACGTCAACACGACGGACGACGGCGACATCCTCATCGAGCGCGAGGGCGTCCTGTCGGGCTGTGAGGACACCTTCGCCCCCGACGTGGTCGGCGAGGGCTGGACGATCCGCGTGTTTGAGGGCTGGGAGCCCGGCGAGGCCGCCGAGGACTGCGAGGCCTGCTTCACCCCGACGGTCCGCCTCAAGGCGCCTCCGCCCGGCGAGTACACCCTGCAGTGGTTCGACGAGAGCTCCGACGTGCTCCCCGTCGAGACCGTCGTCTTCGACACCCGCGACTGAGATGCGCGCCCTGGTCTCCGGCGGCGCGGGCTTCTTGGGCCAGCGCGTCGTGGGCCTGCTCCGCGCGCGCGGCTGGGAGGTTCACGCCCCCAGCCGGGCGGCCCTGGACCTCCGCGACGCCGAGGTCGTGGCCCGCGCCGTCTCGGACCTCGCGCCTGACCTCGTCCTGCACCTCGCGGCGATGACGTCACCGGCCCAGGCCGAGGCCGACCCCGTGGGCGCCGTCGCCGACAACGTCGGGGCCGTCCACGCCCTGCTCCGGGCCAGCGGCGCCGCTCGGGTCGTGCTCGTCTCGACCTGCCACGTCTACGGCCTGAGCCCGCCCGTGCCCGCCCCGGAGGACGC
>JAKLKD010000388.1 GCA_023150845.1 Myxococcota bacterium | reverse complement strand
GGTCTTACGCGCCTCCGTGCGTTCCACGCGCGACTCCTGATGGCGCAGCGCAGAGTCCGACACCAGGAGCGCGCAGGGCGCCGCTCAGTCAGGGCGCACGCAAGACGCGGAGGCGAGCGTGAGAGACCTCGCGCGCTCGGCCGCCGCGCTCCCCTCACCCGCCGCTGAGGTGCCGGAGGAGCTCGTCGGCGGACTCAAGCTGCTCGCGGAGGAGGCGCTGGTGATTGTTCTGGGCGACGGCGCCGGGACGCCCGAAGAGGCGGTACACGTCGGCGGCGCTCATGCGCCTCGCGGCCGCGCGGACGACGAGGGCGCGGAAGCGCTCGGCGTGCTCAAAGGTGAGCGCTCTCGGCCCGTCCTGACGCTTGAGGGCCTCGTCCACCAGCGCCTCCGCCGCCGCCTCTAGTCGCTCACGCAGCGCGGACGGCGCGGCGTCGGGCGTCAGCGCCTCTTGAATCTGCGCCCGCCCCAGCACCACGAACGCGCCGGGGGCGACACCCTGGGTCGTCTGGGCGACGGCGCGGCGCATCGTCTTGCTCAGCGCGCGGAGGTTACCCGTCCACGGCGCGGCGCTCAGCAGGGCGCGGGCCTCATCGTCGAGGTCGACCTGCGCGCCCTTCGCCTCAGCGCTCATCTGGCGGAGCATCGCCCGCGCGAGCGGCACGATCTCCTCCTGGCGCTCCCGCAGCGGCGGCAAGGTGACCGAGAAGCCCGTCACACGCTGAAAAAGATCGTGGGGAAAGCGCCCCGTCTCACAGAGCTGCTCCAGGTTCGCGTTGCTCGCGGCGATGACGCGGACGTTCGCCTCCCGCACGGTCATGTCGCCGAGCCGGGTGTAGGTTCCCTCGTCCAGCAAGCGCAGGAGCGCGTGTAAGGTCTCGATGGGGAGCTTGTCGAGCTCATCGATGAACAAGGTGCCGCCCTCGGCCTCCTCAATATAGCCGCGCCGATCTTGGTGGAGGCCGGTGTAGGCGCCGCGCTTGGCGCCGAACAGCTCTGTCGTCTGTAGATCCTTGGGCTTGCCGTGGAGCCGCGCCTCGACGAAGGGTTTTTTTCGCCGTGTGGACTGATCATGGCACCACCGCGCGAGGGTGGACTTGCCGGTGCCGCTCTCGCCTCTGAGGAGCAGCACCTCGTCCTCTTGGGCGTTGAACACCTTGAGGTGCCGCAGCGCGTGGCGTGTGCGCGCGCCGACGAAGGGCAGGTTCACCAGCTCATCATCGGGCGGCGGCAGGGGCTCGGGCAAGAGCAGGAGCGCCGGGGCGACGGCGTCGAGCAGGGCCTCCACATCGCTCAAGAGGGGCTGTAGCGCCTCTACCAGCGGCGCGGTATGCTCGTCGGTCTGTAGCTCGATGAACAACATCCCGCACAGACCGAGGACCGGCGCCAGCATCGGCCACGCCACGAGATGTGTCGCCGGGACAGACGACAGAGTCTTGGAGCGGAGCGTAGACCAGCGCTGGCTCTGTGCGCCGACGCAGACCGTGCCGACGAGCAGATCCACCACCACCGGGCGCTCCACCTCGCGGAGCAGGCGCAGCAAGCTTGTGGATGAGCCAAGCCCGCCCCCCCGCTCACCTAGGGTGAGCAGGCAGCGGGTGGCGTCGCCGAGGCCGACGAGCGCCGTGGCGCTCAGCGCGCGGGCCTCTGGGGAGAAGGCCAAGAGCGCGGGCCCCGCCTGGCCCATCACCTCCGTGAGCAGGAGATCGGCGGCGGCGCCCACGGAGGGGCAGCCTCGCAGCGCGCGGTTGGAGAGGGCCGGAGGGAGGTTCATGGGGGCTCCAGGGAACGTATCTCAGGTACGTTTAGCACGTATCTAAAGTACGTGGTTTCTGCCAAACGACAAGTCCGATCGCGCCCTCAACGTGCTGGAGGGGGGGTGTCCGCCTTGGCATGGAGCTTGCGTCTGCTTGTGCCCCAACTCGAAGGAGCCCCTCATGCCCAGCGCCGTCGCTCAGTGTCTTCAACGCCTCTTCCAACCCTCGTCCCGCACCGCGATGCTCAGCGCCGTGCGCTTCCGCCAGCCTTGGCTGTGCGACGCGCGTATTGAGGACGCGCTCCAGGACAGCGGGGTCGAGTTCCTCCATCGGCCCGCGCCAATGGAGCGCGCCCTCGCCAAAGGCGGCGACTCCGAGGCGCGACGGCTGCTGATCATCGCCGCCCGACGAAAGGCCTCGCGGGCGCGTAGCCGTGGCCACGGGCGCTTTGAGGTGCTGCCCGAGCGCTCCCCGGAGGGCACCTTCTCCATCACCGCCGAGCAGGAGGTCTGGCTGCGGGAGCGGATCGCGGCGCTGCCGAGCCTCATCGCTGATGCGGCCAGCGCGGTGGGCGGGCGGCAGGCGGCGACCTTGGCGCAGGCGGTCTGGGAGCGTCTCCTCGTCGGCGAGAGCGACGCGGAGGTCGCCGCGCGATACGGGCTGCCCCGTGAGACGCTCAACCGGGCCAAACGCGCCGTGATCAAGGCGGCCAGCGAACGAGACGCCATGGAGCTGCTCTCCTCTTCACGGCGGGCGCGCGCGCGGCGGGCCCGGCGAAACAACAAGCACGATGCGTAAACCAAAGCGGTCTTCGTCGCTCAAACGCCCCGCCAGGTCCGTCTTCGGTCCCGGGCGGGGCGCTCGTCGTGGGCTAGGAGGGCAAGGAGCTGAAGGTCTCACACTCGGCGCGGATGTAGGTGAAGGTGTTGCCGGGGCTCTCCAGGCCGCGCATCTCGTTCAGGAACGCGGAGAGGCTCGTGTGGCTCTGGGCGCGGCGCTCGATGCGCATGTCCTGGGTGCTGTTCGGCGAGGCGAAGGCGGCGGCCAGGGCGTAGTGCTCGACCTTCACGTTGCTGTTGATCGTCTCCACGAAGACGTGGCCGACGACGCTGGAGCTGCCGTTGGAGCGAAGGTGCGAGCGCACGTCAAACGTGCCGGGGTCGAGCTGACGGAACGGGACGCCCGCGGCCGCGTGGCCGGGTTGATGAAGGAGCGGAGCAGACATGGTGACCTCTGGGGGATCGTGGTGGGGACATCCCACGCCTCTACCTGTCCACTAGGCCTGCCGTTGTGAGAAAAATCGGCGCGCCGTGAGTTGCGCGGAGAGCGCCTCGGGGGAGAACAGCTCACGGCAGACCTGTGGGCGCTCAAGACGGGCGACGTGCGCGTCGAGCCGCGCCAGGGCCTCTGGAGGTGTCGTGTCGTCCACCAACAGCCCTGCGGCCTGCCAGGCGTAGTCGCCTTCATCGACGGCCAGCGCTTCAGCGAGCACCGACGCGCGCCGGGTGGGGTCACCGCTAAGCGAGGCCGCGAGCGCTCGGGCGAGGAGCGCGCCTCCCCGATCGCCTCGGGCGGTGAAGAGGGCCCCCGCCTCCTGCGCCCACACGAGCCCCTCATCAGCCCGCCCAACCCGCGCCGCGAGGC
>JAKLKD010000387.1 GCA_023150845.1 Myxococcota bacterium | reverse complement strand
CCCCCGGCGAGGCCCGGCGGCGCGACGAGGCGCGGGCTGTCCCCGGCGGCGATGACGGCGCTCTCCGGCGCGGCGGCGAGCACGGCGCGGGCGGCCTCCAGGCGGCCCTCGGCCCACATCGAGGCGCTGAGGTCCACGACGTAGGCCACGGGGGCGCCGACCTCCGCCGCCGGGGCGGCCTCCGGGGCGGCCTCCCCGACGAGGGCCGCGCAGAGGAGCCCGGCGCCGAGGAGCTGGAGCAACAAGGCGAGGCGCTCCCGCCAGCGGGGGTCGCGGTGGGTCTTGGCGTCGAGCTCAAAGAGCGTGAGGCTCGGCACCACCACCCGCCGAGCCTTGGGCCGCAGCAAGAACCACAGGACGATGAGCGCGGCGCAGGCCACGAACAAGGCCGCGGCGCGGCTGGGCTCCAGGAGCGGCCAGAGGCTCATCGCAGCACGCCCCGACCCCGCAGCAAGGTCAAGAGCAGGCCCTCCATGTCCGTCGGGTCGCCGGTCAGGGTGCGGGCGACGGGCACACCCCGGCGGCGGCAGTCGTCCTCGACGGCGTCCCAGCGGGCCCGGGCGGCGGCGCGGGCGGCGGTCAGCTCACCCCGGCTCACCCCGGCGAGCACGGCGCCCGTCTCGCCGTCCACGAGGTCAAAGCGCTCACCCTCCAAGGGCAGGCTCAGCTCCCCGGGGCCGCGGATAGCGACGACGGCGACGTCAAAACGTTCGTGGCGGAGCAGGTCCACGGCGGCGAGCCAGGACGGATCGAGCAGGTCGCTCACGAGCACGACCACCCCCCGGGCCGGGCCGAGGGCGATCATCTGCCGCGCGGCGCCGAGGGTGTCCGTGCCCGGCGGCGGCTCGGACTCGCCCAAGAAGGTCCAGGCGCGCACGACCTCGGCGCGTTTGCGAGCCAAGGCCAAGGGCCGCCCCAAGGCCCCGGCGTAGGGCCAGAGCCGCACCTGGTCGAGGTTACAGAGGGCGACGTACGCGATGGCCACGGCCACCCGCTGGGCGACGGCGCGTTTGTCATCGCCCTGGGCGGCGCCGACGGTGAGCCCCATGCTCCGCGAGCGGTCCACGAGCAGATGTACGTTGAGCTCGGTCTCCTCTTCAGCGAGGCGGACCATGAGCTGCCCCGAGCGCCCGTACAGCGTCCAATCGACGTGTTTGAGGTCGTCGCCGGGGGTGTAGGGCCGGTGGTCGGCGAAGTCTACGCCGACGCCGAGCTTCTTGGAGCGGGTGCGCGCCGCGTAACGCCCGGGGTGCGCCCGGCGCGTCGCGACGCGGAGCAGCTCCAGCTTGGCCAGAAGCTCGGCGGGGAGGTCCACCTAGCGGCCTCGGAGCGAGCGCGACGCGGCGTCGGCGGCCTCACGCACGAGGCTCGCGGGGTCGATGCCGCCGGACTCCCCGTCGAAGTTGAGCAGCACGCGGTGTCGGAGGCAGTCCACGGCGACGGCGACGATGTCCTCCGGGGAGAGCACGGGCTGGCGGGCGTCGCCCCGGGTGGCCAAGGCCCGGACCTTCCCGGCGAGCACCATGGCCTGCACCCCACGGGGCGAGGCGCCGAAGCGCACATAGCGGCGCACGGCCTCAGGGGCGCCGGGGGTGTCGGCGTGGGTGAAGCGCAGGAGCCGCGCGGCGAGGCGTAGGGTCTCTGGCGCCGCGGGCACGAGGCGCACGGCCTCCCGCATGGCGAGGATCCCGGCGGCGTCGAGCACGGGCCGAGGCGCGTCCCCGCCCGTGGCCGTCGTTCGCCCGAGCACCTCGACGAGCTGGTCCTCCGTCGGCAGCTCCAGGAGCAGCTTCACCAAGAAGCGGTCGAGCTGGGCCTCGGGCAGGGGGTAGGTGCCCTCCATCTCCAGGGGGTTCTGGGTGGCGATGACGATGAAGGGCTCGGGCAGCCGCCAGGTCTCCCCCAAGAGCGTCACCTGGCGCTCCTGCATGGCCTCCAGCAGGGCCGACTGGGTCTTCGGCGTGGCGCGGTTGATCTCGTCCGCGAGCACGATGTTGGCGAAGATCGGGCCCCGGCGGAGCACCAGCTCCTTTCGGCCCTGGGCGTCTTCAGCGACGAGGTGGGTGCCGGTGACGTCGGCGGGCATGAGGTCGGGGGTGAACTGGATGCGGCTCGGCTTGAGGTCCAGGGCCTCGGCGAGCGCGCGCACCAGCCGGGTCTTGCCCAGGCCGGGGTTGCCCTCTAGGAGCGCGTTGCCGTCGGCGAACAGCGCCGTGAGGGCGCCCTCGATGACCGGCTCTAAGCCGACGATCACACGCTGCACCTCGGCGCGGACGGCGTGAAAGCTGCGCTGAAACTCGGCTGGGGTCACGGGGTCTCCTTCAGACCTAAAAAGTAGGCGCGCACGAGGCCCTCCATGAGCGGCGGGAGCTCCTCTTCGGCCAAGGCGCGCTCGGCCTCCTCGAAGTAGCCCTCAAAACGCTCGTCCATCGCGCCGTCGCCGCCTTGGGTGACGACGGACTTGTCGGCGACGAGGCCAAAGAGCTCGGCCCGCTCCTCTTGGGAGAGCGCGCCCATGCTGAACCGCGCGCTCACCCGCTCCGCGTCGCCAGGGGCCTTCGCCAGGGCCTCAGCGCCGCGGCTGGACTCGCCGCTGCCGCCGTCCGCGCCGCCGCCGCCGCCCTTCACCTGGCCCTCGCCGCCGCCGGAGGTGGTCAGGGTCGGCGCCTCGTCGGGGGTCTCGCCTTGGGCGGCGAAGGCCTCAGCGGCGACCTCGGCGGCGGACTTCTCGCTCTCTACGAGCGGCGCGATGCTGCCGTCGTCGGGGCGGGTCTCGGCGCTGAGCTCGCCCGGGTCGTTGGTGTTCACGTCGTCCTTACGGCGGGACTCGGCGGCGCGCTCGGCCTCCTCCTGGCGCTGGGCCTCCGCCATGGCGTCGTTGAGGTCCTTGGCGAGCTGGGCGGCGCGCTCCTTCATCATCTGCTCAAAGCTGGCCTCTAAGCTGTGGTCGAGCTCATGCTCCGAGCTGCCCATCTCGTTCTCGCGGTACCCGGCGCGCTCGGCGGCCTCCCCGATGGAGGGGTCTTGGCCGCTGCCCTCCTGGCCTGGCGGCGCGGGGGTCTTGACGCCGGTGGGCGCCGTGGGGCGGAGTCCGGACGGCGCCGGGGCCTCTCCGCCCCCGTTGAGCCCGAGCTTGAGCGGCGACGCCTCCAGCATGCCCAGGAGCTCCGCCTCGACCATAGCGCCGAGCTCCCGCAGGAGCGCGTCGTCTTCGGTCTGGGCGGCCTGGGCCAAGGCCAAGGCCTCGCCAAGCTGCGCCTGGGTCTCCGGGGAGATGGGCGGGGTGACGAGGCGCGGGGCCTCCTGGGACGGCAGCTCCGGGGGCTCCTCGACCACAAGCCCCGCGGCCCGGGCCGCCCGTCGCTCCTCACGGAGCCGACGCGCGGCGGCGGCGAGGCGGGGGCGGCCCTCCCGGCGCGCCTCGACCTCCAGGGCGTCCAAGGCGGCGTCTT
>JAKLKD010000035.1 GCA_023150845.1 Myxococcota bacterium | reverse complement strand
CCTCACCCTGCGCCGGGCCGACGGCGGCGAGCTGCGCCTGGACGTCGGCGCGGACAGCCCCGTCGGCTTCAAGAGCTACATCCGCCTCGACGGCGGCGAGGTGCTCGTCGCCTCGGGCCACCCCGCCGAGACCCTGCTCAAGCCCTTCGCGGCGCTCCGGGACGACGCCGTGGTCCAGGGCGTAGACCCCTACCAGATCACCCGGGTTCGTTTTGAGGAGGCCGGGGTGGAGTCTTGGGTGGCCGAGCGCCGCGAAGACACCTCCTGGTGGCTCTCCGACGGCCGCCGCGCCTCGGCGGACCGCCTCACGGCCTTGGTCGAGCGCCTGGCCACCTTACGCTTCGAGAGCTTCTGGGAGGACCTCAGCCCCGCCGAGGTCGGCCTGAGCCCGCCCATGGCCACGCTGAGCTTCACCTCCCCCACGGGCGAGATCACCCTGCCCCTCGGCCAAGAGCGCGCGGGCGGCCGCCTCACCCAGTCCCCCTCGGGCACCATCGGCACCCTCGGCGAGCTCACGGCGATCACACCGCCCCTCGGCGAGCTCCTGGAGCCCCGCCTCGTGCCCATGGCGCCGTCCCTCGTCGACAGCCTCACCGTCACCTGGGAGGGCAAGACCGCCCGCTGGACCCGCAGCGGCGAGACCTGGAGCCTCAACGGCGCGCCTGACAGCGCCCAAGGGGTCGGCGCGATCTCCTTCGTCATCGACGGCCAGGCCGACCGCGCGGCGCGTCCGCCGGAGCCGAGCGTCGTCTCCGGGCGTATTGAGGCCACGGCCGGTGAGGGCGGTCGCCTCGTCATCATCCTCGGGGAGGCCGTCGAGGGCGGTCGCGCCGCCCGTGAGGAGTCCGGCGGCCCGGCCTTCCTCGTGCCCCAGGCCACCATCGACAAGCTCGTGGCTTTGCCGCTCGTCGCCCCCTGAGCCCCTGGGGCCTCGGCGTGAGGCCCCGGCGGCGCGTCAGCGGTTCTTCTTGCGCGCCTTCTGGGCGTCCTTGGCCTTCTGACGGCGCGCGAGCTTCTCGTCTACGGTCAGCGCGGGCTTCTTCGGGGCCTCGGGCTTCGCGGGAGCGCCCCAGCCGGGCATCCCCGCGTAGGGGTTGCCGCCGCCCATGCCGCCCATGCCGCCCATGCCGCCGGTCCCGCCGAAGGCCGGGCCACCGGCGAAGGGGTTGACGCCGCGGCCCATGCCGCCGGGCATCTTGCCGCCGTTGCGCAGGGCGTTGAGCTGGCCGAGCATGCCTGAAGACTGCCCGAGGCTCGCCATCATCTGCCGCGCCTGCAAGAAGCGCTGGTAGACGGCCTCGACCTCCTCAAAGGAGGTGCCCGAGCCCTTGGCGATGCGGCGGAAGCGGGAGTCCGTCAGCACGTCGGGGTTGCGGCGCTCCTCCGAGGTCATGGAGTGAATCATCGCCTTGATCTTGTCCAGCTCGCGATCGTCTAGGGCCTCGGCGGGGATCTGGTCCTTGAAGTCGGCGAAGAAGGGCAGCTTCTCGAAGAGATCCTTGAGGGATCCCATCTTCTGCACCATCTCGACCTGCTTGAGGAAGTCCTCGAAGGAGAACTCGCCGCGCAGCATCTTCTCGGCGTCGCGCTCGGCGGTGGCCTGGTCGATGTGCTGCTCGAAGTCTTTGACGAGGCTCACCACGTCGCCGAAGCCGAGGATACGGCCCGCGACACCTTCAGGCCGGAAGTCCTCCAGCTTGTCGAGCGCCTCGCCCATACCGACAAACTTCACGGGCTTGCCGGTGACGGTCTTGATCGAGAGCGCAGCGCCGCCGCGGGCGTCGCCGTCCATCTTGGTGAGCACGAAGCCGGTGAAGTCGAGCTTGCGGTCGAACTCCGCGGCGGTGCGCACGGCGTCTTGGCCGATCATGGCGTCGCAGACGAAGAGGATGTTGCCGGGGTTGGTCTTCGCCTTGATCTGGACGAGCTCATCCATGAGCTCGTTGTCGATGGCGAGGCGGCCGGCGGTGTCGAAGATGACGACGTCGCGGCCGACGTTCTTGGCCTGGGTGACGGCGAGGGTGCAGAGCTCGACGGGCTTCATGCCCTTGATCGAGAAGACCGGCACGCCGAGCTTACGGCCCAGGGTCATGAGCTGGTCGATGGCGGCGGGGCGGTAGATGTCCGCGGCGACGAGCAGCGGCTTCTTGCCCTCCTTCTGGAGCTTCCGCGCGAGCTTGCCCGCCGTCGTCGTCTTGCCCGAGCCCTGGAGGCCGACCATCATCACGATCGCGGGCTTGCCGGTGAGGCTGAGGCCCTCGTTCACCGGGCCCATGAGCGCGGTGAGCTCGTCGTGGCAGATCTTGATGAAGTGATCGCCAGGGGTGAGCGTGACGCCCATGGGGCCGGTCTTCGACTTGAGCGAGACCACCTCCCCGAGCGAGCGCTCCTTGACGGTGTTGAGGAACTGCTTGACGACGCCGATCTCGACGTCGGCTTCGAGCAGCGACACACGGACCTCACGCAGAGCGTCCGAGATGTTCTCTTCGCTGAGCGTGGCGCGGCCCTGTAGCTTGTTGCGGGCGTTGCGAAATCCCTTGGCGAGGGTCTCAAGCATCGCGGAGGTCTCCTGAGATGACGGCCCTCGCCCCTTAACGCGCCCTCGGCGGCTGACACACCCCAATCAGCGGCTGTTCTCACCAATCTGGGCGAGGGAGGCCTTGGGCCAGGGGGCCTCGGGGTCAAGGCGCAGGGCCTCCCGCCAGGCCGAGATGGCCTCGTCCCGGCGGCCGAGCCCCATGAGCGCGTTGCCGCGGCCGTTGTGGGCCAGGGCCAGCGAGGGGTTGAGGCCCAGCGCCCGCTCGTAAGCCGCCAAGGCGTCGTTGTAGCCCCCGCCGAGCTGCAGGGCGTCACCACGGCCATGCCAAGCCCAGGGCTCCTCGGGGTCAAGGCGAGTGGCGAGGTCAAACTGGAAGAGGGCCTCGCCGAGCCGACCGTCGGCGAGGGCGCGGCGCCCGGCGGCTAAGGCCGTGTAGACCGTCGGGGCGGCGCTCCCCTCCCCGCCTTTGTCACGCCCGGTGAGCCGATTGAGCTGGGGCTCGTCGGGGCGCCCCCAGAGCCGACCGAGGGCGCCGAGCCCGCGCGTGAGCAGTCGCTCCGCCCGCCGAAGACGCGGATCAGCCCAGCGTGACATCACAGCGCCGCTGGCTTGACGCCAAGAAGAGCCTGGGGCATTCTGCTATTTCTCGTGTGCTCACTGGAGTGCCTCCATGCGCCTTCCGCTCGCATCAGCCTTCCTCATCGCCGCTGGCTGCTCAGACTACACGGTCATCGTGCGTGACGGGGCGGACGTCTTCTACCAGGATCCGTCCAGCGAGGTCGACATCCTCCTTGTCGTCGATGACTCCTGCTCGATGGGGCCCTACCAGTCGAAGCTCTCGACAAACTTTGAGGAGTTCATCAGCTTCTTCACCGACGCCAACGTCGATTACCACATCGGCGTGATCACCACGGACGTGATGGCGGAGTCCGCGGGCAACATCCTCGGCGACATCATCACCACCGAGACCGAGAACGCCTCCGAGGTCTTCAGCGACATCGTCAGCGTCGGCACGGCGGGCTCGGGCAACGAGATGGGGCTCCACGCGGCGTACATGGCGCTCACTGAGCCCCGGGTCTCCACGACGAACGCCGGGTTCATCCGGGACTCCGCGAGCCTCAGCGTGCTCTTTGTCTCCGACGAGGAGGACGCCTCGCCCTTCCCGACGGCGGACTACGTCAACCAGCTCCGCGACATCAAGGACTCCCGCGACCGCGCCGTGTTCAACGCCTCGGCCCTCGTCGTCACGAACGTGAAGGAGTGCACCGCCGCCGCCCAGGCCGGCAGCTCCCGGGGCGACCGTTACCTCGACGTCGCCGCGCAGTCGAACGGCGTCTCCGGCAGCATCTGCGCTGACTCTTTCTCCGACATCATCACCGAGCTGTCGCTGAACGCCTCCCGGCTGATGGACACCTTCTACCTCTCCGACATGCCGAGCCCCGGCTCCCTGGAGGTCAGCGTGAACGACACGCTGCTCCCCTGTGAGGAGGGCGCCTGGACCTACACCTTGGTCGAGCAGGACGAGGGCCCCGCCCTCCCCGCCGTGGTCTTTGAGCGTGACCAGCTCCCCGGCCCGTCCTCGCAGATCGCCATCCGCTACGACTTCGGCGACGGCGACCCGGCGAGCTTCTGCTCCGGCTCCACCACTGAAGACACCGGGAGCGCCCAGTGATTCGTGTCCTCACCGCTCTGCTCCTCGCGGGCTGCGTCAAGACCCCCAACGCTGAGTGTCTGGACAACACGATGTGTGAGCCCGGCTTCGTCTGCTACGAGCAGGCCTGCCGCGCCGCGGAGTGTACGGACTCGACCCAGTGTGGTGTGCAGCAGTTCTGTGACCCCCGCTCCTTCCGCTGCACCGACGGCTGCCTCACCGCCGATGACTGCATGGCGGGCGAGGCCTGCAACACCCAGACCCGCACCTGCACCGAGGCGGCCTGCCGCACCACGGAGCTCGACTGCCCCGTGGGTGAGTTCTGCGACTCCGTCACCGGAGACTGCTTCGCCCCCGACCAGCCCGTCTGCGCGAAGACCTGCGACGTCGGCTCGTTCTCGAACACCTGTCCCGGCGGCACGAGCTGTGAGGTCACGACCATCGGCGACACCTGCCGCCGCGACGCCGACTGCGAGGCCGGGTGGTTCTGCGACCTCTTCACCGACAACGTGATGTACTGCCACCAGGACTACTGCCTCAACACCTGCCGTCCGACGGATGACGACCCCTGCCCCGCGGGCTTCACCTGCCTCCAGGGCACCGTCGGCAACGTGTGTTACGGCGACTGCGGCTGGTACAAAGAGAACGGCTACCTCTGAGGCTCAGCCTGGGGGAGCCTCAGCCGGGGTGAACCTCAGCCGAGGCCCGTCGAGCCAAAACCGCCCGCGCCCCGGGCGGTTTTTTGTGTCGTGTCGTCCTGCGGGTCGAGCACGACGAGGCTGGCCTGGGCGTAGCGGGCCAGCACGAGCTGGGCCACGCGGTCACCCCGGGCGACGGTGAAGGGCTCAGCCCCGAGGTTCACGAGCAGCACCTTCACCTCGCCCCGGTAGTCAGAGTCGATGGTGCCCGGCCCGTTGAGCACGGTGACGCCGTGTTTGTAGGCGAGGCCGGAGCGGGCGCGGATCTGCCCCTCAAAGCCATCGGGGATGTGCAAGATGAGCCCGGTCGGCACCAAGGCCCGCGCGCCTGGGGCCAAGGTGAGCGGATCGGTGACCGCGGCGCGAAGGTCGAGGCCCGCGGCGCCTTCGGTGGCGTAGGACGGGAGCTGGAGCTCCGCGGCGTGGGGCAAGCGCACCACGGGCAAGGTCACGGCGTCAGCGCTGGGCACGAGGGGCTCCTCTCAGAAGACAGCTTCACCCAAAACGCGACACGCGCCGGGGAGAAGCTCCCCGACGCGTGCCCGTCACGAGTCCAGCTCGGCGATGGATCAGAAGTCCATGGAGGCGTCGAGGGCCTCCTTGCGGGACAGGCGGATCTTGCCGGCCTTGTCTACGTCGATGACGCGGACGAGCACCTCATCACCCTCGCTCACCACGTCGGTGACGCGCTCAACGCGCTCCTTGGCGAGGTGGCTGATGTGGATGAGGCCGTCGGTGCCGGGGAAGATCTCGACGAAGGCGCCGAAGTCCACGATACGCTTGACGACGCCCATGTAGAGCTTGCCGATCTCGGCCTCTTGGGTGAGCTCACGGATCATCGCGATGGCCTTGGCCGTGGCCTCTTGGCTCGTCGCGGCGATCATGATCTTGCCGGAGTCGTCGATGTTCAGCGTGGTGCCAGTCTTGTCCTGGATCCCGCGGATCACCTTGCCTCCGGGCCCGATGATGTCGCGGATCTTGTCGGTCTTGATCTGGATGGTCGTGATGCGCGGGGCGTGGGCGGAGAGCTCCGCGCGGGGCGCCGGGATGACCGAGGTCATCTCGTTGAGGATGTGAACACGACCGTCCTTGGCCTGGTTGAGCGCCTTGCTCATCACGGCCCGGGGGACGCCGCGCACCTTACAGTCCATCTGGAAGGCGGTGATGCCCGCCGCCGTGCCGGTGACCTTAAAGTCCATGTCGCCGAGGTGGTCCTCGTCGCCGAGGATGTCGGAGAGCACGGCGAACTCGTCGCCTTCCTTGATGAGGCCCATGGCGATGCCGGCCACGGGGGCCTTGATCGGCACGCCCGCGTCCATCAGGGCCAAGGTCGAGCCGCAGACCGTCGCCATCGACGAGGAGCCGTTGGACTCCAAGACGTCGGAGGAGCAGCGCAGCACGTAGGGGAAGGCCTCAAACTTGGGGAGCACGGCCTCGAGCGCGCGGTGCGCCAAGGCGCCGTGGCCGACCTCGCGGCGCTTGGGGGCGCGCAGGGCCTGGGCCTCACCCGTGCAGAACGGGGGGAAGTTGTAGGTCAACATCCAGTTGCGGACGGGCTCCGTCGCGCCGGGCCAGTCGATGCGCTGGTTGTCGCGCTCGGTGCCCAAGGCGGCGGTCACGAAGGCCTGGGTCTCGCCGCGGGTGAAGACCGCCGAGCCGTGGGCGCGGGGGGCGACGCCGACCTCGCTCCAGATCGGGCGGATCTTGTCCGAGGCGCGGCCGTCGATGCGCACGTTCTCCTTGATGACGCGCTGGCGCATCACCTTGGTGGAGAGCTTCTCCAAGGCGGCCTCGGCCTGCTTGAGCTGGGCGTCGAGGTCAGCGGCCCCGGCGAGGCTCGCGGTAAGGTCGGCCTTGATGGACTCGCTGACGGCCTTGAAGGCCTCGCGGCGAGCGGCCTTGCCCGTCACCGACAAGGCGGCCTCGACGGCCCCCTTCTTGGTGGCGACGGCGGCGGTGATGTGCTCGGGGATGCCGGCGGGGGCCTCGACCACCCGCTTGGGGCGACCGGCGAGCTCACGGAGCTGGTTGATGCCGCCGATGATGGTCTTGATGGCCTCGTGGCCGAGGTCCAAGGCGTCGAGCATGACCTCCTCAGAGACCTCGTGCGCGCCGCCCTCGACCATGATGATGGCGTCGGCGGTGCCCGCGACGACGATGTTCAGGGTGGCCTTGCCACGGCCCTCGAGGTCGGGGTTCACGACGAGCTGGCCGTCGATCTGGCAGACGCGGACGCCCGCGCAGGCCTCGGCCATCGGCGCGTCGGAGACGTGCAGGGCCGCGGAGGAGCCGCAGAGGCTCAGCCAGTCGGTCTCGTGGTTGGGGTCGTAGCTGAGCACCGTGGCGATGACCTGGGTGTCACAGCGGAAGTGTTTGGGGAAGAGGGGGCGGATAGGTCGGTCGATGAGGCGGGAGATGAGCGTCGTGCGCTCATTGCCGCGGCCCTCACGCTTAAGGAAGCCGCCGGGGATGACGCCCCGCGAGCCGTCGCGGTCTTGGTAGTCCACGGTCAGGGGCAAGAAGTCGAAGGGGCCCGCCTTGGCCGTGCAGACCGCCGTACACAAGACGGAGCTGTCGCCGACGCTGGCGACCACGGCGCCCGAGGCCTGCTTGGCGTACTTGCCCGTGGTGAAGGTGATGGTCTGGCCGCCGACTTGGACGGAGACGGAGTGTTCAGTGACACCGTGCATGAGTTCTCTCTTTTGTCGCTTTTTTGCTTTTCTGGCGTTTGTAAAGTCTTGATGGTGTGGCCGGGCGCGGATCCCGTGGGCCTTCGTCGGCAGAGCGGGGACCGCTCAATCGACGGAGGGCGACGAAACCCGGCATGGCCGAATGATTCGCGCCCGGAGACGCGAAAAGGGCCGGAGGAGTTCCCCCGGCCCTTTGGGCCTCAGCGGCGGAGACCAAGCTTGGCGATGAGCGCTTGGTAGCGGCCCTCGTCGTTCGCCTTGAGGTACCGCAGGAGGCGGCGGCGCTGGCCGACGAGCTTCAGCAGGCCACGCTTGGAGTGGAAGTCCTTGCGGTGGGTGTTGAAGTGCTCGGTGGTGAGGTGCTCGATGCGCGCGGTGAGGAGCGCGATCTGAACCTCGGGGGAGCCGGTGTCGCCTTCGCCGCGGGCGAAGTTGGCGATGATCTCGGCGGTCTTGTCCTTGTGAAGCGCCATGACGTGTCCTGAGGCCCCAATCGGGGCGGTGAGTCGGTGTCCCGCAGCGGGTGGTCTGGCGCCGAAGTACAGGGTCAAGACCTCGTACCGCCCAGCCACAGGATCCGAAGAGCGATGATGACCCTGAGTGGAGCGCCCACTTAGCGCGGCGCGGGAGCGTAGTCAATCTGGCGGGGCGCGGAGACGCTCAGCCGCCCACCCGGACGAGCTTCGTGACCCCGGCCAGGCGCTCGGCGACGCCGATCAACACGCCGCCCGCGCTCCGCCGGGGACATGCCCAGCTCGACGGCGGGGATGTGCGAGAGCGCGGTCTCCAACGACACCACCCGCGGCGCGAGGGCCCGGGCGACGTCGGCCCGGGGACGCCAAGGCACGCGGTCCTCTTTGCGCTGGTGTTTGCCGCCGCGCAGCGCCCGGGCCCAGTCGTCGGTCCCGGCGACGGCCTCGGAGAGCGTCGGCAAGGTGAGCGCGTTCTCTAAGGTGAAGACGCCCGAGCGCAGGCGGCGCAGCGCGGAGAGGTGCCCGGCGCTGCCCAAGGCCTCGCCGATCTCGTCGGCGAGCACGCGGGCGTAGGTGCCCCGGGTGCAGTGAATCTCGACGCGCAGCCAGTCGGGGCCGGTCTCCATCAGCCGCATGTCGAAGATGCGGATGGGCCGCGCGGCGACCTCCTTCACCTCCCCTCGACGGGCGTACTTGTAGAGGGGCACGCCCTCGACCTTCACCGCGGAGTAGGCCGGGGGCGTCTGCATCCGCTCGCCGATGAAGGACTTGAGCAGGGCCTCGACGCCGTCCAGGCTCGGCACGGGCGCCTCGCGGAGCACGCTGCCCTCGGGGTCGCCGGTCGTCGTGGACGCGCCGAGCTTCACCGTGGCGTCGTAGACCTTGAGGTTCTCGTCCAAGAAGCGGATGAAGCGGGTCGCCGCGCCCAGCGCGAGGGGCAAGACGCCCGTCGCGAAGGGGTCGAGGGTGCCGGTGTGGCCGACCTTCTCGACGCCGGTCACGGCGCGCACCATCGCGACGATGTCATGGGAGGTGACCGCCGGGGGCTTGTCGACCACCATAAAGCCAGAGATCATTCTTCGTGCCCTTCGTCAGCCGCGGCAGGCGCGGCGTCGTCCCGCCCCGAGGGGACGTCGTCGTGAATCTGGTTGAGCAGGCTCGTGATGCGCACGGCGTCGGAGATGCCCTCGTCGAGGACAAAGCTCAGCGCGGGCGTGGACTTGAGGCGCAGGAGCTGGCCGAGGCGCCGCCGCAGGAGCGGGCTCGCGCTCACGAGGCCCTTGAGGATTCGTTTGCCATCGCCTTCGCCGCCGAGCGGGGTCACGAAGACCGTCGCGTGGCGCAGGCCGTCGGCGACCTTGACGTGGGTGATGGACAAGCGGGTCAGGCGAGGGTCTTTGACCTCCTCGCGGATCAGCCGGGCGAGCTCGCTGTGGAAGACCTCAGCGGCGCGCCGCGAACGTTTCTCAGACATCCAATCTCCGGGCCCGAGGGGGCCGCGCGCTCTACAACGAGAGGATGATCTCCATCAGGAGGAGATCCATGTGCACCGTGGACTGCTGCTCGTTGTGAAAGCTGGTGTAGATCATGCGGCCGCCGGGACGAATCTCCGCGGCCAAAGGAGACTTCTTGACCGTCGTGCCCCAGAGCCGCGCGTCTCCTTCGATGAGCACCGTCGCCGAGGCCGAGGCCGTGGTGACGACGGCCCAGGCGTCGAGGTCGTAGTTGAGGTCCGCCGTCGACGAGCCGATCACGGCCTGCATGTCGGCGTCGAGCACCGTCGCCTTGATCTTGCCGGCCATGCCGAGGTAGGCCGAGCCGTAGGTCTTGTCTTCGCCCTGGAAATCCAAGGCGTTGGGATAGGCGGCCTCGAAGAAGTAGTAGGCCCAGTCGGAGGTGTAGACCGAGCCGCCGTCCTTCGTGTACGCGGCGATGTTCGCGGCGATGGTGGCCTTGTCGCCGATCCAGTTCTCGGCGATGCCGCAGTTGAGGAAGATGATGTCGTACTCGGCCATCCGGGCGCTGTCCTTGAGGAAGGTCGCGGCCTGGTTGCCGAACTCGCCCTGGATGAGGTCGTACTCCATCCCGAGCTTGTCGAGCACCACCTCGATGGAGTCGTAAGCGCCCGTGACCACGGCGATCTTGACGTCCTCGGAGCTGAGACACTCGGCCTCGGCCGTCTCGGTGTTGCCGCCCGCGACGGTGACCTCAAACTCGGTCCAGAAGCTCCCCTTCTCGATACGCACGGTCCAGGTGCCGTCGGGCACGCCGGTCAGGGTGTAGTAGCCGTCGGCGTCGGTCGTGGTGGTGATCACGACGTCGCCGACGCCGTCACCGTCGAGATCCGCGGAGAGCGTGACCGTGGCGCCGACGATCCAGATCCCACCGGAGGGATCACAGACGCGGCCGGTGACCGAGCCCTCGTAGATGACGTCGGGGTCGGGCCCGCTGTCGTCGCCGCCCGCGCTGCCGCTGTCTTCGCCGAGGACCTCGGAGTCGAGGCCGCCAGAGCCGTCCTCAAAGCCCTTCACGCTGTACTCGGTGCAGCCGGACGCGACGAGGAGCGAGGCCAAACAGGCCGCAGAGGGGATGACGCGCACGGTGACTCCTGGCATGGGGCAGAGCCCACACTCTAACCGCTCTTCGCCGCAGACCGCCACCGCTCAGGCGCCCAAGGACCAGCCTTGAATCAAGAGCCAGAGGTAGAAGCCGGTCTTGGGGAAACGCAGGAGGCTCGCGACCATCACCCCGCGCAGGGGCACGCCGAGGAGCCCGGAGAGCCAGGTCGAGGCCGAGAAGGGCAGCGGCGTCGTCGCGCCCAATGCCACGGCCACGGCGCCGTAACGCCGCAGCAGATCCGTCATCGCCGGGTAACGCGCGCAGAGCCGCCGCCCGAAGGGGGTGTAGCGGTCGATCAGGCGGCCCATGGTCCAGCCGAGGGGGCCCGCCAAGGTGCTGGCGATGGAGGTCACCCAGAACACCACCCACGGCGACTGATCGGCGCTGAGCGCGAGCAGCATCAGGGGCTCGTTCGTCAGCGGGATGATGCTCACGTCGATGAGGATGGTGCCGAAGAACATGCCCCAGACACCAAAACGGTCGAAGAACCAGGCCCCGGCTGTGATGAGGGGCTCACGCAGGGCCAGGCCGGCCACGCCCGCCGCGGCGAGCACGAGGGTGGCGCCGACCAGGGTGCGCACGGCGAGGCGCCAGTCGAGCACGACGAGCTCAGAGGCCGCGGGGCCCTGCGGCGGCTCAGGAGGGGGTGTCATCGCGCCCCCTTAACCCGACCGGTCTCCGCGGAGGGCTCAAAACCCGACGACGGAGAGGCCCAAGGCGAGCCCCGGGGCGCCGTCCTCCATGACCGTCGGGGCCAACGAGGGTGACCAATGGCCGGGGAGACGCCGAAGATCCGGGCGGGGCAAGAGCAGCGCCGCCTGTCGCGCCCGGCCCGGATCATGCTCCCGGCTGAGCTGAAAGATCGTGCCGCCGCCGAAGCCGAGGCTCGCCCCGATCAGCGCGCCGCCGGCGATGGCCTGGCCGCTGTCGGTGGCCAAGGCGACGCCGAGGGCCCCCAAGGTGGCGCCGCCGACGGCGAAGAGCTGGGGCGCCAGCGTGCTCCGCGGCTTGAGGCCGATCGCCGGGAGCTGGGCCAGGGCCGTGGCCGCCATGAGGCCGTCGGCGAGGCCGACACCGCTGAGCATCAGGGCGCCGCTGGGCGTCTCCAGGTCCAAGGCGATGGGGGTGAGCACGCCGTACCAAGCGCCCCAAGCGCCGGCGCTGGCGACCAAGGCGACCTGGGACGCGCTCGGGTCCGTCGCCGCGCCGAGCGCCGCCAGACCGATGGCGCCGACGCCCGTGCTGGCCAAGAGCAGTCCATCGGCCTGGCTGTAGTCAAGCGCCGTGAGGTCATCGAGGCCGTAGGAGAGGGCCGCGTTGTGGGCGAAGAGGATGGGGACGCCGATGTAGAGGAGCGCGCCGTCCCCTCCCATGACGCTGAGGCGATCCGCCGTCAGGTACCCCGCCGCCGCCCCGAGCGCGCCGACAGGCAACATCGACCGGGCCACCACCCGGTCCTTTCGTGTCCCGACCAACATCGGGATGCCCGCGCCTACGGCGTTGCCCGCGGCGGCACCGTAGGCCGTGAAGAAGCTCTGCTGCGTGCTCGGCGGGTGCAGCTCGGCGAGGATCAACCCACCGGCGGTGCCGGCCACCCAGCCCACCCGGGCGGCGCCGGCCTGGCTGTCACCGTCGAAGGCCACGGGCAGCCAGCCGCCGATCCAGGCGCCCTCTGCTCCGAGCACGCCGCCGAGGAGGGCGTCCTTCGGGCCGAGATCCCAGACGTCCCGGCTGAGCGCGCTGGCCGCCCCGCCGACGACGAGGCCGCCCATCGCGACGCCGACGCGGCGCTGAAACCAACGCTCCCGCTCCAAGGTCCAGGCCGCCACCTCTGCGTCGTCGTAGTCGTAATAGCCGGGGTACTCGGGCTCAGGGAGGATAAGGTCATGCACACCGAAGGCGAGCTGCTGGCCGAAGTGGGCGCCGATGGCCCCCTCGACGACGTCGCTCACCGTCGGGTCCACCTTAAACCGCCGGAAACCCATCACCGCGCCCGCGCCGACGCCGACGGCCCGTAAGGCGGCGCTGGCCTCCTCCCCGGCGCCCAGCATGAGGCTCGTGCTCACGCCGAGGTTGAGGCCCGAGGCCACGCCGAGGGTGTAGGCGAGGCTCTGGCCGGGGCTCAGCGGGTTGGTCAAGGCGTAGGTCGTGCCGGTGCCGACGCCGACCAAAGAGCCGCCCACGGCGCCGATGACGACGCCGACGTCGCTCTGGCCGAGCACACCGACGGAGGAGAGCAGGACGCCGCCCGCGACGCCGTTGGCGATGATGCCCGGCGCCGCGCCGAGGGTGAGGCCGAGGGCCTCGGGCTCACCGCGGAGCTGGAGGAGCACGGGGTAGTGGGCCTGGAGCGCGGCGAGGGCCGCGGCGCGCAGCTCCTCGGGGGCCTCACGCTCGCTCGCCAAGGCGTAGATGCGCTCGCCGAGGGCCTCGTCCGGGGACAGCAGGAGCACGTCGAGGCAGGCCACACGCAGGGCGGGCGGCAGGCTGGGGTTCTCCAAGCCCTCAGAGGCGAGCTGGCGGACGGCGGGGTCCGCGAAGGCGCCCGCGGCGCGCATGGCCTCGGCCCGCACCTGGGGCTCCACGGCGCGGCGCACGGCGAACATCAGGAACGGCAGGCCCCGCGGGTCGCCTAAGGTCGCGAGATCCTTGGCGGCGCCGACACGTTGCCCCGTCGAGAGCGACTCATCGAGGAGCGTCGTGGCGTCAAGCACGACCCGGGCGAGGCGGTCGTAGTCCTCCGCCTTCACCTGCGCCGCGGCGAGCTGGGCGCTGAGCTCGGCGAGCTTTTGCGCGGCCTCGGCCTCGGGGCTCGGCGTCGGCGCGTCGCTCAGGTCGTTCGTGCGGTTGACGAGCTCTTGGGCGAAGAGTCCGGGGAGAAGCAGCCAGATGAGCGACATGACGGGCCCCAGCGTGCGGTGTGGACATGAGCAACATAAGCGCCGCCGGGCCCACCGTCCTCAGGGTTCGCGGGCAACTCGACGCGAGCCGCCTCACCGGAGCGCCGGTTTTTTGCCGATCTTCGCCGAGGGGGCCTCCAGCGGCGCTGCGTTCTGGAGCATGACGCCGCGCACGAAGCCTGCAGGCCGCCGGTGAGGGCCCTCGCCTCGGGGCCCTCGGGGTCTACGCCCTCGCTCAGCCGCCGAGCCCCCACCGCCCCGCCTGCTCGGCCTGCTCGGCGGCCTGGGCGCTGAGCCCTCCGTCGGCGAGGAGCTCAGGGGCGAAGAGCGGGGCGCTCAGGTTCGCGGTGAGCGCCTCGACGAGGCCCGCGACGGCCGCCGCCGAGAGGTCCGGGGGCAGGCCCAGGCGGGCGCTGTAGACGGGGCGCTCGTCCCCGCTCCAGGGGTCTCGGGTGGGCGGCGCCACGACGGGGCGCACCACGACGCCCTCCCCGCTCAGCCGAGACTCGATGAGGTCCAGGAGCTCCGGCGCCGGGCGCGGCCCACGCAGGGTGTAGCAGGCGAAGCCGCCCTCGATGAGGGTCACCTTCACCCGGAAGCGGGGCAAGCTGGCGTCTTGGGCGCTGAGCAGGTCGGGGTGGAAGACGACCTCGTCGGCGTAACGCTGGACCGCGCCGGGCGCCGAGAGCGTCGTCACCACGGCGGTCGCCGGGCCGGTGCGGCGCCCCAGGATCACCTCCCCGTCGTCATAGGCCAGCTCCACGGCGCCCCAGTCCTCGACGATAGGGCCCTCGCCCGGGGTCAGGGGCAGGCCGAGGCGGGCGGCGGCGGCGCGAACGCTCGCCCAGGCGCCGACGACGCTGCCCACCCAGAGGCGCTCCCAGTCCACCTCCTCGGGGGGGAGCCGGGCGGCGGCGACGTCCAGGGCCACGACCGCGGCGGCGTAGTCCCCGGCCCCACGCTCCAAGGAGGCGATGTGCCGCCAGACGAGGCCGTCGCCGGGCCAGCGGCTCAAGAGCTGGCGCAGGGGCTCCCGGGGGTCGCCGCGCTCGGGGTGGGCCTCCCGGGCGGTGGACTCGGCCTTGAGCGCCAGCGCGGCCCAGCCCTCCTCACGGGTGGACCAGACGGCCAGGAGCCCGTCGAGCTCGGCCAAGGCGCCGGTCTCGATGAGCGCCCGGGCGAGGGCCTCGGCGAGGGGCAAGGAGTCGGGGCTCGCCATGTGCGCGGCGCGCAGGACCGCCGCCGCCCGCCGGGGGAAGCCGTAGGCCCGCCAGGCCGAGGACGCGGCGAGCTGCACCTTGGGCTCCTCGGGCCAGCGGGCGGCGGCGAAACACAAGGCGTCGAAGGTGAGCGGCGCGCCCGGGGCGGCGTCTTGGGGCAAGGCCCGAAGCGCGGCCTGTCGCGCCGCGTCGAGTCGGGCCTCCAGCGCCGCCCGGGCGGGCTCGGGCGCGCGCAGGAGCGCGGTGGCGGCGCTCGCCTCACGGAGCAGCTCCCCGGCCAAGGTCGCGGCGCCAGGGGCGGCGGTGACCGCGTCGGCCAAGGCGAAGGCGAGCTCCAGGGAGGGGCGGGCGGCGCCTTGGGCCCGGAGCCGCCGGGACCAGCCGAGGAGCCGGTTGAAGGTGGGGATGTCCAGGGGCAAGGCCCCGGCGCTGACGAGGCTGGCGACGGCCTGGGCGGCGGTGAGCCAGGCCGCGGGCAGGCGCTCGACCTCACTCAAGGGCGGCAGGGCCTCCACGGCGGCGGCGCCTTGGCCCAGATCGGCGAGGAGCCCGGCCCGCAGGGCGGCGATCCAGGGCGACTCCCCCCCGGCGGGGATGGCCGCGAGGGCCTCGGAGAGCCGACCGGCCGACCGGAGCGCCCGCACACGGAGCGCCAGCCCGGCCTCGTCCCCCTCCTCCGGGGCCGGGCAGCGGGCGAGGGCCTCCTCGACCTGGCCTTGATCGAGGAGCGCCGCGGCGAGGGTGGCCTCGGCCTCGGCGCGGAGCGGGTGCCGACGGCGCATGTCCAAGAGCGCGCCCTGCACGAGCCGCACACGCTCCGCCGCCGTGCCCTCGCCGTCTACGAGCGCCCAGGCCGCGCAGAGATCCAGGGTGAAGCCCTCAGCCAAGGGGCAGTCGTCCCCCTCCCCGGCCTTGACCGAGGCCACGGCGGCGTGGATGAGCGGCAGGCCCCGGACGAGGTCGAGCCCACGAAGGGCGACGGCCTGGGCGCGCACCCGGCGGGCGTAGATCGTCACCCAGGGCTCTTTTCGTTCGGCGAGCAGGGTCAACGCCTCCTCGGCCATGGCGGCGGCGGGGCCCGGGTCGACGGCGCGGCTGGCGTCGGGGAGCTGCCATAGGAGCCAGGCGAGGCGGGGCTCGGGGGACATCCAGTCCCGGACACGATCAAAGAGCCAGCTTGGGGTGTGCATCGTCGCTCCGGCGCGACCGCGGGGCGGTCGGGAGCGCACCTTTACGTCGGCTTCACCAGAGGCACAAGCCCAGCCCTCGACGGCGCGGCCCTATGGGCGATAAGGGGCTGGGCCATGGCACGCCCCAAGCTCCGCTGGTTCGTCTTCGGGACGCTCCTCGCGCTCCTGCTGCCCGCCCTCGTCGTCACGGCGAGCGCGTGGTCCGAGGCCCGCGCCCAAGCCAAACAGCTCGCTACGGACCACCGCGAGCACAAGGTCGCCCACGCGGGATGGAGCTTTCCGGCCCGGGTTTGGTCCGACGCCGCGCCCCTCGATCTCCCCAAAGATCGCCTCGTCAGCCACGCCAAGGAGCGCGGGTACGCCGAGTCCTGCCCCCCCAAGGCCCCGGGCGAGGTCTGCCCCAAGACCGGCGAGGTCATCCCCCGCGGCGGGCGTTTCCCCGAGGGCATCATGCCCCCCGGCAAAGAGGACTGGAGCCGCCCCGTCGCTCTGGAGCCCGTGCTCTTGGGCTGGCTCGTAGGCCCCGAGGGTGAGGTCCGTGAGCACCTGCCGCTGGAGGAGGCCCCGAAGCACCTCATCGACGCCCTGCTCATCAGCGAAGACGAGGAGTTCTACGAGCACAGCGGCGTGAACCTGCGCAGCGTCGCCCGCGCCGTCATCGCGAACCTCAAGGGCGGCGGCTACCAGCAGGGCGCCTCGACGCTCACGATGCAGCTCACGAAGAACCTCACCCAGCAGCGGGAGAAGACCTTCGACCGCAAGGCCCGCGAGGCGCTCCTCGCCGTGGCCCTGGAGCGGGAGCTCGGCAAACAGGGCGTCTTGGAGATGTACCTCGACGTGCCTTACCTCGGGCAGAGCGGGTCCTACTCCATCTGCGGGTTCCAGGCCGCCGCCCGGTACTTCTTCGGCGTCGACGCCAAGGACCTCACCCTGGCCCAGGCCGCGACCTTGGTCTCGGTGCTGCCCGCCCCCGGCCGCTACGCCCCGGACCGTTTCCCTGAGGTCGTGAAGGCCCGGCGCGACCGCCTGCTCACCCGCATGGGCGAGGCCGGGTACGACGTCGCCGACGCCCTGAACGAGCCCATCGGCGCCTCCCCTCACCCGCTCCCGGAGCCGCGCTGGCCCGCCTACATGCAGGCGAGCCGCACCCGGCTGGTGGAGGCCTTGGGCGAGGACGTGGTCTATGGCGCGGGCCTGGAGGTCTTCACCGCCCTCGATCTCGTCGCCCAGGCCGCCACGGACAAGCTCGTCCCTGAGCGCACGGCCTACTTCCAGCGGGTCTTGGGCAAACGCGGTGAGGGTGACCTGCAGTCCGTCGCCGTGCTGATGAAGCCCGAGTCCGGCAACGTCGTTGCGCTGTGGGGCGGTGACCAGACCACCCACACCGACTTCAACCGGGCGACCCAGGCCAAGCGGCAGTCGGGCTCCTCGTTTAAGCCCCTCGTCTACGCGCTGGGCGTGCAGCTCCCCGGCGTCACCGCGGCCACGACCGTCTCCAACGCGCCGCACAAGTTTGAGCACGCGCCCACCTGGACCCCCCGCAACGTCGGCGGCGAGTACAGCCCCAGCGTCTGTCTGGCCTACGGGCTCTCGTGGTCACAGAACATCGCCACGGCCTCTCTGCTCGACATGGCCGGGGGGCCTGAGCCCCTCATCCAGCTCGCGTCTCGCCTCGGCATCGACACGAAGGACTTCCCGAAGGAGATGGGCCTCGCCTTGGGTCAGGCCGAGGTCACGCCGCTGGAGATGGGCAAGGCCGTGAGCGCCATCGTGAACGGGGGCTACGCCGTGGTCGGCAGCCCGATCTTGGTGGCCTTGGATGCCTCGGGCGCCGTGCGCCTCGACGACCGCGCGCCTTTGGAGCGGGTGTTCACCGAGGAGGTCGCGGCCCTGACCCGGGATCTCATGCGGCTCGTGATCGAGTACGGCACCGGCGGCGCGAGCCGGGGCACCGGGGGCATCGCCGGGTACAACGGCCCCGCCGTAGGCAAGACCGGCACGACGGACGATGAGAAGGACCTCTGGTTCGTCGGCGGCACCCCGGACTACGTCGGCGTGGTGTGGCTGGGCTACGACACCCCCGTGCGTATCGGGGCCTCGGCGAGTGACCTCGCCTCGCCGCTCTGGGGCTGGTGGATGAACGCGGCGACGAAGGGCCTGCCCCAGCGGGAGTTTGACGGGCCGAAGCTCGATCGGCGCTGGATCTGCACCCAGACCGGCCTGCTCAGCAACAGCACCTGCCGGGGGATCGGCGCGCCCTTCTTGCCGGGCACGGCGCCGAAGGCCGGCTGCCCGCACCAGCACCCGCCGCCGCCCCCCGAGGAGGAGTGCCCCGAGGGTGAGGTCTGCGAGGGGGACCGCCCGCACAAACGGGAGAGCCTCTGGCAGCGCATGGCGCGGGAGAAGGCCGAGGCCGAGGCGGCCGCTTTGGGCCTGCCCGTCGAGGGCGCGGTGAGCCCCCCGAGCCCAGCGCCCCCGGCGCCTTGATCTCCCGCGAGGGCTGTGCTCCGATGGGGCTATGCCACGCTCCCTCACGATCATCGGACTCGGCCCCGCGCGCCGTGAGCACGTCACCATGGAGGCCGTCGACCAGCTCCAGGCGGCGGCCGCGAGCGGCGCGAGGGTCTAGGGCCTCGCCCACGCCCGGGAGGCCGCGGCCGACGGCCTGGCTCCTGTTTCGGGGTCCACACCCGCCGATCCCGACGATCGTTGAGGCCGGTCGGCTGCTCCAGGCCCTCGACGGCCAACGATCCTTCGCCGAGGCCGCCGCCCTCGCCGGGCTCGCCCCCGCCCAGGCCGACGAGCTCGCTGAGGCGCTGCGCGCCTTGGGCGCCTTGACCGGCTGATCCTCCCGGTTCGTGCCCCCGTCGGATAGCTAGGTGCGCGCCTGCGCCTTCGGCGTGGGCTCCCAAGAGCCGGAGAGGGCAAGATGCGCGCCTTCGTGATCGCCGCGTTCGCGTTTGTGGTGGGGATGGTGCTCGGCGGCGTGAAGCCCCGCGCGGAGGTCGCCGAGCTCCGCGAGAAGATCGAGGATCTGGAGGACAACGACTGCGGGCCGGGCTTACGCAGCGAGCTCGCCCAGCTCCTCGCCGCCGGGGCCGGCCGCCGCGCCCCGCCGACGCCGGAGGATCCCGCGCTCAAGTACGGCGACCCCGAGGAGATCGCCGCCGAGAACCCCGAGATCGCCGAGGCCGTCGCCGAGGAGCAGGCCGTCCGGGAGCAGGCCACCGCCGAGATGACCGCCGCCGCCAAGAAGGCCGCGAGCGACAACGAGGGGCTGCAGGCCGCGCGCACGGCGTTGGAGCTGCGCCGGGCCCAGGCCCGTCAGGCCCTCGTCGAGGGCGCGGAGCCCAGCGACGCCCAGCTCGAGAACATCGACGCCGCCGTGGAGACGATGAACGCCTCGCTCTCCGTGCTCGCCGATGAGCTCGTCGCCACCCTGGAGTCCGGCGAGGAGCCGAGCCGCCGCGACGCCATGGCCTTCGCTGCCGACGCCTTGGACACGCTCATCAACGCAGAAGACCAGATCTACGACGCCTTGACCCCCGAGCAGCGTGAGGCCGTGGATGAGGGCGCCATCGACCCCTTCTCTTACGTCGACCCCGCGCTCATCGACAAGCTCGGCGCGCTGAGCGGCGCTGAGGGGGCCCAGCAGTGACCGGCGTCGTCCGCGACTCCCTCGTCGTCGCCCGTTACCAGCTCGCCCGGGCGCTCCGCACCCGCAGCGCCTTGCTGCTCGTCGCCCTGTTCGGCCTCGTCTCAACAGGCAGCGCCTATGGATTCACGCGGGTCCTGCTCGTGCTGGAGAACCAGGTCGCCCGGGTGCTCCGGGTGCCTCAGACCGAGACGCCCGGCGCGCTCATGGACGCCATGAAGACCGACGCCGACTTCTTGGACATGCTGCGGGCCATCGTGGGCAGCGACGAGCTCGTCCTGCAGTGGGCCCTCGACCTGCCCATCCTCACGGTCACGCACTTTTGGACGGGCCTCGGCACCTTGCCCTTCATCGCCGCCGCCGCCGGGGCCGAGGCCGTCTCCAACGACATCCAGGACCGCTCGATCCGTTTTGAGCTCGTCCGCGCCGGGCGCCTGGAGATCGTCGCCGGGCGCTTCTTGGGCCTGAGCCTCTTGCTCGCCGTCGCCGTCTTCGCCGCCACCGCGGGCGTGTGGGCCGTGGCGATGCTCTGCATGATCAACAACCCGCCCCTCGACCAGATCACGACGCTCGTGAGCATGAGCCCGCGGCTCTGGGTGTGGTGCCTGCCCTTCTGTGGGCTCGGCGTCGCGGCCTCCCAGCTCACGGACAACGTCAACCTCGCCCGGCTCCTCGCGCTCGCGGCCGTGGCGGTCACCTGGATCAGCTTCGGGGTCATCGAGGGCGACCTGCTCAAGGGCTGGATGCAGGCCGCCGCCGAGTCCGCCGAGGTGATCTTGCCGCAGTACTGGATCGGAGACCTCTGGGGCCCCGGCTGGGGCTGGCTCACCCCGGCGGGGGTGTTCGTCGCCCTGGCCTGGTGCGCCTGGAGCCTCGGCACGCCGGTGATGTCGCGGAGGAACCTGTGAGCAGCTCCCCCGCATTGGCCGTGAAGGGCCTCAAAAAACGGTACGGCTGGCGCAGCGGCGTCTGGGCGCTCGACGACATGAGCTTTGAGGTGCCGCGAGGGGCGCTCTGCGCGCTCATTGGCCCCAACGGCGCGGGCAAGACGACGCTGTTCTCGGTGATCTGCGGGTTTTTGCCCCCGGACGAGGGCAGCGTGGACGTGCTCGGCCTCGGCGGCTTCGCCCCGGCCATCCACAAAGGCCGCGTCGGCGTGCTGCCCCAAGACGCGGCCTTGCCCGAGCGCCACACGGCCCGGGGCTTCCTCCGGTTCATGGGGGAGCTCCAGGGGCTCAGCGCGGCGGAGGCCCGTGAGGCCGCCGAGCGCGCCATCCTCTCCGTGGACCTCGGCGCCCGGGCCGACCACACCATCCTCACCCTCTCCCACGGGATGCGCCGCCGCCTCGCGACGGCCTCAGCGCTCCTAGGTAAGCCCGAGCTCGTGCTCCTCGACGAGCCGACGGCGGGCCTCGACCCCGTGCAGGCCCACGGCCTGCGTGAGCACCTCCGGAAGCAGAAGGGCCTCGCCACCTTGGTGATCTCCAGCCACAACCTCACTGAGCTGGAGCAGATCTGCGACTACGCGGTGATCTTGGACAAAGGGCGGGTGGTGATGGCCGGGCCCATGGCCGAGCTGACCGCCCAGGCCCGGCGGGTGCGCTGGCGGCTCTCGGCGGCCCCGCCTCTGGAGGCCTTACGCGCGGCGCTCCCCGATCACGAGCTGAGCGTACAGGCCGTCGAGGGCGGCGTCGAGCTCTTGGAGCTGCCGCCCGCGGGGGTGGATCCCGACGCCTCCTCCATCGCGCTCATGCGGATCTTGGCCGAGGCCGGGATCGGCGTGCGCGAGCTGCGCCGGGGTCAGTCCTTGGAGGAGAGCGTGCTCGCCGGGAGGTCCTGAGCCGCGCGGAGGGCCTGGCCCACCGCGGCCACGAGCTCCTCGACGGAGGCCATGCCCCCGACGCCGAAGTCGCCGCAGGCCAGCCGCTTCTCGACGGGGCCGACGACATGAACGTGGGGGCAGTCGGGCCCGCCGAAACGTGTGAGGTAGGCGCCGGGCGTACGGGCGCGGGGCAGCTCGGCGCCCTCGACGCCGTGATCTTCGAGCAAGGCGCGGAGGTGGCGGGCGGTCTGGGGGCTCTCCCACATGAGCGTGTTCATCGCCGGGGCGAGCACGACAGGGCGCGGGTGCTCCCAGGCCCTAAACGCGCAGGTGAGCAGGTTGTCGGAGAGGCCCAGCGCGAGCTTGGCGAGGGTGTTGGCGTCAAGGGGCGCGAGGAGCAGCAGCTCCGCCCAGGCGCGCAGCTCGATGTGCAGGACAGGATCTTCCCGGCGCCAGCGCCCGTCCTCGCTCCCCTCGAAGCGCCACTCGTCGGCGTCGGTGACGAGCGCCCCGGCGGGGAGGCTCGCCGGGTCAAAAAAACGCAGCGCCGCGGCCGTCGCAATGACCCGCACCTCATGCCCGGCCTCGGTGAGCGCGGCGACGAGGGTGGGCGCGCGGATGGCGGCGACGGAGCCGGTCACGCCGAGGAGCACACGGGCCATTGGTCCTTCCTTCACCGAGAGGGTATTCCCCAGAGTCCCCCTCGACCAGCGAAGGCCCCATGAGCGTCGCGCCCTCTGCCCCGGAGCCGTCCGCCGCGCGGACCTTGGGCCCCCTCGTCGTGCTCTACGTCGGGAGCGGCCTGCCCTATGGCGTCGTGCATGAGCTGGCCCCCGCTTGGCTCATCACCGAGGGCGCGTCGTTGGAGACGGTGGGCCTCGCCACCCTGCTCGGCCTCCCCTGGACGCTCAAGCCCCTCTGGGCGCCCGCCGTGGACCGCTACGGCAACGCCGGATCCTGGATCTGCGCCGCGCTCGCCCTCGTCGGCCTCTGCTGCGTCGCGCTGCCGAGCCTCCCCATTGGCCCCGGCGTCGCCGCCGCGCTCCTGCTCATGGCGTTCGGAGGCGCCACCCAAGACGTCGCCGTAGACGGCCACGCCGCCGCCGTCACGCCGCCCGCGCTCCAGGGGCGGCTCAACGGCGCGCGGGTCGCGGCCTGGCGCGGGGCCGTGCTCCTCGTCGGCGGGGGCGGTGTCGCCCTGGCGCCTACCCTCGGCTTCCCGGTGATTTATGGCCTCGGGGCGGCGCTCTGCCTCGGCCTCGCGGGCTTCGCCTTCACCTTGCCCGCGCGACCGCGCCCGGCGTCGGAGACGACGGACTACTGGGCCGCGCTCCTCGCCTGGCTGGCGCGCCCCGGCGGCCTGGTCATGGTGGCGTTTGTGCTGCTCTACAAGCTCGGCGACGCCGCGCTCTCGCCGATGGTGAAGCCCTTCTGGCTGCACAGCGGCATGTCCCTCGTTGAGCTCGGCCTCTTCTCGACGAGCCTCGGCGCGGCGCTCACCGTGATCGGCGCCCTCGTCGGCGGCGAGATCTGCACCCGCGCCGGCCTCTGGCCGAGCCTCGTGGGCCTGGGGCTCGTGCAGGCCGTGACGAACCTCGGCTACGCGGCGGCGGCGGCTTACCCCAGCCGCGAGGCCGTCATGGCCGCGAGCGTCGGCGAGAGCCTCGGCCAAGGCTTAGGCACCGCCGCCACCCTCACCCTCTTGATGCGGCTCTGTGAGGGTGAGCAGACCGCCACACGCTTCGCTTTGCTCACGGCTTTGGCCGGGTTGACCCGGGTCTTGGCGGGGGCGGTGAGCGGCTACGGCGCGGCGCGGCTCGGGTACACGCCCTACTTCGCCTTGACCTTCGCCTTGGCCTTGCCCGCGTTCGCGCTCCTCCCCGCCCTGCGGCGGAGGCTCGGCGAGACAAGCCGCTGATCCCCATCAAAGTTTCTGAGACGCCCCTCGGCGCCCAAGACCCGCTCTAGGCCACGATGCCCGGCCAGAGCCCAGAGGCGCCGGTCGCTCGTCGTCCGAACAGAGACCTCCTCAACGGCCCCCTTCACGCTACATTATGGGCCTGTCCCCTGCCCCATCGAGGCCACGATGCGCTTCACTCTGCTCGCCCCGTCCATCCTGCTCGCCCTCGCCGCCTGCGTGCCGACGACGCCGAAGAGCGACGACGTCGAGGACAGCGCCACCGACACCCTGGGCGCCCCGGCTGAAGACGAAGACAACGACGGCTTCTTGAGCCACCTCGCCGGAGGCTCGGACTGCGACGACGAAGACGCGAGCATCAACCCCGCCGCCGAGGAGCTCTGCGACGGGATTGACAACAACTGTGACGGATCCGTCGATGATGGCCTCTCCGTCACCTATTGGGCGGACGGCGACGGCGACGGGTTTGGCGCTGGCGAGCCCCTCATCACCTGCGAGGCGCCCGGCGCGGGCTGGGCCACGGCTGAGGGTGACTGCGACGACGCCGACCCGACGGCCTTTCCCGGCGCCGACGTGGCCTGCGAGGACGCCGACAAGAACTGCGACGGCTACGCCGACAACATCGACAACGACGCCGACGGCTTCGCGGGCTGTGAGGAGTGTGATGACACCCAGTCCGGCGTGTTCCCCGGCGCTGCCGAGCGCTGCGACGAGGTAGACCAGGACTGCGACGGCGCCGTAGACGAGGAGGCCGTCGACGCCGCGACCTGGCAGCAAGACAGCGACGGGGACGGCTACGGCGACGCGGCGGTCACCCTGGCGGCCTGTGAGCAGCCCGAGGGCTACGTCAGCGACGCCGCGGACTGCGACGACGCCGACGCGACCATCTCCCCCGACGGCGTCGAGGTCTGTGACGGCCTGGACAACAACTGTGACGGCGCCATCGACGGCGAGGGCGCCACGGGCACCCGGGTCTGGTACGCCGACCGCGACGGCGACGGCTATGGTGACCCGGCGAGCGTCGCCGACTCCTGCGAGCAGCCCTCGGGCTTCGTGCTCGACAACACCGACTGCGACGACTCCAACGCCGACGTCAGCCCCGGCGCGACGGACCTCCCCTACGACGGCCTCGACGCCGACTGCTCTGGCGGCTCAGACAACGACGGGGACGGCGACGGCTTCGACAGCGACACGACCGGCGGCCTCGACTGTGACGACACCGACGCCGCCGTGAGCCCCAGCGCGACGGAGACCTACTACGACGGCATCGACGCCAACTGTGACGGAAAGAGCGACCACGACGCCGACCTCGACGGGTTTGACACCCTCGCCTCGGGCGGCGACGACTGTGATGACAGCCGGGCCGACACCTACCCCGGCGCCGCCGAGACCTACTACGACGGCATCGACGCCAACTGTGACGGAAAGAGCGACCACGACGCCGACGGTGACGGGCACGACACCCTCGCCTCGGGCGGCGACGACTGCGACGACAGCAGCGCCACCGTGAGCCCCGACGCCACGGAGACCTACTACGACGGCATCGACGCCGACTGTGACGGAAAGAGCGACTACGACGCCGACGGCGACGGGCACACCACCCTCGCCTCGGGCGGCGACGACTGCGACGACAGCACCGCCGCCGTGAGCCCCGACGCCACGGAGTCCTACTACGACGGCCTCGACGCCAACTGTGACGGCAAGAGCGACTACGACGCTGACGAGGACGGCTACGACAGCGAGCTCTGGGGCGGCGCGGACTGTGACGACAACAAGCCGCGGGTGAACCCCGGCATGATCGACGCGGTCTACGACGGTGTGGACGCCGACTGTGACGGCGGCAGCGACTACGACTACGACGGTGACGGCTACGACAGCGAGCTCTACGGCGGCGACGACTGTGACGACAAGGCCGCCAGCGTGAGCCCCGCGGCGACGGAGACCTACTACGACGGCGTCGACGCCGACTGTGACGACGAGAGCGACTACGACGCCGACGCCGACGGCTTTGACAGCGACGTGTATGGCGGCGACGACTGCGACGACGCCGACGCGGACATCTCCCCTGCCGCGGTGGAGCTCCCCGGCGACGGCCTAGACCAGAACTGTGAGGGCAACGACGGCCCGAGCGTCAGCCTCTCCGACACGAGCGGCGTCATCGTCGCCTTGGAGGGCTACCCCACCGAGTCCACCGTAGACCTCCTCGTCACAAACGGCGGCGAGGGCTCTTTGGCTTGGGAGGCCGAGGCTGATGAGGCCTGGGTGACGCTCTCCGACCTCAGCGGGGCTGGGGGTGAGGCCCTGCTCATCGGCGCCGACGCCGAGGGCCTCGCCGCGGGCAGTTACACCGCCACGGTCACCGTCACCGAGGCCACGGGCGGCCTCGACACACAGACCGTGAGCCTCACCTTGCACGTCGCCGAGACCTTCGCCGGGGACGTCACCACCTCCATCGTGCGGGACGCCAACGGCGACATCGCCGAGATGACCGACCCCGTCGGCGTCGAGTTCAACCTCAGCCGCGACGGCGAGGGGCGCGTCACCGAGATGAGCGCCTCGACCGGCGAGACCGTGCTCATTGAGTACGATGAAATCGGCCAGCCGACGACTTATGAGAACGAGGAGGGGGCGCTGAGCCTCGCCTGGACCGTCGATGGTGGCCTCGACAAGATCACCTGGCCCGACGCCTCCGTGACGGACTACAGCTGGGACGCCTCGGGGCGTGTGAGCGGCGTGACCTTGCCCAGCGGCGACACCTTGACCTACGGCTACACGAGCTCAAAGTCGCTCCAGCCCGACCGTGTCGTGTCCACCGCCGCGGGCGCGGTGACGATGACCTATGACAAAGACGGTCGCATCAAGACCCGCAGCACGACCCGCTCCAAGACCACCTGGACCTACGACAGCGTCACCGGCAAACCCGCGAGCATCGCGCACACCGACGCGAAGAGCGCCGCGACGCTGTCCTTGGCCTACACCTACAAGAGCCGCGGGCTCATCAGCACACGGACGCTCACCGACAAGTCGGGCACGACGACGCTGAGCTACAGCTACGACGGGAACGGCCGCCTCAGCGCCGTCACGTCCAGCGCTGGCGGCACCGTGGCCTACACCTACGACGACTCGGGCAACCGGGCCACGATGACCGTCGACGGCGAGACGACCAGCTACCTCGTGGACAGCGACGACCGGCTCCTCCAGGCCGGGGACGAGGTGTTTGAGTACGATGAGGCCGGGCGTCTCACGCGCCGCCTCAGCCCCGAGGCCGACGTCACCTACACCTGGGACGCCTTCGGGCGGCTCCTGGAGGTGGACGACGGCGTGAACGTCGTACAGTACACCTACGCCGGGAACGGCACCCGTCTCACCCGCACCCACGACGGCGTGACGACGCGGTACTACCACGACCTCAGCATGTTCTTGCCCCACCTGCACGAGGCGGAGATCGACGACGGGTCGAGCGTCTCGACGGCGAGCTACGTCTGGGCGGGCGGCAGCCTCGCCTTTGTGCAGGTGGACACGACGGGCTACGCCACCCTCACCGACCACGCGGGCAGCGTGCTCGGCCTCACCGGGATCGCCACCACCCAGGCGCTCCGTTTCGACGCCTTCGGCGCCCCGGAAGAGACGCCGAGCCTCGACGACCCCTTCTTGTGGATGGGCTTCACCGGCGAAGAGACGGACCCCGTCACGGGCCTCATCTACCTGCGTGACCGCTACTACGACCCCCGCATCGGCCGCTTCATCTCCCCCGACAGCGCCACGCCGGACCCGCTCCAGCCCGAGAGCTGGAACAGCTACGTCTACTGCGAGAACGACCCCATCAACTTCATCGATCCCACCGGCGACATCGACTGGGGCACCTTCGGCGGCGGCCTCATGACCCTCGCGGGCGGCATCGCGAGCATGGCGGCCCTCGCGGCGATGGGCCCCGCCGTGGGCGTCGGCGCGGCGGTCTTGGGCGCCTACGTCGCGATCACCGCGGCGTCGGGCATCGGCTTTGGCCTCGCGCAGGTCATCGCGGGCCTCGCCGCGCCGGATGGCACCAAGGTCGAGATGCCCGGCGGCATCCTCGAGACCGTCGGCATGGCGATCAAAGGCAACATGACCGATCCCAACCAGCAGGCCGCCGTCGACGCGATCATCAAGGCCATCGACATGTCGCTGCCGGGCCCGGACAAGCTCGCTGGGCTGCCGGAGAAGATCATCAAGCAGCTCGAGGCGCTGGACAAGCTCTCCAAGATCAAGGACGCCAAGGACTTCTTGGAGAAGCACCAGGAGGTCATGGACCGCCTCAAGAAGGAGAACCCCGAGGCCTGGAAGATCCTCAACGAGCGCCGCGAGTACCCGCCGCGTATCCCCGCGGACGACGAGCGCGGCGGCGTCTACATCAACGCCACGGCGACGGTGCTCGCCGATCTGACACAGATTGACGGCGCCGCTGTGGACCCGGCGACGGGCCAGCTCGTGCTGCACGGTCGCGACGGCGGCGTGACCGTCGAGGGCATCGACGGCGACATGCTCTACACCGCGCTGCAGTGGCTCTATGACAGCGCCTACACCGGGGGCTTCGTCGCGCCCGGCGTCACCATCGAGAACGATCTCATCCCCCCAGCGGAGCCGACGCCGCCCACGAGCGATGACGTGTACCACGGCGTCGGTTACTTCGGCGGCATCGAGTACACCGAGGCGGGCTTCGCGGCGTTTGAGGCCGACCGTATGCTCAAGAGCCTCAACCTCGGCGTAGACTCCAACGACACGTCGATTGAGTACGATTGGCTCTCGGACTACGTCACCGACTACGAGTCCTGCGTCGCCATCGAGGAGGACTACTACAACGGGACCTCCCCGGCGGGCTGGGTGCGCTTCTGGATCGAGCCCGACCAGATGATCATCACGGAAGACTCCACGCGGAACGCGCTCGAGTTCACCACCTCCACGATGCACATCCAGTACGAAGACCAGACCGACGCGCTCCAGCGCTGGCCGGCCTACGACTACTGGACGACGATGTTGACGGACAACTACGACGGCATCGCCGAGCACGTCGAGTCCTGGGAGGACCTCCGCACGGCCTCGAAGTTTGTCGCCGTGGCGTACTGGCTCTACGAGAGCGAGCTCTACCGCACGCTTGACTGGGCCCAGATCAACAGCGTCGAGGAGGAGGTCTACGACACGCCCTGGTGGACCTTGGAGGGTGAGGTCACCTCGACCTTTGTGTACAATGGCACCCCCCTCACCCAGACCCACAAGGGCGGCGCGAGCCTCACCACCTTCGGCCACGGCTACTACCCCGACTCAACGGGCTCCGTCGCCGCCGACTGGGACGCCGTGCTCGGCGACCGCCCCAGCGATGAGGACAGCTCCTGGCTCGTGGAGTACCCCGACGGCGACTCCGGCGTGGCCGTCGCGCTTCCTCTGTCTCGGGTGCCGATGCCCGGCGGCGCGCGTCAGACCGTCGTCGATCTCCGCGCCCCGTCTGTGGGTGAGCTGCCCCTGGAGCTGCGCCGCAGCTACTCCTCCGTCGCCGCCCAGGCTGGTCGCGACATGGGCCTCGGCGAGGGCTGGTCCTTCGTGCCCTACTCCGCCACGCCCTCGGAGATGTTGACCAAGCCCGGCAGCTTCGACATCCCGTTTGTGCTGGATGTTATGGACCACCTCACCGGCGCCGAGCTCCGCTTTGAGTACACCGGCTGGGACGGCGCGACCGCCTATTTCACCCTGGAGGGCCAGCAGGACCAGATCAGCCTCGACAGCTCGGGCGTCTACACCTGGAGCCAGCCCGGCCAGCGCACCGTCGAGCTTGACGCCGATGGCCGGGTGCTGTCTGTGCTTGACCGCGCCGGGAACTCCTTGACCTACACCTGGACCGGCGACGAGCTCGACCTCATCGAGCACAGCGGCGGCCACAGCATCACCCTCACCTGGGACAGCTCCGGTCGCCTCAAGGGCGCGAGCACGGACCAGGGCTGGACGGTCGCCTACGGACTCAACACAGACGACCGCCTCAATCGGGTCACCGACCTCGGCGGGCAGATCTGGCGGATCGGATATGACAGCGCTGGGCTCTACGACAGCCTGGTCTCGCCGGACGGCGACGAGCTCTGGGCCGCGGAGTACGACAGCTACGGCCGCCTCATGAGCGAGACGAGCTTCGGTCGGGAGACCGAGCTCGCCCCGTCGCTCCTCGACGGCACGCTCTTGACCCTCGACGAGACCGGCGTCGGCTCCTTGGTCACCTTCGACGAGTCCGGGCGTCTCACCTCCCTCATCGACGGCGAAGGCGGCGAGTGGGCGATGACCTGGGACGACGTGGGCCTGCTCACCGAGCTGACCGACGCCTTGGGCAACGCCCAGACCGTCGAGTACAACGACTACGACCTGCCCTGGATCCTCACCGACGCCGAGGGCGGCGAGACGACCTTGTACTGGACCTGGATCGGCGAGCTGCCCTCGCTCTACGCCTACTCCCGGCCCGACGGCGAGGCGTTTTACCTCGCTCGGGACACCGAGGGCAACATCTCGACGATCTACCGCGCCACCCTCACCGTCGCGAGCGACGGCAGCCTCGGCGGCCTGAGCGTCGGCAGCGCCATACAGACGATGACCTGGACGGCGGACGGTCAGCTCAGCACCTGGAGCAAGGGCACCCTGAGCATGACGCTCAGCTACACGAGCGACGGCCAGCTCAAGACCATGACCGACCTCTTGGGCGGCAGCCGCACCTACAGCTACGACAGCGCCGGGCGCCTGAGCACGGTCACGAGCGCCGAGGGCGTGAGCCTCAGCTACAGCTACGACGCCGACCACCCGCTGCTCTACAGCACGATCTCCCAAGGCTCCTCCGTCATCGGCACCTTCGAGTACGACTCCTTGGGCCGAATGGTCGCCGCGGGGGATGCCGAGGGCAACGAGCTCCTGTGGACCTACGGCGACGACGGCCTGCTGAGCGCCGCGGAGACCCCCGAGGGTGGCCTCCTGCTGTACAGCCGCGACGCCGCCGGTCGGGTCACCGCCGCCGAGGGCTCCTGGGGCCTCAGCCGGAGCTGGACCTACGACGACGCTGGCCGCGTGACGTCGAGCACCCGCGCGGTGGTCTTGCCCTGAGAGGGGCTGTTCCCAATCCGCGCGGCGGGTTAAGGCGGCCTCCCCTTCTGAACGGAAGACTCATGGACGCCGCCATCACCCCTCGCGCCAAAGACTACTCCCAGTGGTACCTCGACGTCATCAGCTCTGCGCAGCTCGCCGACTACTCGCCGGTCAAGGGCAGCATGGTGCTGCGGCCTCATGGCTACGCGATCTGGGACGGCATGCGCACGGATCTGGACCGGCGCTTCAAGGAGACGGGGCACGTCAACGCCTACTTCCCCTTGTTCATCCCCGTGAGCTTCCTCAGCAAAGAGGCTGAGCACGTCGAGGGCTTCGCCAAGGAGTGCGCGGTCGTCACCCACCACCGGCTGCGCGCGGCGGTCGGCGGCGGCGTCGAGCCCGATCCCGCCTCCAAGCTGGAGGAGCCCCTCGTCGTCCGGCCCACGTCGGAGACGATCATCTGGCACATGTACGGCCAGTGGATTCAGTCCTGGCGTGACCTGCCCATCCTCATCAACCAGTGGGCGAACGTCGTCCGCTGGGAGATGAAGACCCGCCCCTTCCTGCGCACCGCCGAGTTCCTCTGGCAAGAGGGCCACACCGCCCACGCCAGCCGGGACGAGGCCGTCGAGGAGGCCCGCCGGATGCTCGGCGTCTACAGCGACTTCGCCCGTGACTTCTTGGCCATCCCGGTCATCCCCGGCGTCAAGTCGGCCTCGGAGCGCTTCGCGGGCGCGGTGGACACCTACACCATCGAGGCGCTCATGCAGAACGGCTGGGCGCTCCAGGCCGGCACGAGCCACTTCTTGGGCCAGAACTTCGCCAAGGCCTTCGACGTCACCTTCCAGGACGCCGACGGCAGCCGCAGCCACGTCTGGGCGACGTCTTGGGGCGTGTCCACCCGCCTCGTCGGCGCGGTGATCATGACCCACAGCGACGACACGGGCCTCGTGCTGCCCCCCACCGTCGCGCCGATTCAGGTCGTCATCACGCCCATCTGGAAGAGCGACGCCGAGAAGGAGTCCACCTTGGCCTTCGCCCGTAAGGTCAAGGACGCCCTGCACCCCGCGGTGCGGGTGGTCCTCGACGAGCGCGACGGCGTGAAGCCCGGCGCCAAGTACTTCGAGTGGGAGCGGAAGGGCGTGCCCTTGCGCCTGGAGATCGGCCCCCGGGACGTCGCCAACAACGCCGTCTTCGCGGCCTCACGCACCGGCGGGAAAAAGTTCGGCATCCCCTTCGACGGGCTGCTCGACGCCGTGCAGCAGAAGCTCAACGACATCCAGGCCGAGCTCTACGAGCGCGCCGTGACCCGTCGTGCGGAGTCCACCCACCGGATCTCCAGCTACGACGAGCTCAAGGAGCGCGTCGAGGCCGGTGGGCTGTTCTTGGTGCCCTGGCACGACGACGCCGACTGGGAGGCCCGCATCAAGGAGGAGACCCGGGCGACGATCCGCTGCTACCCCATCGAGGGCCAAGACGAGGCCAAGGGCAAGACCTGCTTCGCCTCGGGCCGCCCGGCGACCCACATGGCGATCTTCGCCCGGGCCTACTAAGGCGACGCGGCCCCGATCAGGCCAGCCACACGAGGCTGTACTGAATCGGGCCCGTGGCCCCCTCGACCTCAAAGTCGTCCCCGGCCTCCAGCTCCAAGAGCCCCTCGCCCATCGGTGACGAGGGGCTGATCACCCGCACCGAGACGCCGTCGAGCTCGATTCGCCCGCCGCCGACGGGGGCGATGAAGAGCAGCTCACGGCGGGGGCCGTCCACCTCGACCAAGGCGCCGACCTGGGCCGTGGGCGGCTCTAAGGGCTGGCTCGGGTCAAAGAGCTGGTACCACGCGGCGAGCTGTCGTAGCTCGGCCACACGCCAGGCCTGGCCGCGGGCGAGGTAGCTCGCCTCGGTGGCGCGGGTGTCGTACTTGCCTTCGGAGCGGGTCTCCGCTGAAGAGGCCTCGTCACGGGCCATGGCCGCGACGGACTCCACGGCGTGCAGCTCGGCGTTCAGGGCGTCGCGCAAGGCGGCGACGACGGCTTGTTTGTTGGGGCGCATCACGGCGCTCTAACCCGGGGCCGCAGACGGCGCCGCGGGTTACGCTAGAGGTCCACGACCCTCGACACGGAGCACACATGTCGGCGCGGACGCACCTCCTCTCGTTCTCTCTCGCCTCCTTCATCGCCTGCGCGGAGACGCCGACGGCGCCGCCGGAGCCGATGGTCGCCACCCCGGCCCCCGCCGCCGTGGCGCCGAGCTACCCCTACGACCTCGGCGCCATGGTCATCCCCGCCGACAACCCGCAGACCGACGCCAAGGTGAAGCTCGGGCACCAGCTCTTCTTCGACACGCGGCTCTCGAAGGACGGCTCGCGGTCTTGTTACTCCTGCCACATGAACGAGGACGGCAACGGCGGCCACGACCCCATCGCCGTCGGCGCCGGGGGCAAGGTGCTCACCCGGCACAGCCCGGTCATCTGGAACGTCGGCTTCCTCGGCGCGTACTACTGGGACGGCCGCTCCGACACCCTGGAGGCCCAGGCCACCGCCGCCTGGGCGGGCGGCAACATGGGCGTCGGCAAGGACAACCTCGCCGCCAAAGCCGCCGAGATCGCCGCCGTGCCGGGCTACGCCGCCCAGTTCAAGGAGGTCTTCCCCGGCGAAGGCGTGACGCCGACGACCATCGTGAAGGCGCTCTCTGCGTATGAGCGCACCCTGGTCTGTGACGACACGGCCTTTGACCGCTACGCGAAGGGCGACGCCATGGCGCTCAACGACGCCCAGCGCGCCGGTCTGGAGCTGTTCATGGGCAAGGCGGCCTGCGCGAGCTGCCACGCCCCGCCACACTTCTCCATCGCTTACGGCGGCCCCGGCGTGTACTTCAACGTCGGCGTCGGCACCCAGAGCGCCACGCCGGAGAACGTCGACGTCGGCCGCATGAGCGTCACGAAGGCCGAGAGCGACTGGGCGGCGTTTAAGATCCCCAGCCTGCGGAACGTCAGCAAGAGCGCGCCCTACTTCCACGACGGCTCCGTCGCCAACCTGAAGGGCGCGGTGCGCCTGATGGCCGCGGGCGGGCTGCCCAACAAGAACCTGAGCCCCTTGATGGTGGACCGGGGCCTCACCGACGCCGAGCTCGACGCCGTCGTCGCCTTCTTGGGCGCCTTGGACTGCGGGAAGAGCCTGGAGCAGCCCGTGCTGCCGTAGAGGGGCCCACGGGGAGCGCACGGCGTCTGCACAGACGCTGCACAATCTCCCCTGCGCTTCGCCTCAGCGCCGCCTCACGAGAGGGGCGGCGCTGAAGGTACTCTGAGCGCATGAAACACTCCATCCTGCGCTCCGTCTTTGTTCTCCTGATGTTTGGCTGCAGCCACGCTGAAGAGGGCCCGCCGCCGCCGCCGCCGTTCACGGCGGAGCTCGCCGAGGGCGCCCGGGGCTGGGCGGACGCCGGGCTCGACGCCGAAGATTACGGCACCGGCGTGGCGCTGTTTGACGCCGAGTGGCTGTTCGGCACACAGATGATGACCGCCGTGGGCCTCGGCCAGCTCATCCTGCTTCACCCCGGCGAGCGTGAGGCGAGCCTGCCCAAGATGGAGCAGGCGCTCAACGCGATGCTCTCCGCTGAGGGCCTCGCGTTTGACAAGAAAAAATACAAAGGTGTGTCGGTGAACGACCGCCTCAAGTCGAGCCGAGGCAGCGCCGCGCTGTTGGGCTACGGCGGCCTCGCCTTGGCGACCCACCGCGCCGTCGAGCCCAAGAGCGCGCTCACCAAGACCGAGCAGGCCTGGGCGGAGGCCATCGCCCGCCGCCTCAAGACGGGCAAGCTCATCGAGACCTACCCCAACGAGATCTACCCCGTCGACAACGCCGCGCTCATCGGCGCCTTGGCCTTGCATGACCAGGTCACGGGTGAGGACCACAGCGCGGCGATTAAGGCCGGGTTGAAGGCCTTCAAACGCGCCATCGATCCCGAGACGGGGCTGCTCATCCAGGCGATGCGCCCCAACGGGAAGGCCCTGGACACCCCCCGCGGCTCGGGCACCTTCTTGGCGAGCTGGTTCTTGGTGAAGGCCGACCCGGCGCTGGCCCGGGCGCTGTTTGACGCTGGGCGCCGGGAGCTGGAGGGCAGCGTGCTCGGACTGTACGCCATGCGGGAGCACCCCGCCAAGAACGCCGAGCGTGGGGGCGACATCGACTCCGGGCCGCTCTTGATGGGCTACTCCGTCTCGGCCACGGGCTTCGCCATGGGCGCGGCGGCCGGACTCGGTGAGGAGGAGATCGTCGAGGACATCCTGCGCACCGTACGTTTCGGCGGCCCCTTGGCGGTGAACGTCGTGCCCGGCCTCAAGGCGCCGGGCGGCGGCGGGGCCACGGGCTCCCACCTCGGCGACGCCATCCTGCTGGCGATGGTCACCACGCCGGGCCGGCCCTAAACCTTCAGCGCTGCTCGTCCACCAGCTCAGGGTTCACGGTGACCGAGACCGTGGCGCTCAGCGCGGGGCCGTAGGAGCGGCCCGCGCCGTCGACAAGCTGCACGGTGACGGTGTGCGCGCCGGGGCCTAAGGTGAGCGAGGCAGCGGCGGCGCCGTCGTCGAGGTGGATGACCTGCTCGCTTCGCTGCACGGGCTGGCCCTCTGGGACGGGCTGGCCGTCGGGCAGGAGCACGGCGTACCCCTCACCGGCCTTCGGCGGGCCGCCCGCGGCGAGGTTGAGGCCGACCGTCGCGAACGAGATCGCCACGGGGTTCTTCACCACGGCGCCTTCGGTCGGCGCGGTGAGGGTCAGGCGGGCCTCCTTCGGCGCGGCGACGAGGGGCGGCGGCACCTCAGGGGCCGTGCGGTGGCCGAGCTGCTCCCCGGGAGGAGGAGCCGACGTGACGGCCGACGTCGAGCTGGGGTCACCCTCACCTTGGGGCTCAACGGCGCCGGAGCAGGCCGCGAGCAGCACGAGGGGGGTGAGCAGGGTCCAGGGGCGCATAGGTCTCCGAGGTGCGGCGTCTACTCCTTCATCTTCTTGAGCGCGAGGCCGGAGAGCACGGAGGAGACGTTCTTGTTCTTCGCGATCTTGGCGAGGTCCGACTTGGTGAGGTCTTTGAGCAGCCCGATGGAGATGTTCACCGGGCAGCGCGGGTTGTTGGCCAGGGCCAGCTTGATTGGGTACTTCCGGATGGCTTCCTTGTCCATGCTGATCTCGCGGAAGACCTCACGGGGCAGGTTGCGGTTTCCCGCGGCCGCCAGCAGCTCATTGTCGGACATACGCTTGGATTTGACGACGGCGATCACGACAACCTTGTTGCTGTCGCGCAGGAGAATTTTTCTCGCCTCGGCGTTCCCGAGGTACGCGAGCTTGATCTTTTTGCCCGGCGACATCGCCTTGATCTGCTCGACGAGGGTGAGCTGCTCCTCGACCGAGGTGTCGTCCTTCTCCTTGATGAGCTCCAGCGGGAAACCCCAGGCGTCTTTGCCGAGGTCCATGGCGAAGCCGCCGCCCAGCTCCCCCAAGGCCTGCCGCTGCTCGCGGCTGAGCTTGAGGGCCTCGGCGACGTCGGGGTTCGACATCGGCGAGGGCAGGCCCGCCAAGGCCGCCTCCACCTCGGCCTCCACCGCGAGGCGCAGGGCCGTCGCCTCGTCCATGACCGGCGGCGGGGCGCGCTTCGTCCGCGGGCGCGGCGGGGCGTCCTTCGGCGGCGGCGCCATCAGGGCGGCCTCGATGGCCTCGGCCTCGGCCTCGCTCAGCTCCCGCTCGGGCTCCTCCTCTTCAGCCGCCGCGGACACCCCCGCCGCGGCCTTGGGCCCGCCGAGCTCCGGCGGCACCGCGGGCAGACATCGATGCAGCTTGAGGAACGACGCCACGCGGTCGCGGTCCGCCGGGGTCACCCGGGGGTTCCGGAGGAGCGCGAGGTAGATGGTCGGCGTGATGAGCAGGCGCTCTTGGTTTCGGAGCACAGCCTCCAGGAGCTCACCCTCGGCGCTCTCGGCGATGCGCAGGCAGGTGCCGTCCTCGGCGTTGGTGACCTTGTAGACGGCCTCCATCAAGGCCTCGTCCTCGGGCCGCTGCACGCTCAGCAGGTCGAGGAGCCGCGGGTGCGACTGCTGGCTCACGCAGCGCACGAGGTTGTCCTCGGGCATGGTCTTGAGCGTCTTCATCGCCGCCCGCGACACCTTTCGGTCGGGGTCGCCGATGAGCACGAAGGCCATGTTCACCAGCAGCTCGGGCGCGAGGGGCAAGAGGCCCTTCGCGACGGCGAGGCGGGTGTTCAGGGGCGCGTCAGGGGAGACCTTCTCGTGGTGCTCGGGGGGGATCCCCAGGCGGTCCAGAGCGAGCTGGGACACACAGGCTCCTGGGGCGCGTCTTGCGCCCGGTGGTCGGCCTACTCGTCGTCGTCGGCGGCGCGGCGGAACGGCGAGTCAGCGACGATCTTGTCTACGAGGTTCGGCGGCACCTCCTCGTAGCCCTCGAACCCGGCGGTGTACACGCCCTTCCCGCCCGTCATTGACCGCAGGGTCGGCGCGTACCGCAGGATCTCCGCGAGCGGCACGGCGGCCTGCACCACGGTGTTGCGGCCGCGGGTGTCGATGCCGAGCACACGCCCACGGCGCCCGGTGATGTCGCCCATCACCTCGCCCATGGTGTCCGACGGCACGATGACCTCAAGCTTGTAGATCGGCTCCAGGAGCTTCACGCCGCCCTTCTGCATCGCCGCCTGCAGGCCCTTCGAGCCCGCCATCTGGAAGGCCACGTCCTTCGAGTCGACGGGGTGGTACTTGCCGTCCTTGAGGGCGACGCGCAGGTCCACGACGGGGTAGCCGGCCAAGGGGCCCGCCTCCATGCGGCGGCGCACGCCCTTCTCGACGGAGGGGATGTACTGCCGGGGGATGGCCCCGCCGAAGATCTCGTCGGCGAACTCGAAGCCCGCGCCGCGCGGCAGGGGCTCGACGTCGATGACACACACGCCGAACTGCCCGGCGCCGCCGGTCTGCTTCTTGTGTTTGCCCTCGATGGCCGTCACCTTCCGGCGGATGGTCTCGCGGTACGGCACGGCGGGGAGGTCCGTCGTCACGTCCACCTTAAACTTGCGCCGCAGCTTGTCCACGGAGAGGTCGAGGTGGGCCTGGCCCATGCCGCGCAGGACGAGGCGCTTGGAGAGGTCGTCGTAGCCGATGCGCAGGCTGGGATCCTCATCCATCAGGCGCTCCACCGCCGTCTTGAGCTTGTCCTCGTCGGCGCGGCCGACGGGCTGGAGCGTGTAGTCCATCATCGGCGCGGGGTAGGTCACGCCCTCCAGGCGAAGGCGGTCGCCGGGGGCGACGAGGGTGTCGTTGGTGCGGCTGCCCTTGAGCTTCGCGACGCCGACGATGTCGCCGAACACGCCGCGCTCGACGGGGTCACGGCCCAGGCCACGCATCGCGAAGAGGCTGCCGAGGCGCTCGCTCTCGCCGCTGGAGGCGTTGACGACCTGGCCGTCGGCGGGCACCTGGCCCGAGAACAGGCGGAGCACCGAGGCTTTGCCCGCGTGCTCGTCGATCTGGGTGCGGATGATCTGGGCGACGAAGGCGCCGTCGGGGCTCGCCACCCACTCCACGGGCTCCCCGTTGGAGTCAATCGCGGCGGGGGCCGCGCGCTCCAGGGGGCTCGGCGCCGCCCACTGCAGGAGGTCCATCAGGGCGTGTACGCCGATGTTTCGGGTGGCCGAGGTGAAGATGACCGGCAGCACCTTGCCTTGTTTGAGCGCGTTGTGGAAGCCTTGGCGCACCTCGGCGTCGCTGAGCTCGAAGGTGTCGAGGTACTTCTCCAGGAGCGCGTCGTCCGAGGCCGCGACGACCTCGACCAAGGCGTCAACAGCCGTCTGGGCGTCCCCAGCCAAAGCCGCGGGGATCTCGCCCTTGATGTACTTGCCCGAGCCGTCACGCTCGTACACGAGGCCCTTGCGCTGGAAGAGCGACACAACCCCGGTGAACTTGTCCTCGGCGCCGATGGGCAGGTTCAAGGGCACGGGCTTCACGCCCAAGACCTCCTCGATCTCCGCCAGGGTGGCGCGGGCGTCGGCGCGCTCGCGGTCCATCTTGTTGATGACGAGCACCCGGGGGAGCCCCAGCTCACCGGCGGCGTAAAACAGGCGCTCGGTCTGCACCTCGACGCCGTCGGGCGCGGAGATGACGATCACCGCCGCGTCGGCGCCGCGCAGGGCGGCGAAGGCGTCGTAGACGAAGTTCGCGTCCCCGGGGGTGTCGATGACGTTGATCTTCACGCCCTCGTGCTCAAACCAGGCGAAGGCCGAGTTGATCGAGCCGCCGCGCTTGTGCTCCTCGGGCTCAAAGTCGAGGGTCGAGGAGGAGCTGCCCGCCACGCCGAGGCGGCTGGTCGCGCCGCTCAAGAAGAGCATGGCCTCGGCGAGGGAGGTCTTGCCTGAGAGGCCGTGCCCCAACAGGGCCACGTTCCGGATCTTGTCGGAGGAGAAGGTGCTGCTCGGCATCGGTGGGGCTCCAGCAGAGGGACGTGAGGTTCCGCCAGTGTAAACAGACCGATCCGCGCGGGTCAACCAGGGGGACGCTCGCGGTCCTCCCCGCGATTGAGCCGATACAGCCGGGAGAGGCCGCGCAGGGTCAGATCGGGGTCGATCTCGTCGATCTCGTCGCAGCTTCGGGCGACGAGGTGGGAGAAGCCACCCGTGGCGACGCAGCGCACGCCGCGGCCGTCCGGCGGGGCGAGCTCTCGTTTGCAGTCCCGGGCGAGGCGGTCCACGAGGCCGAGATAGCCGTAGAACAGGCCCGACTGCATGGCCTCGACGGTGTTGGCGCCGATGTGTTGCCGGGGCCGGGCGACCTCGACCCGGGGCAGCTTGCTCGTGCGGGCGACGAGGGCCTCGGCGGAGATGCGCAGGCCCGGCGCGATGACGCCGCCCACAAACTCGCCCTGGGCGTTCACGCAGTCGAAGGTGGTGGCGGTGCCCAGATCGACGACGATGACCGGCCCACCGAAACGTGTGAAGGCGGCGACGGCGTTGACGATGCGGTCGCTGCCGACCTCGCGGGGGTTGTCCACCCGCAGCTTGAGCCCGGTGCGGAGGCCCCGGCCCACGACGAGGGGCGACTGGCCGAGGTACCGCAGGCTCGCCTTCTCGAAGGTGTAGAGCGCGTCGGGGACCACACAAGAGACGATGACGCCGGTCACGTCTTCAGCGCGGTAACCCCGCAGGCCGAGGAGCTGCACGATGACGAGGCCCAGCTCGTCCGTGGTGCGCGTGAGGGTCGTGACCCGCCACTGGTCGCGCAGGGTGTCCCCGGCGAGCAGGCCGAAGGTCGTGTTCGTGTTGCCGACGTCGATGGCGAGGAGCATCCCGGGCTCAGCTCTGGGCGCCGGCGCGGTCCACGGTGATGACGCCGCGGATTCGCTCCAGGCGGCGGATGAGGTTCTGCAGCTCCGTGACGCTGCCCACCCCGACCTCCAGGGAGATCTCCGCCTTCTCGTCGTTCAGGCGCCGGGAGTTGACCCCGGTGATGTTGATGCCCGCGTCGGAGCAGGCCTGGGTGATGTTCGCCAGGAGCCCCGGCCGGTCGGCGCAGATGATGCGCAGGGCCGCCGCCACGGACGCGCCCTTCGCCTTGGCGTTCCACTCCACGGGCACCCGGCGCTCGGGCTCCAAGGCGAGGAGCTGGGGGCAGCTCCGGCGGTGAATCGAGATGCCCCGGCCGCGGGTGATGTAGCCCGCGACGGGATCCCCAGGGAGCGGGTTGCAGCAGTTGGCGCGGGTGACGAGCACGTCCTCCTCGCCGCCGATGAGCACCGGGGTGGGCTCGGTGCCGCGGAGCTTGTCGAGCACCCGACCGACCAAGGTGCGCTCGACGTCGGGCGTCTCGTCGATCTTCTGGTCGGGGAGCAGCTCCTTCACCACGGCGCGCAGGACCGTGTGGCCCTGGGCGAGGTTCAGGAAGAGCTCGTCGGGCTCGCGGATGTTGTTCGCCTTGAGCAGGCGCTTGAGGGCCCCGCTCTTCACGACGCCGTTGATCGAGCTCCCGAACTTCTTGAGCTCGTTCTCCAGCATCTCCCGGCCCAGGCGCGCGCCGGTCTCCCGCTCCTCATTGCGCAGGTAGCGTCGAATCCGGGCCATCGCCCGGCCGGTCTTCACGAACTCCAGCCAGTCCCGGCGCGGGTGCTGCTCCTTTGAGGTGAGGATCTCGACGGTGTCGCCGGAGCTCAAGGTGGAGCGCAGGGGCATCATGCGCCCGTTGACCTTGGCGCCGACGCAGTGGTGACCCACCTCGGAGTGAATGGAGTACGCGAAGTCGAGCGCCGTGGCGCCCACGGGCAAAGACTTCACGTCGCCCGCCGGGGTGAACACGAAGACCTCGTTGCGGAAGAGGTCGATCTTGACCGCCTCCATGAACTCCACGGGGTCATCGACGTCCTTCGCCGACTCAAAGAGCTCGCGGAGCTGGAGCATCCGGGCGAGGTCGTCGGGGCGGATCGCGAGGTGGCCCTCTTTGTAGCGCCAGTGGGCGGCGATGCCCTGCTCGGCGACCCGGTGCATGTCCCGGGTGCGGATCTGGATCTCCATCCGTTTGTTGCCCGGCCCGAACACCGTGGTGTGGAGGGACTGGTAGCCGTTGGACTTCGGCATCGCGATGAAGTCTTTGATGCGCTCGTGCAGGGGCCGGTAGAAGGAGTGCACGTAGCCCAAGGTCGCGTAGCAGTCCGTGAGGCTGTCGACGATGATGCGGAAGGCGAGGATGTCGTAGAGCTGCTCAAACTCCAGCTTGTCCGCGCTCATCTTGCGGTAGACGGAGTAGAGGTGCTTCGAGCGCCCGCTCACCTCCCCCTTGATGCCCGCGGCGGCGAGGCGGTCGGTGAGCTCTTGGGAGACCGAGCGCACCCAGGCGTCCCGCTGCTCCTTCGTCTCCTCCATCTTGGCGAGGAGCTCGTCGTACTTCTCGGGGTGGAGGTTCTGGAAGCAGAGGTCCTCCAGCTCACAACGAATCGCCGAGAGCCCGAGCCGCGCCGCCAGGGGCGTGTAGATGCCGAGGGTCTCCTCGGCGATGCGCTGGCGCTTCTCGGGCTTCATGGAGTCCAAGGTGCGCATGTTGTGCAGGCGGTCGGCGAGCTTCACCAAGATGACGCGGATGTCTTTGGACATCGCGAGCATCATCTTTCGGAAGTTCTCGGCGGCGGCCTCCTCTTTGGACCGGAAGTGCAGCTTGCCGATCTTCGTGACGCCGTCGACCAGCTCCGCGATCACCGGGGAGAACAGCTCGGCGAGCTCCTCCCGGGTCGCCATCGTGTCCTCGATGGTGTCGTGCAGCAGGGCCGTGGCGATGGTGTCCACGTCGAGCTGCATGTCCGCGAGGATCGCGGCCACGGCCAGCGGGTGCGTGAAGTACGCCTCTCCGCTCTTACGGACCTGCTCCTTGTGCGCCTTCGCCGCGTAGAAGTACGCGCGCATCACGAGATCGAGGTCGGCGTTGTCCGCGTATTTGGAGATCTGGTCGAGCAGATCGTTCAAGCGATACAAGGCGTGGCGGTCCTCAGGGTCCGATCACCTAGTTTATCACCGCGCAGGGCGCTTCATCGCTGTCACGAGGGTTTCACGGCGGGCGCGGCGCTGGAGCTCCGCGACCAAAACCGCCTGGAAGCAGTCATGCGCCGTGTCGAGGTCGTCGTTGACGACGAGGTACTGAAACTCGCCGCAGCCGTCGATCTGCTGCGTCGCCTCGCGCAAGCGGCGCTGAATGACCTCCTCGCTGTCCGTCGCGCGGCCCCGCAAGCGGGACTCCAAGACCGCCAGGCTCTCCGGCAGCACAAAGAGGGTCACCGCGTCTGGCATGGCCTTCATGACCTGCCGGGCGCCGAGGAGGTCGATCTCCAGGAGGATCGACTGACCGGCCCCCAGCGCCGACTCGACCGGAGCGCGCAGCGTTCCGTAGCGGTTGCCGTAGACCTCCGCCCACTCCAAGAGCTCCCCGGCGGCGACGAGGCCGTCGAAGCGATCGTGGCTCACGAAGTGGTAGTCCACGCCGTCAACCTCGCCGACCCGAGGGGCGCGGGTGGTCGCCGAGACCGACCAGGCGATGCCGGGCACCGCGGCGAGGGCGGCGCGGACGAGGGTGGTCTTGCCCGTGCCCGAGGCGCCGGTGACAACAAACAGCGCGCCCTGATCCGGGCGCCGCCAGGTGCGTAAGGTGAGGCTCATTCGACGTTCGCCACCTGCTCGCGGATACGCTCCAGCGCAGTCTTCATCTCGACGACGAGGTTGGAGACGGCGTGCTCCGCGGCCTTAGAGCCGATGGTGTTGATCTCGCGGTTCATCTCTTGGGCCAAGAAGTCGAGCTTACGGCCCACGGGCTCGTCGAGATCGAGCGCACGGCGGAACTGCGCGAAGTGGGACGCGAGGCGGGTGAGCTCCTCGGCGACGTCGGCCTTGTCGGCGAGGATCGCCGCCTCCTGTGCGAGGCGGTCGGGGTCGACGCGGTCGGAGACGAGCTTGTTGAGGCGGTCCATGAGCCGCAGGCGCATCCGGGAGGCGACCTCGCCGCTCTCGGCCTCGACGCGCTGGTTGAGGTCGTCGAGCTCGTCGAGCTGCTCACGGAAGGCCCGGCACAGCGCCTCCCCCTCACGCTGGCGCATGTCGGCGAGGTGGTCCATGGCGGCGTTCAGCGCGGCCTCGACGACGGACCACTCGCTGGTGACGTCTACCTCCTCCTCGACGCTCGTCAGCACGCCGGGGAGCCCGGCGATGTACGACACGGGGATGCGGGCGTCGACGTTCGGGAGCTGCTCGGCGAGGTCCATCAGGGTGCGGTGGTACGCCCGGGCGAGGCCCACGTCGGCCATGATCCCGTGGCGGCCCTCACGGCAGACCCGGCGCATGGTGACGTCGATGCGGCCGCGAGAGAACCGCGCCTTGAGGATGTTCGTGATGCGGGGCTCCATCGCCGCGTACTCGCGGGGGCAGCGGAGCTGGAGGTCGCGGAAGCGGTTGTTCACCGACTTCAGCTCGACCGTCACCGTCACCCCGCCGCCGCTCGCCTCACCGCGGCCGAAGCCGGTCATGGAGTTCATACGTCCTCTCGTCGGGCCAAACGACCCGGGGGCCTCCGCATAACCCGACCCCGACGCCGCGCGCAGGGGCGACGATCAGCATTCGCCGGACTGGCCGCGGTCACACTCGTACTGGCAGTTCTCGCCGCCGGCCTCAAACGTGAAGGTGCAGGTGAGGTTCTGGTCCGGGTAGTTGACGATCTGCTGGCCGGAGCCGTCGTAGTTGAGCTGCTGATCGACGATCACGACGACCTCGCCGTCCTCACGCTGCTCGTACTTCGCCCAGGAGGCCCCGCTGATGTCGCCGCCGAAGGTGCCCTCGGACTCCACGCCGTCGCCGGACTGGTAAAACTCGCCGTCCCAGGTGCCGCTGGCGTCCTGCTCGATGCTGTCGTTGTAGAGCTCGGAGATGATGTCGTACTCCGTGGACCGGGTCTGGGCGCCGCCGGAGAGGAAGGCGAGGCGCTGCTCGTAGTAGCCGCCGCCAGGGTCGATCTCGATGAGGCCCTCAATTCGATTGTCGCTGACGATGTCGTAGCGCATCTCCACCGGATCGGAGCCCTCATAAGTCGTCGTCACCGAGCCCGCGCAGCCCGCGCGCTCGTGGCGCTCGGTCCAGCTCCCCTCTGCGCCCAGCACGTCGGTGGCGTTGACGGTGAGGAGCACGTCGAGGTCGCCGTCCTCATACACCGTGCCGTAGCCCTCGGCGCGGTACTCGGCGAGGCTGTGCCGGGGCAGGTACTTGCGGGAGAAGCTGAAGTCCCCGGTGGACTCGTCGTAGCGGCCCTTCGCCGAGACGATCCACTGCTCGGGCGGGTCCACCTCAAAGACCCACTCGCTGCCCTCAGCGTCGCCCTGGTCGACGTAGGTGCTGAGGTCGCCCCACCACGAGACGAAGTTGTGCTCGCAGGCGCCACGGCCCTTGAGGTTCCCCCGGTCGAGGAGGCCGCAGCCGGTGAACGCGAGGAGCGCGGGGACGACGAGGACAAAGGACCGCATACCGACCTCACTGGGTTCGCTGGCTCAACAATGTAGCCCCAAGCTCGGCCGGGTTCACCGTCAGGGGCGACCTAAGGCGATGAGCCGGGCCACCTCGGCGGCGCTGAAGCCGTAGGCGTCGCCCAGCTCGACGCCGTCAGGGGCGCCAAGCCAGCCCGTCGGCAGGGGGATCGCCGCGAGGTCATGGGGGTAGAGATCCAGGCGGTCCCCCCGCTCCAGCCGCAAGAGCCCGAGAGTGACCGGGTGTCTCAGGAGCGCCGCCACCCGCGCCAAGGCGCGCCGCGCCGCCTCAAGGCCCTCGAAGGCCCCCGGGCGCGCCCGGACCACGTTGAGGGTGTGCCCGGCGAAGGTGTCGCCCTCGTCCAGGGTGACGAGCAGCTGCCCCGGCGGGGTGATGCGCTGGATGAGCAGCTTCGGCCCCTCAAAGAGCGCCGGGCGCTTGGCCCGGTGCATACGCTCCGGCGCGTACCGCAAGTACCGAACCCTGCCCGCGTTGAGGTCCACGGCGTCGACGTAAGGCACCCGGTCGGGCCCCGGCGTGTCGCTGAGGAGCTGGGCCTTTCCCCCGCCGGGCCCGTGCGCCACGACCCCGGTGTCGATCTCAAACCGCGCCCCGAGCAGCTCACCGCCGCGCCGCGCCCGGGTCGAGAGCTCTGGGTCCCCGGCGCGGATGCGCGGGTGGATCGGCGCGCCCCGCAGGCCCAGGAGCGCCGCGGCGCTCGGCCCCTCGGGCCAGCACGGCCCGTCGTGGGGGGCGAAGGCCCGGGCCAGCCCCAGGGCGACCTTCGCCCCGGCGCCGGTGAAGACCTCCAGCTCGCCGAGCTCCAAGAGCCCGTGCTCCCGGAGCAGCCGCTCCCGAAAGGGCAGGCCGTAGGGCTGGGTGAGCGCCGGGGACGGCAGCACCATCGCCGCGAGCCCGCCCGGGGCGAGGCGCGCCAAGGCCAAGATCAAGAACGGCACCGAGAGGTCCCAGCGCCCGACGAGCCAGGGCAGGCGCCGGGCCAAGGCGGCGCGGCTGGCCTTGTCTTGGACCTCGGCGCGCACAAAGGGCGGGTTGACGAGCAGGGTCGCCGGGGGCTCGGTGTCGTCATCGGCGCTGGCGGCGAGGCCGTCCCGCAGGCGGAGCTGGGCCTGGGGCACGGCGACCGCGGCGACGGCCAATGCCGCGGCGTGTACGTCCTCGCCGCGGACCGGGCCGCCCCCACGCTCGGCCTGGGCGAGGAGCAGCGCCCCGGCGCCGCAGGCCGGGTCGAGGGTCG
>JAKLKD010000386.1 GCA_023150845.1 Myxococcota bacterium | reverse complement strand
CGGCGACCGGGGCGGCGGGCGCGGCGGGCGCGGGCCGGGCCCCGAAGGCCGCCCAGCTCGCCTCCAAGAGCGCCTTCACCGCCGGGAGCACGGCCTGGCCGAAGCTCGCGGCGTCGGTGCCCGACATGCCCGCCCGGGCGAGCCCCTCTGCGAAGGCGCGCAGTGACTCTTCGCTGAGTGACGCCCCGCTGGAGAGCCCGACCGTCGCCTTGGGCGCGGGCGCCTCGCTGGGCGCGGGCCGGGGCTGCATCTTGCCCATACGGTTCGCGAAGTACTCAATGACCTGGCGCACGCTCTTGGTGTCGGCGAGGCGGAAGTCGGCCTCACGCGGCAAAGAGAAGCGCTCGCGGATGCGCCCGACGAGCTCGGCCTGGCGCACCGTGTCGAGGCCGAGGTCGGCCTCCAGCTCCAGGTCGGGGTCGATGGCGCTCGCGGGCATGCCCATGGCCTCGCCGATGGCGCGCTGGACCTCCTCGACCACCCAGGGGTTCGCCGTGAAGGGCTGGCCGCCCTCGGCGAGCTTCGCCGTCGTCGCCAGGCGCGGGCCGGGCTCGGCGAAGATGTCGGGCACGACGTCCGCCGGGCGGCGGCGAACGGGGAAGCCCAAGGCCAAGAGCCCGGCCAAGGCGTCGCGGAAGGCCCGCACGCCGCCGAGCTTGGGGTGGTTCGTGTACAAGGCGCGGTGGGGCCGGCGCTTAAACACCGCGGCGCAGAACCCGGTGAGCGCGCGCTTGGGGCCGCACTCCACGAAGATCCGGACGCCCTCGTCATACATACGCTCAAGCTGGGACACCCACTCCACCGGGGAGGCCACCTGCCGGGCGAGCAGCTCGGTGATCTCTTTGGGGTCCGTGGGGTACCAGTTGGACGTGACGTTGGAGGTGATCGGGCGGCGGGGGCTGTGTACGCCCTCCCGCTCCAGCACGCGGCGCAGGGGCTCACTCGCCGGAGCGACGATGGCCGAGTGGAAGGCGTGGCTCACCGGCAGAGGGAAGACGGTCACGCCGCGGCTGCGGAAGGCCTCGCAGGCGGCCTCGACGGCGTCGGTGGCCCCGGCGATGACCGTCTGGTTCGGCGCGTTCTTGTTCGCGGCGACGACGTAGCCGGGGATCTCCGAGAGCACCTCTTGAACCCGGTCACCCGGGGCGGCGATGGACGCCATCTTGCCGGGATCGGCGAGCTTCACCCCGGCCATCTCACGGCCACGGGCGGAGACCGAGCGCAGGGCGGCGTCAAACTCCATCACGCCCGCGGCCACCAAGGCGCCGTACTCCCCCAAGGAGTGCCCGGCGACCATATCGGGCATGACCCCATAGGCCATCAACAGGCGCATGATCGCCACGTCGATGGTGAGGGTTGCGGGCTGGGAGATCTCGGTGTTGCGCAGGGCCTCCTCAGAGGCCTCCTCGCTGCCGTGGACCTTCCCGGCCAAGAAGTCGCGCAGGGGGCGGCCCAGCTCACCGCGCATCACCTCGTCGGCCTCAGCGAAGGTCTGCTCGACGATGGGGTATACCGCGGCGAGGTCGAGGCCCATGCCGAGGTACTGGCTGCCTTGGCCGGTGAACAAGAAGGCGAGCTTGCCGTTGCATGGCTCGTCCTCCAGGGCCACGCCGCGCATCCGGAGGAGCTCCGGCGACTGGCCCTTGAGGATGGACTGCTTCACGCGGTTGAGCTGGTCGATCCGCTCCTCGGCGGTGTCGGCGGCGGCGGCGAGGCGCAGGGGCCGCGAGGCCGACCAGGGCACAGGCTGGCCCTCGATCATCGCGTCGATGCGGCGGACCAGCTCGTCCTGGTTCTTCGCCGAGGTGGCCCAGACCCCGTCGGGGAGGCTGCGCTCGACGGGGGCCTCAGCCTTGGGCGCCTCGATGCTGGCGGCGGCCACCGGGGCCTCGACCTGGGCGGGCGCGGGGCGCGCCACCACACGACGACCGGCGCGGACCGACGGGGCCTGGCCGGGGACGTACTCCTCCAGCACGGCGTGGAAGTTGGTCCCGCCGAAGCCGAAGGCGCTGATGCCCGCGCGGCGGCGGCGATCGGCGGCGATCGTCCAGGGCTCGGCGAGGGTCTGCACCTGGAGCGGCACCACGTCGAGGGGGAGGTCCGCCCGGGGCGTGCGGTAGCCGACGCTCGGCGGCAAGATCTTGTGGTGGAGCGCCAAGGTCGTCTTGATGAGCGAGGCCGCCCCGGCCGCAGACTTGAGGTGGCCGATCTGGGACTTCACCGAGCCGATACGCACCGGCCCCCGGGCCCCGCGGCGCCCGCCGCCGATGATCTCGGAGAGCGCCTCCACCTCGACCTTGTCGCCGACGGTGGTGGAGGTGCCGTGGCACTCGATGAGGTCGGCCTCGACGGGGTCGACGCCCGCCTCAGCCCAGCCCCGGCGCAGCGCCCGGCGCTGGCCCTCGATGTTCGGCGCGGTGATGCCTTTGCCTTTGCCGTCCGAGGAGGCGCCGACGCCCAAGATCACGGCGTAGATGCGGTCGCCGTCACGCTCGGCGTCGCTGAGGCGCTTGAGCACCACCGCCCCGGCGCCTTCGCCCATGACGAAGCCGTTCGCGCTGGCGTCAAAGGGCGCGCTGTGGTCAGGGGAGAGCGCGCCGATCTTGGAGAACTTCACGAAGGTCGGGGCGTCGTTGGTTCGGTCGGCGCCGCCGGTCACGGCCACGTCGAAGTCGCCGTCGCGTAAGCCCTTCACCGCGGCCTGGATCGCGGCGACGCTCGACGCGCAGGCGGCGTCGGTGACGAAGTTGGGGCCGCCGAGGTCAAAGGCGTTGGCGACGCGCCCGGCGATGACGTTTGAGAGCTCCCCGGGCATGGAGTCTTCAGTGATCGGCTTGAGGCCGGCCTTGAGGCGCTCGGAGAAGCTGCGGGTCAGGCCGTCGCGCTGGGCGGCGTCGAGGCCCGCGAGCTCCGGCGAGGCGAACAGGGCCTGGGCGATGCGCGGGAAGTAGACGCGCATGGCGTACTCGTCCCGGGTGGAGCCGCCCATGGAGTTGCCGAGGATCACCGCGACCCGGGAGCGGTCGAGCTTGCTCTCCGGCGAGATGCCCGCGTCGGCGAAGGCCTGGGCCACGGCCACCAAGGCCATCTTCTGCACGTCGTCGAGCACCTCAGCGACCTTCGGCGGGATGCGGAAGGCCCGGGGGTCAAAACGTAGGGCCTCGACCCAGGCGCCGATCTTCGTGTAGGTCTTATCGACGGCGGACTTGTCGGCGTCGAAGTAGAGCGCGGGCTCCCAGCGGCCCGGGGGCACCTCACGGATGCTGGAGCGCCCGCTGCGGATGTTGTCCCAGAAGGTCGCCACGTCCGGGGCGTCGGGGAACACGCAGCCGAGGCCGATGATCGCGATGGCCTCCGGCGCCGGGCGGGTCTCCGTGTCCTCGTCCCGAGGCGCGGCGGCGGCGGCCGGGGCGGCGACGATGACCGGCGCGGCGGGCTCGGGCGCCCGGGGCACGGCGGCCCCGACGGCGTCACGGGCTTGGGCGG
>JAKLKD010000034.1 GCA_023150845.1 Myxococcota bacterium | reverse complement strand
GCCGGGGCCGGGCTCAGCGCCGTCGCCCGGGCCTTCGCCGAGCGCGCCCACGAGGTCGGCGCCGCCGAGGTGATCTCCGTCACGGCCACCCCTGAGCGCTCCCCGTCGGACGGCCTGCCCTCGGCCCTGCGCCGCGCCCTGCGCCTGCCCCACGTCGCCGGGGCCGCGCTCAGCGTCACGATCCGCCGCCGCCTGCCGGAGCTGCCCGAGGCCACCCTGGAGGCCATCATCGAGGCGATCTTGCCCTCGGGCCAAGGCCCCGCGGCGATCTCCGGGGGCCCCACCCGCGCCACGCTCGCGGCCCTGGGCGGCGAGCGGGTGGCCCTGGTCATCGTCGAGGACGCCCCCTACGACCCGAGCCTGCTCACGCTCCTCGGCGACCTCGTCGCCCGGGAGCCCAGCGCCAGCGCGCCCTTGCTCTTTGTGCTCGTGACCCCGGACGAGGCCCTGGAGCTGCGCCCTGAAGCCCAGGCGCCCCTGGAGGCCCTGCTCACCCGGCCCGACAGCCTCAGCCTGCGCATCGACCCGCTCCCCCCGGAGCTGAGCGGCGCCTTGGCCCAGTCCTTGCTCAACCTCGACCCCAGCGCCGCCCAGCTCGCCGCCCGGCAGAGCCAAGGCAGCCCGCGGCTGATGACCCAGCTCATCGAGTCGTGGCTCCAGGCCGACGCCCTCATCCCCTCGCCCCAAGGCTGGGCGCTGCGGGCCGACGCGCCGAGCGCCCCCCAAGACACGCTCTGGGACGCCCGGGCCGCCCGGCTCTGGGAGGGCCTCGACCTCAACGCCCGGCGCGGCGTCGCCTTAGGCGCCACCGTCGGTATGCACCTGGAGCTCGACGACTGGCAGCGCGCGCTGCGGGCGCTCACCGGGGACCCCCGCGCCCTGGCCACGCCCCTCGCCGACGCGCTCATCGAGGCGCGCCTCGCCCGCGCCGTGCCCGGCGGCCTCGTCTTCGCCCACTTCTCCGCGCGGGACGCCCTGCTGCTCCGGGCGGAGGATCCGGCGCAGGCCCGCCACGCCGCGATCGCCGAGGCGCTGGCCGAGAACCAAGAGAGCCCCCGTCGTATCGAGTGGCTCGGGCACCACCTCGCCGCCGCCGGGCGCCTGGGCGAGGCCATCGACGCCCTGCTCCGGGCGGCCAAGCAGCTCAGCGCCCAGCGGGAGACGAGCTCCTGCTTCGCGATCTTGCAGGAGGCCGAGGCCTGCATGTACGCCACGGAGCTCCCGCCGCTGGACCCCCGCTGGGGTGAGCTGGGCCTGATGCGGCTGTTTTATCAGGAGCGTGTCGGCGCCCAGGTGGACGCCGCGGTGTACACGGCGCTCGAGGCCAAGGTCAACGAGGCGATTCGCGCGGGTGGCGGGATCGCCTGGCGTGTCACCCGCCTCGATGTCTGGAAGGCGCGGTATGTTCGCCTCGCCCGGGCGGGGCGACTCGACGAGGCCATCGCCGTCGCCGCGCAGATGGCCGATGAGAGCCTCACCCTAGACGATCCCAAGGCCCGCTTCTCCGGCCAGTTCGTCTACGCCTGCGCCTTGGGGCGCCACCACCGCGCCGCCGAGGCGTTTGAGCTGCTGGAGGAGCTGCGGCACCACACACAGACGCACGGGCTCACCCTGGAGCTCGGCCTCGTGCTGTTTGAGCGCTCCTTGAGCCGCTATCGCCTCGGGGAGCTGGAGCTCGCCGAGCGTGACGCCGAGGAGGCCGCCGTCCTGTTCACCGAGCTCGGCGCGTGGTGGCACGTCGCGTCGATGATCAACATCCGGGGCCTCTGCGCGCTGGACGGCGGCGACCTGCCCGCCGCGGACCTCTTCTTCCGCCAGGCGATCGATCGGTTTGAGGCGCTGGGCGCCACAGACGCCACCCTCGTCGCGGTGAACCTCGGGCTGCTCATCGTGCAGCAGGGCCGCCCCGAGGAGGCGCTCCACGTGCTCTCCCCCGCCGCCCGGCAGCTCAACGCCCGGGGCGACCACCTCAACGAGCTTGAGGCGCGGGTGCACATCCTCGACGCCTACACCAAGCTCAGCCGCTGGACCGCCTGGGACGACGAGCTGCGCACGATCACCGCCCACGCCAGCATCCTCACGGCCTCCCGGGTGGACCTCCTCAAGATCATCGAGGACAGCGCCGCCGAGGCCGAGAACGCGGGGTGGAGCCAAGGCGCGGCCCGGGCCCGCGCGCTGGTCGCCACCATCCGTGGTGAGCCCGGCGCGGGCGCCGAGGCCCCCGCGGCTACTGGTTGATCATCTTCCGAATGTTGCCGTACTCACGCACCTTCTGCAGGGAGAGCTCCCCGCGGAAGGCCATCTCGGCGGCGATGCCCGTCATGCGCACGAGGTTGGCGCCCTGGGCAAACTCCAGGAGCAGGTCGGGGTGTTTACGCCAGAAGTCGGACTTGTAGATCTTCCAGATGAAGTCGCGGGAGATGAACTGCTTGTTCACCAACATATACAGAGCGAGGTAGAACTTGTCCTCGTTGCTGCGCTGCCAGTCCACGCTCACGCGGAACTGCCGGAACGACTTCGTGGCGAAGCCCTCGACGTCGGACTCTGTGGCGTATCCCGCCGTCAACATCTTCTCGGTCACCGAGCTCTTGGGGTAGAGCGTGAGCGAGTACAGATAGATCTTGTACGGCGACTTCAGGTCCATGAGGAGCTGGAAGAGCGCGTCTTTGTCCGAGGTGTAGGCCAGGGGGTTGTCGATGATGACGTCGTACTTGACGTCGAGGCCCAGCTCCAGGTTCATCTCGTCAAACGCGAGGATCTGCGCGACGGTGGAGGTGCGGTCGTAGACCTCCTTCTGCTCACGGTCCGAGCCCGCCTCGATGCCCATCTGTACGCCGCGGAGCCCGGCGTCCTTGAGCAGGCGCAGGTTCTCGATGCGGGCGACGTCCGGGGTCATCATACAGTCCCAGGGCAGGTCACCGAACTCGGCCTTGTACTTCTCGGCGAACTCTTGCAGCCACTTCTTGGGGAAGACGAAGGTGTCGTCGTCAAACTTGACCCAGGCCATGTTCGGCATTTTTTGCCGGGCCAGGCGAAGCTCAGCCATGACGTTGTCGACGCTGCGGCGTCGGTGGTAGTTGCCCTTGCCCTCGGGGAAGATGGCGCGCAGAGAGCTGTTGTAGCAGTAGGCGCACTTGTAGGGGCAGCCGCGGCTGGCGAAGATGCGGTACTCGCGGTGATGAACGAGGGGATCGCCGCGGGTGAGGAGGTTGTTGTCGATCAAGAACTTGTCGTCGCCGCCGAACTCACGGAAGGTGAGGTCGTCGAGGCTCGTGACGAGCTCCTTCACGGGGTTCCGGTGGATCGTGCCGTTGGACTCACGGATCCACATGTTCGGCACGTCGTTGATCGAGCGGCCGTCCTCCAGGCGCCCGACGAGGTCCAAGAGCGGGTACTCACCCTCACCCACACAGACGATGTCCGTGTGCTGGATGCAGTGCTCCGGGGTGAGCGTGGGGTGCAGGCCGCCCCAGATGACCAGCACCTTGTCGCCCAGGCGCTCCTTGATGCGTTTGGTGACCTCGATCGCCACGCGGTAGTACGGCGAGCCGAAGCTCAAGCCGACGAGGTGGTAACCCTCCCGCTCGATGAGGTCGACGAGCAGGCCGTACTCGTCCTCCGTCGGCCACTCCACGCGGTTGTGCCGCCAGTCCTTGAAGAACATCAGGTCGGCGCGGTACCCCCCTCGCTGCTTGAGCATCGAGGTGAGGTGACGGACGCCGCTGTTCTCGATGCCGTAGAGGCCGATCATCAGGCAGCGGGTGAGCTTCATGCCGTCTCCATTGCGTGCGCGTGGGGCGCGAGGGGGGTGCGGTGCGAGGGCGAAGGGTTCATCAGGAGCAGGATAGCGCGAGAACCCCCAGGATCAAGCGCCCGGGGTGGGTCGTTTCGCACAGCCATCTTGGCGAGGCGATTAGACCAGTGGTCTAGTTAGCGGTCTAGTCAGCGGTGAGCAGGCGGATACCCGCCGTCGCTTTGCGCAGAAGATCCCGTGGGTTGCGGATCTGCGCGAGGTTTCGGGCGACGAAGCGGGGACGCCAGTAGAAGCGGCGGTAGGCCATGTGCAGCATGTCCCGCAGCTCATCCCGGGTGAAGTGTTCGTCCCAGACCTGGGCCTTGAAGTCCTCGTGCGGTTGGCGCATGAAGTCGAGCCAGGGCTGGATGTCGAGGACCCCGTCGCGCATCCCCTCGTCGTAGATCGTCGTGCCCGGGAAGGGCGTGAGGATGTTGTACATCACGAAGTCGGGGTTCAGGCGGATGGAGTAGTTGATGGTGTCCACCACGTCCTGGCGGCTGCGCTCGGTGGGCGTGCCGATCATGAAGTAGGCCACGGTGCGCACGCCGACCTCCCGGCAGAGCGCGAAGGCGTGCTCGATCTCGGCCGAGGACACGTCCTTCTTGAGCCGCAAGAGCCCCTCTTCAGTGCCCTGCTCGACGCCGAACTGGATGCGGTGGCAGCCCGCGGCCTTCATCTTCTCCAACAGCGGGCGATCGACGCCCTTCACGCGGAAGCGCACCGTCCAGGTGAACTTGAGGCCGCGGCGCAGGATCTCGTCGCAGAGCTCATGCACACGCTTGTTCGTGATGTTGAAGGTGTCATCGACGAAGTAGATCTCCTTGATCCCCTTCGCCAAGAAGCCCTCGATCTCGTCGCAGACCCGGCCCGGCGTGGCCACGCGGTAGCGGTGGCGCGGCGTGTTGCAGAAGGTGCAGCGGTAGGGGCAGCCGCGGCTGGTGACCATCGTGGTGAAGATGCCGCCCTCGCCCATGACGTCGTAGTAGCGGTTGTACTCGATGAGGTCCAGGTCGAGCGGCGGGTAGTCGTCGAGGTTGTTCGAGAAGTAGACGTCCTCGGTGGGCACGGGGTCGTCGGGGTGGGCGACGACGCCGGGGATGCCCCGGGGCGTGAGGCCCTTCTCCCAGGCGTCCAGCAAGAGCTGCAGGGGCTTCTGGCCCTCACCCTTCACGACCGCGTCAACGCCGGCCAGGCCCACGGACTCCTTGGGGAAGTCGTTGATGTGGGGCCCGCCGAGCACGATGTGCTTGACCGAGGGGCAGCGGCGGGCGGTCGCGACGGTGCGCAGGCAGTCCACGAGGCCGACGGTGAACACCGTGATCCCGACCACCTCCGGCGCCCACTCCTTGACCTTGGCCTCCAAGGTCTCGTAGTCGAGGTTGTCGAGCTGGGCGTCGAGGATGCACACCTCGTGGTGGGTGTGGGCCTTCAAGTACGTCGCCAGCGCGAGGATCGCCAAAGGCGGATACGACAGGTTCTCGGCCTCAACCGCGGCGGGCACCTCGCTCTCGACGGTGTGCTTGGCGGGGGGACGGATCAGCATCACGCGCATGGGGGGCTCCGCTTCCTTCCTGGAGGTCGGCGAGGGGGTCGGACCTCCACAGGATAGCACCGCTCGAGGCGGTTTGTCAGGAGTTGGTGTGGGGGATCGCACAGGGGGAGCCCTGGGCGAAGATTGGGTGGGTGACCAAGATTGAGGGATGGGAGCGGGCGATGCTTGACGGGACTCGATGAAGCGGCGAAGTCGCAGAGCGACGACGCCTCTCGCCTCCCTGCGCTCATCGCCCTCCGGGCCAGGGAGTGGAGGTTTTAGAGGGGGTGGATCCTAATCTCGGGGGCCTTGTCCCGGCGGGATAGACTTCTGCTTGACACCGTCGGGGCCACCAGATAAACGAGGCGAGACAACACCTCCCCTACCTCGTCGTTCTTCGCTCCTTACGGAGCGCAGAGCGGAAGGTCTAAAGGGGAGGTTTCTTGTTTCTGGGCTTCGCGCGCGGGGAAATGGCATGTCGAAGGTAAAGATCTCTTACCCGAAGACCGTCAAGACGGACGCTGAGCATATCGCGCTGCTGCGTGCTCGTGGTCTCCAAATCGATGATGAAGCGCGCGCGCTTCGATATCTGCGTCAGATCGGGTACTTTCGGCTCAGCGGTTACCTCGCAGCCTTTGAGAGGGGGACTCAAGAGAGTGGGGCTCGTGACCACGCCATCCTGCCCGGGACCACGTTCGACCAGGTCCTCGACCTCTACGTCTTCGACCGCAAGCTCCGCTTGCTCATCATGGAGGCCATTGAACGTGTCGAGGTCACCCTGAGGAGCGCATGGGCGAACTCCTTGGCGCGGGAGGCGGACGAGCAGCGAGGCGTGCACCCAAACGCACATGCCTGGCTTGACCCTAAACGGACAGATGGAAGCGTCGATGCCCTCAGCCTGATGTCCAACGGAGCCAGAAAGCTAAACGACTCACAAGAGTCATTCGCTGTGCATTACCGTGGCACCTACGATTCACCGCGCTTTCCGCCCGTTTGGGCCCTTGTAGAGACCCTGTCTTTCGGAGAGCTCTCGCGGTGGCTTGAGCACACAGCCAGCTTGAATGTAAAACGAGCAGTCTCAGAAGCCCTTGGGCTACCGAATCAGCAGGTCGCCCACCGCGTTGTCGAGGCGCTCTCATCAATACGAAACGTGTGTGCACATCACAACAGATGCTGGGATCGTCTTCACGCGAAGGGGCTCCCGACCCTCAATCAGCTCCGCGATGATCTTGTCACCTTCACCACACGCTCGCCGAGCGGCGAGCTCGTCACCGCCCCCGACAAACACCTCTACAACTACCTCGTCGTCCTCGCGTATATCCTCAACCACCTCAACCCCAAGAGCACCTGGCGGGCGCGGCTCGTCGCGCTGGTCGCGGAGCGCACCCCCGACCAGCTCAAGCGGATGGCCTTCCCGGCCGACTGGCATCAGCGCGGCGTCTGGGTGAACCCGCCTCGGGAGCCCGCCGCGGTCTCGGGCTTGGAGGCCTCGCTCCGCGACGCGCTGCGCCGTCACGCGGCCGAGCGCGGGCTCACCGTCGCCGACGCCCACACGGCGATCCTCCGAGCCGCGCTCCTCCCGGCCACGACGGCATGACGAGCGGGTGACGCCCGCCGGTCGAGCGGGTTAGCCTGGGCCATGCTCCAGCCGCTCCTGCTCGTGTTCACCCTCGCCGCGTCCGCCGCGCCGCCGGTCACCGTCGGCGTTGGGCTCGGAGGCGGCGCCCAGGTCGATGAGCGCGCCCCAGCGCCCACCATTGACCTGCTCACCCTAGAGCTCCGGGCGCCGACGGCCTGGGGCTCCGTAGACGTTCAGCTCGACTGGAACCAGCTCTTGCTGAGCGCCGCGGCGACCACCCGGCCGCGCCTCGGCGTCGGCCTCTACGCCCACCACAGCCTGCCGCTCTCGCCGCGCTGGGATCTCGCGCTCATGCCGGGCCTGGATCTGGAGCTTGGCCGCGACGCCCAGCTAGAGGGTGTGCGGGTGAGGTACGTCCCCGCCGGGTCCTTCGGGGTGGGCGGCCGCGTCGGCTTTGACCGCACACGGCGCCGCGATGGTCGGGAGCTGGGCATCTACACCCGCGCCGCCTGGGGCTTCCGCACGGGCACCGAGGGCGCGGAGGCCTATCGCCGCGCCACCCTGGAGCTGGTCTGGACCTGGGGGAACCCATGAAGAACCGACGTTTGACGCCGATCTGGCTCGGCCTGCTGAGCGCCGCGCTCCTCGGCGGCTGCAAGGAGGAGGTCTGCGGCGAAGGCGGCGACTTCACGAGCCCGCCCGCCGACCACGGTGACGACGACGACGAGAACAACGACTGGCTGTTCTCCGTGGAGCGCATCAACCGCATCGAGCTCACCCTGAGCGACGAGGCCGTGCGCACCTTGTCCAAAGAGCGCACGATCCACGAGGATCGGTTTGAGGTGCCCGGCCAGCTCACCCTCGACGGCGTCAACGTGGGCACCATCGGCGTGCGCCTGCGCGGTCGCCTGGGCTCGTTCCAGCGGTTTGAGGACAAGCCCAAGTTTAACCTCGATCTCAACGAGTACAGTGACCAGCGGCCCTTCGGCCTGGAGCGCCTCGCCTTGGCGAGCGGCAGCATCGACCCCAGCAAGCTCAAGGAGGTCCTCGGCGCGCAGCTCATGGCCCTGGCCGACGTGCCCGCGAGCCGGGCGGGCTTCGCCCAGCTCTTCATCAACGGTGAAGATTATGGCCTCTACATCACCATGGAGGCCCAAGACGACCGCTGGATGCGCCGGGTGTTTGGCACCGACGAGGGCAACCTCTACGAGGGCAGCTACTCCTACGCCGTGTGGTGGCCCCGGTTCAACGACTTCGGCGAGGGCCGCGACGAGCGGTTTGAGCTGCAAGAGGGCTTTGACGTAGGCCACGCCGACATCGCCGCCGTCTCAAACGCCACCTTGGACTCCTTTGAGGCCGGGCGCGTGACGGACTCCTTGGCCGAGGCCGTAGACTTCGCGGGGCTGCAGCGCCAGCTCGCCGCGGACCAGTGGCTCGGCAACCTCGACGGCTACGGCGTCATCGTGAACAACTACCGTGTGTGGTTCCCCCCCGATGGCGGCCCGATGCGCTTTGGATCGTGGGACCTTGACGGCATCCTCTTCCCCGACGCCCAGAGCGCCGACGCGCTCAAGGAGCCCCGGGGCAACCTCGCCGCCCTCTGCCGCCTCGACCCCGACTGTGAGCGGGACTGGGCGAACGCCGCGCGTGACCTCGCCGACGCCGTTGACGCCTCCACCCTCGCCGAGACGATGGCCCAGGCCGCGCTGCTGACCGAGGAGGCGGTCTACGCCGACCCGCGGGCCTGTGACCCGGAGGCCATCACGACGGGGCGCGCCGAGGTCACCGAGTGGATTGAGACGGCGAGCGAGACGCTGCGGGAGGCTTGGGAGGGGGTGGAGTAGCGGCCGGAGGGGGTGGCGAGGCGCTCAAGGGAAGGTGAAGGGCTTCTCGGCCTCGATGTATTCGTCTGAGCCGATCATCTGCGCGCCCTCCTGGGCGAACACACAGACCGGGAACGCGCAGTCCTCGACGGTGTTGCCGTTGAGATCCCCGATCGTGTTGCTGACGATGACGCCCGCGCGGGCGGTGTTCGTCACCGTGCTGTTGTTGATTCGCAGCACCCGGCTCTCGATCGGGTCACTGCCCGATGTCCACACCCCGATCCCATCGCCGCTGCCTCTGTCACCCGGGGTGATGTCAGACACGGTGAGGTTGTTGAAGGTGCGCTCGCCGGGAGACGACACAGCGATCCCGATGCCTTGAATGTTGGTGACCGAGCCCCCAGTCCAGGTGATTGAGCTGGAGTTCAGATGGGCGCCAACCCCGTTGATCTCGCTGACGTCGACCCGCTGGAAGGTCCCGGCCGCTCCACCCGTCAGAATTCCGATCCCCGCCGCCATGCTGCGGACGCTCAGGTCTTGCACATCGAGCGCCTCGATATTGACAAGACTCACCCCGGTGCTGTCCATCGCGGAGCTGGGCTGAATGTTGGAGATGTTGATGTGACGCAGAGTCGCGTCGAGCGCAGTATTGAGTGTTATGCCGATGTTAAACGACTCCTCAACATCGACCTGCTCCAGGGTCAGCTCCCTTGGGCCGAAGATCGAGAGGCCGACGGTCCCCCCACGGGCGGTGAAGCCGCGAAGGGTCAGGTACAGCGACTCGATGTCGATGGCCGGCTGCACACTCTCATCTGCGACGATGAAGGTCTCCCCCGGACCACAGCCCGTGAGGCTGAAGGTCTCGCTGTACCCAAAGTCGTAAGAGCCCGCGAACTCACCAGGCCCCAAGGAGATGTTGGTGGCTCCGGTCATGTGGGCGCGGGCGAGGGTCTGGTAGGGACGCTCCTCGCTGCCGTCGCCCTCGTCGTCGGAGCCATCGACCCGCACCATGACCCCCGCAGGGTCCATGTGGCCATAGGTGCCATCGGCGCAGGGGCCCGTCGGCGCCGTGTCAGAGGCGCTGTCGTCGGAGGGGGTGTCCCCGCCTTTGCAGGCGAGGAGCGAGGGCAGCAGAAGCCACGGGAGGAGGGCTCGCCGCCGGGTGTTTGGAAGCGTGAAGAAGAGGATCGTGGTGGTCAGAATCTTCACAATTACTCTCCGCAGCGCAGGTAGATCGTGTCATCGCTCGCGACCGAGCAAGGAATGACCTCCCCACAGATGGATTGGATGTAGTCGGCAGGGGCACACCGATCGTCCTCTAACGCACCCCCATATCCCTCGCCATACTGCTGCCACACGACTGTACAATTTATACGAACCTCGCCCTCCAAGCAGTCATCGCCGTCGGAGAGGGTTGGACCGTCACAATAGTCAAATAGTTCGGAGAGCTCTTGCCTACCACAATGAAACGCGGATGAGTCTTCGGGCGCATGGCCACGGCCTGAACATGCGAGCGTAAACCCGCCGAAAAGAATATACACAAAAAAGGTAGGGCGAGACATTACGGCATCCCGTAGAGCACATCCGTGCATTCCACCAAGTAATACCCCGATTCTTCGTTCCAACTGCACTTCGATTCATATAGACACGAGTCCTCAAACAACGCAGCATCATGACAATACACATCCTCATCGCTGACATCTGTGTCTCGATTATACAAACATACGGCGGGCACCTGCCCTTCTGGACATTGAGATGAACCCTCGATTGCCACGGCGCCTGAGTAGGGGTTGCACATCCAGGTTGTCGTACACCACGAACGATCGACGCTCTCCTTCTCGAAGAGTTCGCCATCACAGCCAACCCCCAGCAGGCCAGCCAGCATCACCAATCGTCGTGGGGTCATCGGGGTCACCTCAGGGGTTACGCAAGCTCAGCCTATCATGGATTCGCATCACTCGTCGGCACGTCGCCCTCGACCTGGCCGCGCAGGATGACGAAGCTGCGGGTGCTGAGCCCTTGGTCGTCTACGGCCTCGATGAGGAAGGAGTTTCGGCCGGGGCGCAGCTCAACGAGCACAGCACCCTGGGCGGTCTTTGTGTTGGACGGGGTGTAGCTGAGCTTGTCGCCGTCGGACCAGGTGAGCTGGTGGTGTACCGCGCGGTCGTCTTGTACGGTCCAGCTCAGGGTGAAGGGGCCCGCCGGGGCGCTCGTGGGCACGTTCTTGGGGCTGATGCGCGGGGCCTCCAGATCGACCACGCGGCCGTCGCGGGGGAGGTCGAAGGACCAGCGCAGAAGCTCGCCGTAACGTTCGTCCTCGACGATGATGTGCAGGGGGAGATCGACGGTGTTGTTGGGGTCGAGGTCGAGGCCGAGATGAACGAGGGCCTGGCGACCGGGGCTCAGCGAGGGCAGGTACGCCTCGGCCTCGGTCAGCTCGACCCCGGCGAGCTCGGGGTACTCAAAATACACCTTGAGACCGCTCAGCTCACGGTCGGACTGGTTCTTGAGCACCACCTCGGCGCGAGACTGGCCGTCGGGGTGCTGGCGCAGGCGCAGCGAGAGGCGCAGGGCGGGGAGCGGGGCGCCTTTGGTCTTGAGCACGGCGCCGCCCGCGTCGGCCGGGGGGCGTAAGTCAGACTCCACACGGAGGCCCACGAGGGACTCCCGGGCGCTCAAGGAGTGGGGCAGGCGGGTGGTGATGCTGCCAGAGACCGTCTGACCGGGGTTCACCCGGCCCACGGGGAGGTAGAGGTCGTCCCAGATGGACTCTGTGCTGGATACGCGGACGGCGACACGGTGCAGCGCGGTGTCGCCGTTGTTGGTGACGTAAGCCTTGAGCACGAAGGGCTCGCCGGGTTTGCCCTCGCTGGCCTCCACCCGCACAGACACCTTGGGGAGCGGGCCGCTCTTGGGCGCGGCGCTCCAGTCGATGCTGTGAATGGCGAGGGTCTGGGCGAGGCGCTGCTCCTCCTCTGCGCGCACCAGCTCACGCACCTCACCGGCGGCTTGGAGCACGTCGTAGCGGCTCGTGCCCTCGGCCCGAGCGAGGATACGCAGGGCGAGCTGGAGCTCCACGTCGCCGCGGTCGGCGGGCATCGTGCCTTGGGTGCGCCAGCCGGGGCGCTCGTCCACCAAGAGCAGCGGCGAGGGGCCCGTGGACTCCTCGACGGGCATCACCAAGGAGACGCCGTCGGCGTCGAGGCGCACCCGGCCCACGGGGAGATCCGCGGGGATGCCGACGTCGGCGATGGAGAGGTCGCCGGGCAGGAGGTAACGGGCGACGGTGAGCTTGAGGCGGGTGTCGTCGTCTAAGGTGTAGAGCTTCTGGACCGTGCCTTTGCCATACGAGCGGTCGCCGATGAGCACGGCGCGCTCCAGCTCACGCAGGGCCCCGGCGAGGATCTCCGCGCCGGACGCCGTGCGGCGGTTCTGCAGGATGACGATGGGCGCGTCGGGCTCGATGTGGTCGTCCACGGCCCACTTCGTCTCCATCAGGCCACGCACCTTGCCGCCGTCGGGGCCCACGGTGCGCAGGATGTCTCCGGCGGTGAGGAAGGCGTCCGCGGCGGCGGCGGACTGCTCCATGGAGCCGCCGGTGTTGTCGCGCAGATCCAGCACGATGCCCCGGCCCAAGGCGTTCATGTTGTCGAGGTCGGTGAGCGCCTCGGAGAGCCAGTAGTCGGTCTGCTGAGAGAAGTGGTCGATGCGGATGTAGCCGAAGCCGCCGTCGAGCACCTTCCAGGTGACGTTGGGGATCCGCACCTCGTCGCGCTCGATCAACAGCGTCAGCTCGACGGTGGCGCCTTCAGGGCCGCCCGGCGGCAAGGGGCGGCGCACCCGCAGCTCGACGGAGGAGCCCAAGGGCCCGGTGATGCGTTTGGTGGCGTCCTCCACGGACATGCCCGTGGTGGACACACCGTCGATGCGCACGAGCGTGTCCCCGGCGCGCAGGCCCGCGGACTCGGCGGGGTTGCCCCGGAAGACCTCCTCGACGACGAGCTCACCTTGGGGGCTCTGCACGATGCGGGCGCCGACGCCATAAAACACGCCCTTGAGGCGCTTGTCGAAGGCGTCGAGGCGATCGCCGTAGAGCACGCGGCTGTGGCGGTCCAAGGCGTCGGTGACGCCCATGGTGACCAAGAGGTCGAGGCGCACGTCGCCGTCGAGGTCCGCCGGGGCCTGGGCGATGAGCTGCTGCACGCGGCTGAGGCCGGGGCGGAGATCCTCCCAGGTGATGACGTTCACGTCGCCTAAGGCCGCGCCGCCGCCGACGTGCAGGTGCAGGCGACCGCCGCCGCCGGAGACCATGAGCCACTCGATCTCCTCCTCCAGCCGACGACCGACGGCGTCGAGCACGGCGCTGGCCTCTAGGCTGCCCCGATCGAGGTAGAGCGTCTCGATGCGATCCAAGGCCGCGTCCACGAGGTCCGTGGGGGCCTCGGCGACGCTCGGCGTGGCGGCGAAGGCGCCCAAGGTGAAGAGGAGGACTGCGCGGCGAACGAGCGAGGACACGGGGCTCTCCGGCCTCTCAGCGTAACGTGGAACCGCCGTGGATGCGCGTTTCCTTGACGTGCCAGGGGCCTCTTGGGGTGCTACGCTTGCGGCCATGATCCACGATCGTCTCAAGAACCTGCTCGACGCGCTCATGGCTGGGCAGGTCGATCGCGCCCAGGTGCTCAGCACGCTGCTTCACGACGAGCTCATGGTCGAGGGCATGCACCAGGCCACCGTGGACACCCACCGGGAGCTGCGCACGGGCGTGCCCGAGGTGATCTTCGGCCTGGGCAAGACCGCCGAGCAGCTCCTCACGATTATGCAGCGCCTCAACGCCGCCGGGCAGCCCGCCTTGGCGACGCGGGTGGAGCCAGACAAGGCCACCTGGGTGATGGACCAGCTCCCCGAGGTCATGTATTACCCCGTCGCCCGGGTGCTCTACCTGCCTACGCCGGCGCCGGTGCCCCAAGGCCGCGGCGAGATCCTCGTCATCTGCGCGGGCACCTCGGACCTGCCCGTGGCTGAAGAGGCCGCCGTGGTCGCCGAGCTGCTGGGCAACCGGGTGCGCCGGGTGGTGGACGTCGGCGTCGCCGGGCTGCACCGGGTGCTCGCCCACGCGAAGGAGCTGCGCAGCGCCCGGGTGATCATCGTCGTCGCCGGGATGGAGGGCGCCTTGCCGTCCGTCGTCGCCGGGCTCACGGACAAGCCGGTGATCGCCGTGCCCACCTCGGTCGGCTACGGCGCGTCGTTCCAAGGCGTCGCGGCGCTGCTGGGCATGCTGAACTCCTGCGCGTCCGGGGTGACGGTCGTGAACATCGACAACGGCTTCGGGGCCGCCTTCCAGGCCACCCGCATCAACCGGCTGCCATGACGCTGGCCTGGCTCGACGCCCGGGCCGGCCTCGCCGGGGACATGCTCTGCGCGGCCCTGCTCGACGCCTCGGGCGACGCCGAGGGCCTCGTCGCCGAGCTAAACGGCGTGATGCTCGGCCTGGGGCTCAGCGGCTTCACCCTGCGGCTCTCCCGGGTGCGCCGGGGCGTGATCTCCGGGCTTCACTTCGACGTGGTCCTGGCGAACGACGGCCCCGCGCCGATGCCCGCCGCCGACGCGCGCCACCATGACCACGGCCACGATCACGGCCACGACCATGATCATGGCCATGATCATGAGCACGGCCACGACCACGGCCGGGACTGGGCGACCATCCGCGGGATGATCCTCGGCTCGGCCTTGCCTGAAGCCGTGAAGGACCGCGCCGTCGCCGCCTTCGGGGCGCTCGCTGAGGCCGAGGCCCGGGTGCACGGCGTGCCCGTGGAGCGCGTGAGCTTCCACGAGGTCGGCGCCGTGGACTCGATCATCGACATGGTCGGCGCCTGCTACCTGCTCTGGCGCCTGGGCGTGGAGTCCCTCACCGTGAGCCCTCTGCCCCTGGGCGGCGGCACGGTGCAGACCGCCCACGGGGTGCTCACCGTGCCCGTCCCGGCGACGATTGAGCTCCTGCGCGGCTTCCCGGTGTTCCAGGACGGCCGCCGCGGTGAGCTGGTCACGCCGACCGGCGCGGCTTTGGTCCGGGCCTTGGGCAAGGCGGGGCCGATGCCGTCGATGCGCCCGACCGCGACGGGCTACGGCGCGGGCACCCGCAACCCCGAGGGCTGGAACAACGTCACCCGGCTGATCCTCGGCGAGCCCCTTCGGGCCGACGAGTCGGCGGACGTGCCCGCGGACGAGGTCGAGGTGATCTCGGCCCAGGTGGACGACATGCCCGGCGAGGCCCTGCCGGGGCTCCTCCAGGCCTTGCTCCAGGCCGGGGCCGCCGACGCCTTCGCCGCCCCGGTGCTGATGAAGAAGGGGCGCCTGGGCCAGCTCATCACGGCGATCTGCGCCCCGGAGCGGGCGGGCGCGGTCGGCGACGCCTTGCTCCGCCACTCGACGAGCTTCGGCCTGCGCCGCCACCGCGCCCAGCGTGAGGTGCTCGACCGCCGCCACGTCCCCGTGCAGACGCCCTTCGGCGAGGTGCGGGTGAAGGTCGGGGCCCGGGGCGGGACGCCGTACCAGGCCAAGCCGGAGCACGACGACTGCGCCCGGCTCGCTGAGGCCGCCGGGGTGCCCCTCGCCCGGGTCATCGAGGCCGCGCTGCGCGCCTTGCCCAACGAGGAGCGCCCATGAGCCTCATCGCGACGCCCCACCTCGACCTCAACGGGATGTTGGAGCAGCTCGGCTTCACTCTGCTCCTCACGAATGACCCCGCCGACGCCGCCGCCCGGGCGGACCTCGTCGTCGTGCCTTGGGTGAACCGCCCGCTCTCGGGCCTGGAGTGGTGCCGCCGGGTGCGGGAGCAGGCCCCGGACCTGCCCATCCTCGTCGTCACCCGCAGCGACGGCGAGGCCAGCGCCGCCCTGGAGGCCGGGGCGACGGACGTGCTCCGGCTGCCGCTCCACGACGGCGTCACCCGCGCCCGCTGCCGCGCCCTGCTCACCCGGATGAACGAACGCGCCGCGCGCCCCCGCGCCGCCTTCGCCGCCCGGGTGCTCGACGCATGTCCTGACGCGATCATCACAACTGACGCCTCGGGGCTGATCATCACCTTCAACCGGGCCGCGGAGCTGCTCACGGGGCACCTCGCTGAAGAGATCGTCGGCAACCTCGACCTCGGCGCGCTGTTCGACAGCCCGTCCGAGGCGGCCCGCCTCGACCTCAGCCTGCGCGCGGCGACGGACCACGTCCTGCTCAACCAGCCCGTGCGCCTGCGCACCGCCGAGGGGGAGCGGGTGCCGACGATGGTGAGCCTCGCGGCCCTGTTTGGGCCCGGCGGCGCCCGGGACGGCCTCGTGGGCGTCTACCGCGACGATCGTGACAACGACGCCCTCAGCGAGCGTCTCGCCACGGCGACGGCCCAGCTCGTCCAGGCCGAGCGCCGGGGCAGCCGCCTGATGACCGTCGGCGCGGCGGCCTGGGAGCTGAACCAGCCGCTCACCTCGGCGATGGGGCTCCTGGAGCTGCTCATGCTCCGCCCCGAGCTGAGCGCCGACTCCCACGAGCGCCTGGAGCGAGCGTACAATCAGCTCGAGCGTCTCGCCGAGGGCGTCCGCCGCGTCGCCGCCTTGACTGAGGCCCCGGCCAGCCCGGACGCGCCCCTGACCTGAACCCCTGGAACGCCGAGGAGCCCCATGTTCCCCACCCTGCTCATCCCCCTCGCCTTGGATGTCCGCGATCCCGAGCTGCTCGCCGCGGCGGTCACGCTCGCGGGCACCGCCGGGGTGAGGAGCATCCACCTCGTCTATGTTCACGCCATGGACGTCGTCGGGAACCCGCTCTTGGGCGGCATCCCCGTGGAGACCTTCACCCCGGCCGCCCCCGAGGGCCTCGCGGGCCTCGCCGATGACCTGCGGGAGCGGCTCACCGCCGCGGGGCACAGCGACGTGTCCGTGCACCGTCACCACATGGCCGGTCGCCCCCACGAGCGTATCACCGCTTTGGCGGGGGAGATCGACGCCGACCTTCTCATCTTCGGCCGCCTGCGCGCGGGCGACGGCCACGAGGCCTGGGGCGCCCACGCACAGCTCCTCACCCGCTACGCCCACCGCTCGGTGCTCGTCGTGCCCCACGGCTCGACCTTGACCCTGAACGACGTGCGTGTCGGCATCGACTTCTCCCCGCGCTCCTTGGAGGCCTGTAAGGCCGCCTGTTTGCTCGGCAAAGAGGTGAAGGCCATCTACTCGATGAACCCCGACGAGGGCATCACCCACTCCGGGATCACCGTCGAGGAGTTCGTGGCCCGCCTGCGGACCAACGCCGCCCAGCAGTTCAACGACGAGGTGCTCACCGAGCTCGCCCCCGGCGCCTCGACGCCCTCGCTGGTGATGCTGGAGACGGACAACGTCATCGACACCCTGCTCGGCGCGCTCCATGGCGCGGGCCTGGCGGTGGTCGCCTCCCGGGGCATGACGGCGATGGCCTCGATGCTGCTCGGCTCCACGGCGCAGGAGATCGCCGGTCGCGCGGACGCCCCGGTGCTCATCCTGCGCTCCAAAGGCGAAGACATGGGCTTCTTCGCGAGCCTCTTGAGCCGCTGAGCCCGTGAACATCCGGGGCGCGACCCGGCACCCTCTGGGCCGAGGCCGCGCCGCTGGGTGATGGCCTCGCCTGAGGTGGACTCCGTGCTCTCGCCCCGCGCCCTGCTCCTCGCCGCGCTCCTCGTCCCCACCCTCTGCTTCGCCGCCCGGGTGGGGCTCACCACGGCGAGCTGCCCCTTGGACGGCGCCGCCGTCTCGGTCTACGAGCGCCTCTCCACAAACACCCACGGCGGCTGGGACTCCGACCTCGCCTCGTACGACAGCGAGAGCCAGTGGCGGGCCTTCGCGCTGGCGGCCTGCCCCAACGACGGCCTGATCTTGCCTGGCGCCGACTTCGGCCGCCCGGTGAGCGCCGCCCAGCGCGCGGCCTTGGAGGCGGCGCTCAAGGCCCAGCGCGCGGCGAAGGCCCCCTCGGCCACAGCTTGGGAGCGGTACGCCCGCGCCGCCGAGAACCGCCGGGCCATGGGGGATGACGGCCTCACCGTCGCCCAGCTCTACCTGGAGGGGAGCTGGACCGCCCGAGATGAGGCCGTCGGGGTCTACCTCGGCCTGGAGGGCCCCGTCGAGGCCGAGCAGATCCTCGCGTATGGTGACGCCGAGCTGCTCAAGCCCGAGGGCCAGAAGCTCGCCCGCACCCTGCTCTACAACCTCGCCCGGGTGGCCCACCGCGGCGGCTTCATGAACGCCCGGGACGGCTACCTCAGCCGCTTTGATGCCCTGCCCGAGCTCACGAGCGCCGAGCGGGAGAAGTCCAAGCGCCTGCGCGCCTTGGCCACGGGCCCCGAGGTGGCGATGCAGCGCCTCGCCTTGGTGGAGCTGGCGCGCTTCCTCAAGGACACGAGCGCCCCCGCCGAGCGCCGGGCCCGGGCCCGTTACCTCCAGGCCGACCTGCGCCGCAGGCTCGGCGAGGAGGACGCCGCGATCCAAGGGTTCGCCCAGGTGGCCTTGGACGAGGACGCGCCGGAGCAGCTCCGGGAGCTCGCCGCGTTCTTGGGCACCCGCACGGGGCTCTGAGCCTGAGGGCTAAAGCCGGGGGAGCTTGCCGCAGGAGGTGTGCCAGAGGGTGAGGATCTCGACCTAGTCGCCGGAGGGGTTCACGGCGTAGTAGACGTGGTAGCGGCTCCGCTGGCTGCTAAAAACGCTCTCGGAGGGCGCTTATTGATGGAGCGCCCACATCTGGGCGAGTGCCTCGTTTGCGTCTATGCCCTCGCCCCGCGCGAGCTGCTGAATCGACTCTTCAATGACGGCCTCAAGTCGATCCAACTCCTCCTCGTCGAGATCAATCTCCTCCACCGGATCATCCCCCTCATCATCCATCACGAGATGAAGCGGGGGACGATCCGAAGAAGGCGCAGGATCCTCATCCAAGACGAGGCGGCCGTTCTGGAGATACGCAGGGAGCTTTGTCATGCACATAGCATAGCCCAAATCTCCGCCGCGCGTCTACACGGCGCTCAGATGCTGCGCTCCTTCACCTCGCCGTCCTTGCCTTCGGTGAGCTCGACGATGCGGCGCTCGGCGGCGTCGAGGCGCTCGTGGCAGGCTCGGGTCAGCTCGATGCCCTCCTCGAAGAGGCGCAGGGCGTCCTCCAAGGGCTGGTCGCCGGACTCCAGCTTACGGACGCGGTCCTCCAGCTCGGTGAGGATCTGCTCAAAGGTGCGCTCGGTCTCAGGCATGGCTCAGCTCAGGGGGCGAATGCGCTCCACCTGGAGGAGCTTCCAGGTGAGGCGCTGTTGGTTGGCGACGTTGAGGGCCACGAAGACCTGCTCGCCTTGGGCGTTCAGGGCCAGGCGCTCCGGGGCGACGGTGAAGGTGTTGCGGGCGCCGTCTTTGCCGACGTAGAGGATCTCCAGCTTCTGCCGGAGCGCCACGGCCCGCTCCAGGATGGCCTTCGCCTCGCGGGGGGTGACCCGCGGAGGAGGAGGCGGCTCCTTGGCCTTCTTCTTGGTGGACTTGCTGGCGCCGCTCCCGGGGACGGGGTGAAGGTCCTCGGGCTGGGTGTCGGCGGTCTGGGCCCGCGCGACGGGGTCGTCCGCGCCCTCCCGGGCCTCGGCGAGGAGGTTGAGCAGGCGGTCGCGGGCGCCGCTCTGCTCGGTGTCGCCGGGGTAACGGGTGATGTCTTTGGAGGCCGAGAAGCCCGCCTCACCCAAGACCGCCATGAGCTCCGGGAGCCGCGTGCGGTCCACGGCGTAGAGCCCCGGCGCGAAGCGGTGCAAGAGCCAAGGCTTGAGCTCGCGGCTCGTCTCGACCCGCTTGATCCAGCCCTTGTGTACGGTGAGCAGCATACAGTCGTGCAGCTCGACGTCGCCGTGGCCGCCCATCCAGCCCCGCAAGGTCTGCTCGACGTTCTCCGGGAGCCCGATCTGGCTGTTCTCCCGCAAGAAGTCGAGCACGTCCTCACGCCGCCAGCCGCGCTCTAAGCCCTGCTCGACGGTGACCTCAGTGATCTTGTAGGTGTTCGCGCGGTCGCAGCCCGTCAGCTCGGCGATGGAGCCGATGTTGAACAGGATCTGTGGGCTCAGGCCCGCGGGCGCCATCACCTCAAAGGAGGGGGTCAGGTAGAAGCGTGAGAAGCCGTCCTGCTCGGGCGGGTCGAGGAGCGCCGTCGCCCGGGGGGTGAGGCGGTAGAACTTCTCTTGGCCCCACTCGCCGAGCTCCAGCATCCCGCAGTGCACCAAAGGCGCGAAGGACCAGCTCTCGCGCTCGTTCGTGCGGGTGGCGGCGAGCTCACCCCGCTGGAAGCGGCGGCGCCAGTCCTCGCCCCGGGTCCAGCGGCGGTAGAGCGCCTGGAGGTGCTGCTCGGCGATCCAGGCCCCGCGGCCCGAGCGCACGGCCCACAGCACCCACTCCGCGTAGGGGAACCGCTTCTCTAAGGAGCGCAGCACGAGGTCGCGCTGGTCCTGGTCGTCGAGGTTCAGGAACTCCTCGACGACGTCCTGGTTCACCGAGAGGCGGTCTCCGCGCAGCTCGACGAGGCCGTGGGTCATCAAGAAGTCGATGTGGAAGTGGAACAGCTCGCTCCCCGGCTCCCAGAGCTGGGCGAAGAAGCGGTCCATCTCCTCTTGGTGAACCTTAAAGATCTCTTGCTGCTGGGTGAGCCGCGGGGGGCGCTGGGCGATGTAGGTGGCCAGCGTCGTGATCGAGAAGTCCAGCGGCGGGCAGAAGGGGCGGGCGTCGCGCACCTTCACGTCGTCGTGCTGGAAGGTCGAGAGCATGAGCTCGGCCTCGATGTGCTCGACGAGGTGCTCGATGAGCGGATCGGGGACGAGGTAGAAGAACTGGTCGTCGTCGGCTTCAGACGCGCAGACGAGGCCACGCTCGGCGAGGCCGACGAGCAGCCGCGCCCAGTCGCGCTCATGGCCGCCCAGGGTGTTCATCAGCTCGCGGTGGAACTCGTCGCTGTGAGCGACGCCGCCGCACTGGATGAGCAGGGCCAAGGCGTTGCGCTCACGCTCGTGCATGGCCTTGACGATGCCGCCGAGGCGTTTGCCTTGGCTGATCGCCCGCACGGCGAGCTGCACCATGCGCGCCTGGTCCGCCACGCGGCCGGGCTGGCCGCCGATGGCCTTGTACAGGTTCGCGAGGAGCGCCTTGGGCATCCGGTTGAAGTAGTCCTCGAGCTCCTCCAGCTCCGTGTGCGACATGCGCCGCCGACGGCTGAGCCCGGAGACCGGCGCCGCGCGACGCTTCCGCTTGCGGCGCTTCCGGAGGTTGCGGGTGCTGTTCAGGGTCGAGACGCCGGGCACCCCCGCGTCATCCCCAGGCTCTCCCCGCTCGCGGCGCTCGCCGCGCTCCCCACGCTCGCCCCGGTCCCCGCCACGACGGCGACCGCCACGACCACCACGCTCCGACCGCTCCCCGCTGGCGCCTTCAGCGCCCGCCGCCGCCGTCGCCGCACCGCCGCCCTCTCGGGGCGCGCGCCGCGGCTCCTCTGCGCCGCCTTCGGCCTTGCCACGACGCCGACGCCGACGGCGCCGCTTGCTCTTGCTGCTGTCACTTCCGGCGGTGTCGCTGGACATGCTGCCTACCTCGGGGGGTGTAAAGACGGGGGTGTGCAGGGCGCGGCGAGGGTCATGACGCCGCCTGCTCTTGGATGAAGTACCGGTAGCCCTGCTCGGTCAAGAAGAGCTGGCGCTTCATGGCGAAGTCCTGCTCCTTCGTGTCCCGGGTGACCACGGTGTAGAAGAAGGCGCCGTCGTTCTTGGCGCTGGGGCGCAGGATTCGCCCGAGGCGCTGGGCCTCCTCTTGGCGCGAGCCGAAGGTGCCCGAGACCTGAATCGCGACGTTGGCGTCGGGGAGGTCGATGGAGAAGTTCGCGACCTTACTCACGATCAAGAGCTTGATCTGGCCCTTGCGGAACTTGTCGAACAGCTCCTCCCGGCGGGCGTGGGGGGTCTTGCCGGTGATGAGGGGCGCGCGGAAGGTCGCGGCGATGTCCTCAAGCTGGTCGATGTAGGTGCCGATCACCAGGACGTTGTCGTCCTTGTGTTTGTCGATGAGCCGCCGCATCACCGTCATCTTCGCGGGGTTCACCGAGGCGATCTTAAACTTCCCGGCCTCGTCGCTGCGCTCGTAGCGGTCGAGGAGCCCGTGCGCGAAGGGCACCCGGACCTCGTAACACTTCGCCTCAGCGATGAAGCCCTGCTTCTCTAGGAGCTGCCAGGGCAGGTCGTACCGTTTGGGGCCCACCAGGGAGAACACGTCGCCCTCGCGGCCGTCCTCACGCACCAAGGTGGCCGTGAGGCCCATGCGGCGGCGGCCCTGCAGGTCGGCCGTGGCCCCGAAGACCGGCGCCGGCAACAGGTGGACCTCGTCGTAGATGATGAGACCCCAGTCGCGGTCGGAGAACAGGTGCAGGTGCTCAAACTCGTCGCCCTTGTTCCGCCGCCAGGTGAGGATCTGGTAGGTGGCGACGGTGACCGGGCGGATCTCTTTGCGCTCGCCCATGTACGCGCCGACCTGGTCGGGCGTGAGGTGGGTCTTGTCGAGGATCTCCCGCACCCACTGGTCCACCGCCGCGGCGTTCGTGGCGAGGATGAGGGTGTGGGTGTTCACGAGGCTCATCGTCTTGAGCGCGACGATGGTCTTGCCCGCGCCGCAGGGCAGCACGATGACGCCGTGGCCGCCCGCGGGCTTGCCGTCCATGAACCAGCGCTTGGCGGCCTCGGTCTGGTAGTCGCGGACGACGAAGGGCTTCTGGGCGAGCTTGGTCGTCTGGCGGAGCTTGATGTCGAGGTGGGCGCCGGGGGAGAAGCCCGCGAGGTCCTCGATGGGCCAGCCCGCGGTCAACATGCGCTGCTTAAAGAGGCCGCGGTGGCCGGCCTGGATGGCCCACCAGCGGCGCCCGTCGGCCACCATCATCTCTTTGGCCGCGGGCAGGGCCGAGACGACCTTGGCGATGAAGGCCGTGGCGAACTCCAGGCGCAGCAGGTCCTTACGGTCGGGGTGCGGGACGAGCTTGACGAGGCCGTAACGCTCCATCGTCTCGTGGATGGAGTCGAGCACGTTCTTGGGGATGTCGAACTTGGAGAGGTCCTTGAGGCCCTTCACCAGCTCAGCCTGGGAGACCCCAGCGGCCGCGGCGTTCCACAGCGACAGCGGCGAGATGCGGTAGGTGTGCAGATGCTCCGGGCTCTGCTCCAGCTCCGCGAAACGCGACAGAAAGTCACGCGCCTCGGCGTGCCGTCGGTGGGAGGTCTCGACGAGGACTTTTCCGTCGCCCTGCACAATGACAGGGTTCTCGGGCCTCACATTCATCTTGGGACGCCCATCCTCCGACGGGGGGCAAGCCTCGACGGCGAGCCGCCCCACGCCGAGCGCAGGGAGGTTGCAGCAGAATTAGCGCCAAGGGCGGAAAACATCCGCGCGGCACATCCAGCGTGAAGGGACAGACCTCCCACGCCGGGGACCGTCAACACGACGGGCCGTGACGTCTTGGGAGGGGCCGTGGAGAGGGGCCACGAAGGCGGCCGTGGGACATAGTCCTCGGACAAGCCGAGCGCCGCCGCGGCCCTTCTCTGCCGTTACTTTAGGGCTGACATGATCCCCTGTCAAGGAAGACCGCGCGGAAAGTACATCTCCACGCGGATCTGTCGCTCGAACGTCACCCCGAGAGCGCCGTCGCTCAGCCCTCCAGGAAGGGATACCGCCAGCTCCGGGGCGGCGCGAAGGTCTCCTTGATGGCCCGGGGGCTCACCCAGCGCTGCAGGTTGAGCACCGAGCCGGCCTTGTCGTTCGTGCCCGAGGCCCGGGCGCCGCCGAAGGGCTGCTGGCCGACCACGGCCCCGGTGGGCTTGTCGTTGATGTAGAAGTTGCCCGCGGCGTTGCGCAGGCGGGTGAGCGCGAGGTTCACCGCGCCGCGGTCCTGGGAGAAGACCGCGCCGGTCAAGGCGTAGGGGCCGGTCTGGTCCACGAGGGTGAGGGTGTCCTCAAAGCGGCGCTCGTCGTAGACATAAGCCGTGAGCACGGGCCCGAAGATCTCTTCAGTCATCAGGCGGTGGCCGGGGTCATCCACCTGGACGAGGGTCGGCTCGATGAACCAGCCCTTTGAGCCGTCGCTGCCGCCGCCGCCGAGCACCTGGCCCGTGGTCCGGCCGAGGGCCTGGTACTCGCTGATCTTGGCGAAGGAGCGGCGGTCGATGACCGCGCCGAAGAAGTTGCCGAAGTCGCGCACGTCGCCCATCTTCGCCTCGGCCATCATGCCGACGACCCGCTCGGAGACGGCGGACCAGAGGTTCGACGGGATGTAGACCCGGGACGCCGCGCTGCACTTCTGGCCCTGGTACTCAAACGCGCCGCGGAACATCGCCACGGCGAGGGCCTGCACGTCGGCGCTGGGGTGGGCGAGGATGAAGTCTTTGCCGCCGGTCTCGCCGACGATGCGGGGGTAGGTGCGGTAGCGGGCGATGTTCTCGCCGATGCTCCGCCACATGGACTGGAAGACCCCCGTCGAGCCGGTGAAGTGCACCCCGGCCAAGGCGGGGTGGCCGATGGCGATGTCGCCCACGTCGGAGCCCGCGCCGTGCACGAGGTTGATGACCCCCGGCGGCAGCCCGGCCTCCTGCATGAGCTTCATGAACAAGAAGGCCGAGAGCGCCTGGGTGCGGGCGGGCTTCCACAGCACGACGTTGCCCATCAAGGCCGGGGCCGTGGGCAGGTTCCCGGCGATGGACGTGAAGTTGAACGGGGTGACCGCGAAGACGAAGCCCTCCAGGGGCCGGTAGTCCATGCGGTTCCAGGTGCCGGGGCCCGAGATCGGCTGGTCCTCCTGGAGCTTACGGCCCCAGGCGACGTTGAAGCGTAAGAAGTCGATGAGCTCGCAGGCGGCGTCGATCTCGGCCTGGTGGCAGGTCTTCGCCTGGCCGAGCATCGTCGAGGCGTTGATGACGTCACGCCAGGGCCCGGCGAGGAGATCAGCGGCCTTGAGGAAGATCGCCGCGCGCTCGGCGAAGGGCATCGCCGCCCAGGTCGGCTGGGCGTCTAAGGCCGAGGAGATGGCGCGCTCGACCTCATGGGCCGGGGTGTAGTGGCAGTAGCCGAGGACGTGCTGGTGGTCACAGGGCATTGTGACCGGGTGGCGGTGGCCCGAGAGCACGAGCTCCCCGTCAATGACCGCGCCGAGCTCCTGCTCCTCCCCCGCCATGGCGGTGAGCACCTGCTCCAGGCTCTTACGCTCAGGGCTCCCCGGGGCGTAGCCCTTCACGGGCTCGTTCTGCGGCGGCGGGGGGGTGAAGAGTCCGTCCATCGGTCGCTCCTGGTTGGCGGTTGGAGAGCCATGAGCTTAACCCGCCGACGCCGTGGCGGTCAGGACGCGAGGCGGAAGTCCTCCAGGGCGTGACGTGCCTCGGGCTCACGGGGGGAGAAGGCGAGGGTGAGCGCGACCTTCACGATCTCCGCGTCTGTGAGGTGCTTTCGCATCGCCCCCCAGATCTTCTCCTGGCGTTGGTACTCCCTGAGCTCCTCGAAGCTGCTGTCGATGATGAGCATGTAGATGTAGTCGCGAAGGCCGTCCGCGAAGTACAGCTCTACGTCAGGGCCGAACTCTCGCTGAATCGCCTCGGTCAACTTCTCGACGATGTGGGGATCACTGGCCATGGTCACCTCAGGAGTGCTTAACGAACCGTACTACGATCTGGGCGGCCGCCCGATAGTTTTCAGCATCTGATTCAGCGCCCTTATCAGGTGAATAGCGAAGCTCGGAGCTCCAGCCATCCACCAGCGCGAGATGCTCAAGAAGGTTCACATGGGTGGGCCGCGCGCTCGAGCGCGCGGAATCTCGGAGCCGAATGAACCCGGGATGGAAGAACGTGAGCCAAGATATCGTGTGTTTACGATGAATCTCGGGCATCTTGGCGAACCCAAACGTCCTCTGAAGAACCGGGTTCAGGGCTTCAAGCTTCTCAACGCCATACTCCTCCATGAGCCTGACCTTGATCGTGATCTCTACCCAGTAGCCGTAGAGGTAGATGGCCCCGAGCCACCGTTTGGCCTTTAGGAGCGCCTCAGCGTCCTCATAGCGCCGCAGGGATGCGGCCCGCATCGTTGTCAGCCCACTGTACATCGTTCTCCACCGCCTCGGAGGGGTCGAACAACTCCTATCAGATAAGCCACAACCCGTCAACAAGACGATTACCAATCTGGCAATTCCGTCAATCTCCCCCACCGGCCCTAGCCGACCCAAGCCCCGTGGTAGGTCTCGGGAACGGCGTGGTCAAACCAGGCGACGCCGACGGGGCCGTCCTCCGGGCGCTCGCCGTCGAGCACACCCACGCCGCTGACCTGCTTGTGGCCGTCGTAGATGAGGGTCAGCGCCCACACGTCCTGCTCGTCTGGGCCACGCTTCACGGGCACGGGCTCGCTGCACCGCCAATGGGATGGCGGCACCCAGCCCCGATGGCGGCCCTCACGCCAGTCGAGCCGCGCGATCCCCTGCTCCTTCGCCCCCCAGATCGTCCAGATGCGCTCGGCGGTGCCGCCCTCACGGTCGGGGTGAACCCGGGGAAACTCACAGTCTTGGTCCCAGAGCGCCTCGGTGGTGAGCGTCCCGGCGGCGAGGTGGAGGGTCGCCCGGTGAATCCGCCCGCCCTCTCCTTCGCCGCTGGCGTCGTCGGTCTCCTTGGCGAGTTCGCCCAGGTTGAGCTTGGGGTAACGGACGTAGTCCACCTGCACCTGGTCATCGCTCAGGGAGACGCCCTGGACGGGGTGGAAACACCAGAAGGCCTCGGTGGTGAAGCGGCGCGGCTTGTCCGGGGCGTCAATGGGCACGACGATGACCTCGGTGCCGCGCTCGGGCTCCCACTTGAACAGGCTCGCCAGGTCGCCGAGGGCGAGCATAGCCTTCATGACCTGCACGACCGCCGGGGAGACGAAGAAGACGAGGTGCTGCTCGGTCACGATGAAGTCGTGGAGCATCACCGGGGCGCTCAGGGGGACGGAGCAGAGGCGCCGGACGGGCTCGCCGTCGGGCATGACGTAGACGTCGAGGGTGGTCACCCGGCCGTAGCGCAGGCCGAAGTTGTAGGTGGCGCGGCGGGCGTTGACCCGGTGGGGGTGCGCGGAGAAGGCCCCGACCAGCACGCCGTCCATCGTGGTCTCGCCCATGGCCTCTAAGGTGTCGGGGTGGATGACCGTCGGCAGCCCCGCCTCACACAAGGCCAAGAGCTGGCCGCCGTGCCAGAGCACGCTCGTGTTCGCCGGGTTGCGGCCCTCACCCTTGAGCTGGTGGTAGAGGCGGGTGAGCCACGGCGCCCCGGAGCCGTAGAGCCGCCGACCGGCGGCGCGCTCCCGCTTGAGGCCCTCGGTCTCGACGACCCGAGCGGCCCCCAAGGCGGCGCCTCCGCCGAACCGCACCGCCGAGATCACGCCGTCGGCCTCGAAGGCGTGCCGCAGGCGCTGGCCGTGCAGCTCAAAGAGCCCGGGGCCGTTGCGGTAGAGGGTGCCCTGGAGCCCCTCGGGCAGGCGCCCCTCGACCCGCAGGGGCTCAAAGCCGTGGCCCCGGGAGAGGTTGTTGTTCAGGGGCCGCCAATCGACCGGGAGCTGGGCCTTCGTGTTCATACGCACGTCCTGGGTGAAGCTGGCGCCAGTGTAAACGACGTTTACAATGTGGTCAATGTTTATTTCGTAGGCCCGTTGACCGGCGCCCACGACACGCTAAGAGCCTGGGGATGCCCGACAAGCCTTACCACCACGGCGATCTCCGGCGCGCGCTCCTCGACGCGGCGATGGCGCTCATCGAAGAGAACGGCGGGCCCCACGGCTGGTCGCTCCGCGAGGCCGCCCGCCGCGCAGGGGTCTCCCCGGGCGCGCCGTACCGCCACTTTGAGGACAAGCAGGCGCTCTTGGTGGCGCTTGGCCTGGAGGGGCTGGAGCGCCTGAACGCCCTCTGCGCTGAAGAGGCCGCCGCCCGAGAGCCGGATCCGCTCTCGCAGTTCCGGGCCATGGGCATCGCGACGGTGCGCTTCGCCGCGCACAACCCCGTTCATTACCGGGTCATGAACCTGCCCGAGGTCCTGATGGCCCTCCAGCCCCACCTCCAGCCCACCCAAGATCGGGTGGACCAGATGGTGGGTGAGGCGGTCGCCCAGCCCGGCGTGCGCCTCGACGACGCCGCGCTGTTGAGCCTCGCGGGCCAGGCCATGGTCTACGGCATCGCCCGCATGTTTGTAGACGGCCACTTCGCCGCCATGGGCGTCGGCCCCGACCAGGCGGAGCCCCTGGCGTCCCGCCTCACGGAGATCCTGGGCACGGGCTTCTTCGCCACGCCCCCAAAGGACGCCTGACGACGGGCCCCTCGGCGCGTGTTGACCCTCCCCAGGCCGCCCACGGCGCGGGCCGCTCCGCCGATCTCCTTGGCCCTGGCCCAGAACCTCGCTATGATGGGGCGCTCTCTGACAACCCAACCGCATGAGGTGCCTCACGGCGACGCCGTGGGGTGAAACGGGAAGTCGGTGAGGCCCTTGGGCCAAATCCGACGCGGCCCCCGCCACTGTGACCAGGGACGTCCTCCGCACAAGCCACTGCGCGTCAAGCGTGGGAAGGCGCGGGGCGACGGCTTGACCTGGGAGCCAGGAGACCGGCCTCATCGTGACGAAATGACCGCTCTCCGGGGATGGAGGGCCGGGCCCCTCCGCCATCGCGGGCGCTCGGCGCTGCCTGGAGCGCGGAGGACCCATGACCCTCTACGCCCTGCTCACGCTGACCGCCGCCTTCGCCCAGGAGGAGGAGCCGCGCTCTGCCGATCCGGCGGAGGGGGCGGGCGCCGAGATCACCGTCGAGGCCCAGGGCCCCGGGGTGCGCGCCATCGACGACCCCACGAGCGTCACGATCATCCCGATCGACGAGCGCCTCTCCGCCGCCGCCGACCTCGCCGACGTCATCGAGACCGCCACGGGCACCACCGTCGTGCAGCTCGGCGGCCTGGGGGACCTCAGCGCCGTGAGCATCCGCGGGTCGAGCTTACGCCAGGTGCAGGTCTACCTCGACGGCGTGCCGCTCAACCCCGACGGCAGCGCCGTCGTCAACCTCTCCGAGCTGCCGCTCCAGGCCTTCTCCCGGGTCGAGGTCTACCGCGGCAACGCCCCGCCGTCCTTCGCCGCCGCGCCGATGGGCGGGGTGATCAACCTCGTGAGCCAGCCCGGCGCGCCCACACCCCGGGCCCGCGCCTCCGTCGCCAGCTACGGCACCTTCCAGGGCGGCGCTTCAGGCGGGGCGAGCGCCGCGCGCTGGGGCGGTCGCACCGAGCTGTGGCTCATCGCTGAAGGCCTCAGCACCCAAGGCGACTTCGACGCCTTCTCCGACAACGCCACGCCCTACAACAACCTCGACGACCGCCTTGGCCCCCGGGTGAACAACCAGAAGGCCCAGGTGATGACCCACGCCCGCGCCCGCTACATCGGCGCCGCGGGCCGGGTGACCCTCGTGTCGAGCCTCCTGCAGCGCGGCGAGGGCCTGCCCGGCGCCGTCGAGAGCCCGGCGCTGCGCGCGCACCTCAACACCACCCGCCACGTCGGCGTGCTGGAGGCCGAGCGCTGCGGTGAGGACGCCGTCGGCCAGGCCCGGCTGTTCCGCACCGACCGCGTCGAGCGTTTTGACGACCGCGACGACGAGCTCGCCACGGGCGGGCTCTACCAAGAGAGCGTGTTCTCCACCACGGGCCTGCTCCTCAACGCGGCCCTGACCCCGGCGCCATGGCTGAACCCCAGCCTCACCCTGAGCGGGCGGGTCGACGGCGTGACCCAGACAAACCTCACGAGCGGGGTCATCGACGACCCCCGGCGGCGCCTCGCCGGGAGCGCGGCCTTGGCCCTGCCGATGCACCTCGGCGACGGGGTCTGGGAGCTGTCCCCGGTGCTCCAGGGCCAGGCCATCAACACCCGCGCCCTGGGCGTGACGCCGGTCACCGAGCGGCCGCTCGTGGAGGAGGGGGAGCACCTGCTCCTGGCGTTCACCCCGCGCCTCGGCGCCTCGTTCCAGCCGACGCCTTGGCTGGCGCTCCGGGCCAACGCCGGGCGCTTCTTGCGGGCGCCGGACTTCACCGAGCTCTTCGGCGAGCGCGGCGCCGTACAAGGCAACCCCGCCCTCACCCCGGAGCGCGGCGTCCAGGCCGACCTCGGGGCCCGGGTCGAGTGGAGCCCAGCGTGGGGCGGCCTCTGGCTCGACGCCGCGGGCTTCGTGAACCGCGCTGAAGACCTCATCGTGCTCGTGCAGAACGCCCAGCGCAGCTCCGTGCCGGTCAACCTCGGCGAGGCCCGCACCGTCGGCGCCGAGCTGGCGCTCACGCTCAGCGTCTTGGACCGCCTCGACAGCCAGACGAACCTCACCTGGACCCGCTCCGAGAGCCTCGTCGACCGGCCGGAGCTCTACATGAACCAGCTCCCCCGGGTGCCGGTCTGGGAGCTGAGCCAGGCCACGAGCGCCCAGCTCACCCCGGCCTTGCGCATCGGGCACACCTGGAGCTACGTCGACGGCAACTACTGGGACGCCACAAACTTTTATGAGGCCGCGCCGAGGTCCATTCACGGCGCCTTCCTGCGGCTGAGCGCGCCGAGCGTCTCCGCGGAGATCTCTGTGCTGAATCTGACGAACCGGATCACCCAGGTCGTCGATCGATCCCCTACAGACCCTCACGACGACGCCCTCGTGGTGACGCCGATGACCGACTTCGTGGGCTACCCCCTCGCCGGGCGCACGCTCATGTTCACCTTACGCTGGGCGCCCAAAGGCCCGGAGGAGACGCCATGACCCGCACATCCAACACGATCTCGCTCGCCCTCTTCGCCCTGGGCCTCACCGCCTGCAAAGACGGCGGCGACGGCCCCCTCGACGACACGAGCCCCGCCGCCGACGGCCCCATGGCGCTCGTCACCACCGTCGCCCAGGACTACGCCACGGGCAGCTTCGGATCGGTGTCCCTGGAGGACTGGACGGTGAACGACAGCCTGTTCTTGACGACCGGCGACGCGGCGCTGAGCGTCGATGAGGGCGTGATCTACCAGATCAACCGCTACGGATACGACAACGTGCGGCGTTACACCCCCGGCGAGTGGGCCGCGCCGGTCTGGGAGCGCAGCACCGGGGACCGCACGAACCCCTACGACGCGGTGACCTGCGCCGGGAAGCTCTTCGTGAGCCTGTACAACGACGACGCCTTGGCGGTGCTCGACCCGGCGACGGGGGACCTCGTGAGTGAGGTGGACCTCAGCGGCGCCGTGCTCCAGGGCGGCCCGGAGCCCGAGGCCACGGAGATGATCGTGCGGGGTGACTCGCTCTACGTCGCGCTCAACGGCCTCGATCAGGCGAACGACTGGGCGAGCGTCGGCGGGGCCGTGGTGGAGGTGGACTGCGCGGCGGAGACGGTGACCGGGCGCTGGGCCGTGGGCGGGAACACCCAGCTCCACGCCTGGGACGGCGCGGGCCTGCTCATCTCCGCCGAGGCCCTCGACGGCGCCGGGGCCGGGGTGTGGTCGCTCGATCCCGACGAGGACGAGCTCACGAAGCTCATCGACGGCGACCGCCTCAGCGGCGCGATCAGCGACGTGGCGGCCTCGGGCACAGACGCCCTGATCCTCGCGCCCTCCGAGGACTACTCCAGCTACACGATGACCTGCGCCGACCTGGCGACGGGGGCGCTCACCGAGCTAGCGAGCTTCTCGGAGTACCTGCCCAAGGCCGAGGCGAACGACCGGGGCGAGGCCTGGGTCATCGCGCGCTGGGGCTGGGCGGACCCTGAGAACGACAAGCCGGGGATCTACGTCGTGGACCTCGCCGCCTGCGCCCTCAAGAACGCCGACGCGCCGATCACCTTCGAGCTCGCGCCCTACGACCTGGACTGGCTGTGAGAGCGGTCGCGGCGATCGGCCTCGGCCTCGGCGCCTGCGCCCCCGAGGCGCCCCAGCCTTGCCTGAGCCTCTGCGACGCCGTCACCGAGGCCACGAGCGCCTGCCTGGAGGCCGAGGGGCTCTCCTGGGCGGCGAAGGGCTACGAGGATGAGGCCGACTTCTCGGCGTCCTGCGAGACCTGGGCCTGGGAGCAGGCGCAGCTCGCCCAGGGGGACCTGGACGAGCTGGCGGGGGCCTGCGCGGCGTCGGAGGCGGCGGTGCTCGCGCTGCCGACGCCGCCGACCTGCGCGGAGATCACTGCGACGGGGTGGTCGTCGCCGTCTTGGGAGTGAGGGCGCCGACCTCGTCCTGGAAGGGCTTGAGGTCGATCACCTGCCCGGAGGCCACGAGCGCCTGGGCCTCGGCGAGCTCCAAGGTCGCGGCGGCGAGGTCCCGGCGGGCCTCGGCCTCCTTGAGCTTGGCGCGGGCGGCCTTCACCTCGGCGGACTCCGCCTTCTCGGCGTCTTTGGCCTCGGCGGACTCGGCGGCGCGGGCGTCGACGGCGGCCTCAGCGGCCTTGGCGTTCTGACGCTCGGCCTCGGTGGCCAGCTTGGCCTCGGCGACGGCGTCCTTCGTGGCGCTGACCTCGGACCGCTCGGCGCTGACCTGGTCCTTCTGGGCTGCGACGGCCTCATCGGCCTTGGCGTTGGCCTCCTTGGCCTCGGCCTTCGCGGCCTTCACGTCCCCCTTGGCGGCCTTGACGTTCGCGCTGGCCTCCTTCTGGGCGGCCTTGGCGTCGTGCTCGGCGGCCTTGGCGTCCTTCACCGCGGACTTCGCCGTCTTGATCGCGACCTTGGCGTCGTTGACGGCGTCCTTCGTGGTGGCGTCGGCCTTGAGCTCGGCCTTGCGGGCCTTGTACGCCGCCTTCGCCTCCACCACCCGGGCCTTCGCGGCGACGACGCCGGCCTTGGCCTCGTCGGCCTTCACCTTGGCCGCGGCCTCGTCGGCCTTCCGCGCCTCGTAGACGGACTCCCGGGCGGCGACGTTGGACTTGCCCTGCTCCTCGACGGCCTTGGCCTGATCCTTCACCGCGGCGAGGTCACTCTTGGCCTCACGCACGTCCGCCTTGGCGGCCTTCACGTCGTCTTTGCTCGCCTTCACGTCGCCCTTGGCGTCTTTGACCGCGCCGTCGGCCTCGTTCGCCTCGCCTTTGGCGTCTTTGACCTCGGCCTTGGCGTCGGCGCGGGCGGCCTCAGCGGCGGCCTCGGCGGCCTCGGCGGCCTCCAGGGCGGCCTTGGCGTCCTTCACGGCGAGCTCGGCGTCGGCGAGGGCCTTCGTGGGGGCGGCGAGGTTGACGCGCGCGTCCTCACCGAGGGCGCTGAGCGCGGCGTCGTCTACCTTCGGACCAGCGAAGGCGGCAAAGCCCAAGCTGAGCGCGAGCGCCACCAGGATTGAACGAATCATAGACTCCCTCCAGGGACTGTATTGCAGGACTGTACAAACTCAATGTAACGCCGATTCACCGATCGATCTGTCTCAACTTGTTTTCTTCTGCCCCTTGACCTCTCACCAAACCATGATCGTGCGCGCTTGCAGCCCCGCAGACGACGGGGCATTGGGGCTTCGTGAACCTCTTCAAACGCGCTCTCCATGGCCTCGCCGTGGCCCTGTTTGTCCTGTCCGCGGCGGTGCAGCACAACGACCCAGACCCCTGGGGCTGGGCGGCGGTGTACCTCGTCGCCGCCGCGCTCGCCGGGCTCAGCGCCGCCGGGCGTCCCTCGCCGAGCCTCGCCCGGGGCCTCGTCGGGGTCGCCTCGCTCTGGGCCCTGAGCATCGTGCCGTCCTTGGGCCCGGTCACCTTAGACGAGCTCGTCTCGGACATGGAGATGCTCCGCCCTGAGGTCGAGCTCGCCCGGGAGCTCGGCGGGCTCCTGATCATCACGCTCTACGCCTTGCCCACCGCCCTCCCTCGCCGCCGAGGTCCCTGATGTCACTCCGCCTCACCACGCTCCTCATTGGCCTCGCCGCCGCCCTGGCCTGGTCCACGCCCGCCGCCGCCACCTGGTCCCTCGTCGCCGTTGACCCCTCGACGGGAGAGGTCGGCGCGGCCGCCGCCACCTGCGGGAAGATGGTCTGGTTCATCGCCGAGGTCGTGCCCGGCCGCGGCGCCGTCGTCGCCCAGGCCGACACGCTCCTCGATGGCCGCGACCTCGGCGCCGAGGGCCTGAGCGCCGGGGACACCCCGGAGGAGATCCTCGCCGCGCTCACCGATCCCGGCTTTGATCCGGCGTTTGAGACGCGGCAATACGGCGTCGCCGCGCTGTCGGGGGAGGCCATGGCGTTCACCGGCGCCGAGACGAGCGACGTCGCGACCTCCCTGAGCGCGGCCTCTTTGACCGTGCAGGGCAACCTGCTCACCGAGGCCGCCGTCGTCGAGGACGCCTACGCCGCCTACCTCGACGCCGAGGGGGAGCCGATGGAGGAGCGGCTGATGCGGGGCCTAGAGGCCGGGGCCGCCCAGGGTGGGGACTCCCGCTGCCCGCCGGAGCGCGCCGCGAAGAGCGCGTTCATCACCGTCGCCACCGAAGACGGCGAGCTCCGAACCTGGCGGGACCGCGGCTATGGCCCGCCCGTCGAGGGCCTACGCGCTGAGCTGGACGGAGAGGGCTGCGCCGTCGCGCCGGGTGGCGCTGGGGAGGCCGCCGTCGTCTTGGCGGGCCTCGTGGCGCTCAGGCGCCGTCGCCGGGCAGCTTGAGCACGTAGACCGGGGTGAGGGTGTAGTCCCCGTCCGGGGCTGGCGGCGTAGACACCGGCACGGTCTGCCCCTCAAAGTCTTGGGCCGTGCCCGCGTAGCCGTAGACGTAGACCGTCTCGGCCTGGCCGTCCGCGCTCACCCCGTCGGTGGCGACGTAGGCGCCGTACAAGGAGGACGCGGCGTCTTCGGCGTCGTCGGCCTCCAAGCCCGCGACGATGTCGGGGTGCATCGCGCCGAGGCCGAGGAGGAGCGTCGTCGGCAAGGTCTCGGCGCCGTCGCAGCCGCCGTCGTCCCCGGGCAGCTCGACGTGCCACCAGTGGTAGATCGCCGGGTCCGGCGGCGCGACGTCTAGGGCGGCGATCGGCGCGCGCAGGCTGTCGCAGATCGGGCCCTCGGAGGGGGTCTCGGGGAGCAGGGTGTAGGTCACGGTGAGCGCCGTGAGCAGGCCGCCGCTCAAGGTCGCCGAGGCGCCGACGGTGTACCACGAGGGCGTCTGGGCGCCGGAGTCGGCCGACATCGTGTCGGAGTCATCCGCCGTGTCGTCGCCGGACGCGGCCGTGTCGGAGCTGTCGAAGCGCCCCGCGTTGTCCAGTGGCGTACAGCCGGGCAGCAGCGCGCTCAGCGCGAAGAGGACGAACATCATCGCTCCAGTGACGACCCTGCCTGCCACGCTCAGCATAGCGCGCCGCGGGCCCCGCCGCTACAGCGACCAGGCCCAGGTCGAGATGAAGCGGTAGGTCTCTCCGGCGGTCCAGGTCGGGGCGCCGTCGCGGGTCTCGCCGAGGTCGAGGGCCTCGGGGTAGACGAGGCCCTGGGGCATCGCCGTCTCGCCGTCGTAGGAGACGTACCAGCCGAGGCTCTGGCCGGGGTAGGGGTCGAGCTCCTCGGAGCCCTCGGGCGGCGCGCCGATGCCGAATGCGACGACGCCCTCCAGGGCGGGGTCGTCGGCGTAGGCGCCGTCGCAGTCATCCTCAATGGAGCGGAGCTGCACCTCCATCATCACCAGGCAGCGCTCGCAGCCGTCCAGCTCGCCGATCATCACCCCGTCGAGGGACTGCAGGAGATCGCAGCGGCGCTTACGCTCGGACATCCGGCGCTGCCAGCCGTCGTCGTAGAAGGTCCAGACGTGGGTGCCGCTGAGCCCCGACGACTCGGCCGTGGCCGTGGCCGCGCCCGTCGCCCAGGCGGGGGGCCCATCGGCGCAGGCGGAGAGGGCGGCGAGGACGAAGAAGCTGAGCACGGACACCTCGGCGAGCTGGGGTGAGGGCGAGGCCCCACGCCCTCCAGCATAAACCGCCGAGGGGGGTTCAGGCAATCAGCGCATCAAGACGACGGCGGGGTCCACCGTGGGGTAGGTCTGGGCGTTGAGGATCGACGGGGACGGCACCTCCGTCGCTTTGTCCATCCCGGTGTAGGGCACGACGAGGCCGTCACGATCGAGGGCGATCTCGAGGCTCGCCCCGGCCTCCCAGGCCACGGTGACCACGGGGGCGGACTGCTCAAAGGCGCCCGAGGCGTCGGCGGCGCGCAGGCCGACCCGGCTGCCGAAGTGCTGGGAGACGCCGTCCTGGGACCACTCCAGGCCCGTGTTCTCCTCAAAGACGGGCCCATAGGCGTCGGCGGCGCCGGGGTCGATGGGGCCGAGGCTCAGGCCGAGCACCAGGGCCGCGAGCTCGTCGTCCGGGACCCCGTCTTGGCCCCAGTCCTCCGTGATGAAGGCCGCGCAGTCGCTGGACACGATCTCAAGGGGGCTCTCAAAAGAGCTCCAGGCGTTGAGATCCCAGTCGGTCCAGTCGATCGCCGTGAGGTTCGTCTCGACGGCGCAGCTACCGCTGAGACCGGACTTTCGGTCTTTTGTCGTGAAGGTGAAGGTCGCGGAGATGGGGTACTCAACGCCCTCTCCGTCCGTCCAAGGCGCGAGGTCAAAGCCGTCGTAGCCCGTGAGCACGTTCACCGAGAGGCTCTGGGGCACGAGCTCGGGGTCGGCGTCGGTGTCGCTGTCGGTGTCGCTGTCGGAGTCCGCGTCGCTGTCAGAGTCCGTGTCGGCGTCAGCGTCGGCGTCGGCGTCCCCTTCGACCTGGGAGTCATCCGTCGGCTCGTCGCCCTCACCCCCTCGGCAGGCCCCGATCGTGAGCAAGAGCGCGCCCCAGCTCAAAGTCTTGATGATCCGCATCCGCCCTCACTCCATCATGGGTTCGTGGCTATGACCGCGTCCGCCTCAGGATACAGCCCATCTTAGCTGCGTCGCAAGTACTCAAAAGTACTATAGCAAAAAGGGCGCCCCGAGAGGCGCCCTTCAACGATCCCCCAGGGGATCGCCTGCCAGATCTCGTCCGCTTAGGGGAAGAGCGCCTGGGAGTTCAGGCCGTAGGCCGCGTTCGACTGAAGCAGCGACGGGTACGGCACCTCAACGGCGGCGTCCATGCCGTCATAGCGCGGGTTCGCGCCGTCCTCCTCCAGCACGACCATGTCGTCGTCGGTCATGAAGGCGTAGGAGTAGTTGAGATCGTAGGCCTCAAACGTCGTGCCGCCGTCGCCGGAGAACGCGAGGTACCCCGTGAAGAAGTAGGGCTTGCCCTCGGTGGCCCAGTCCGCGCCTTGGGCGTCAAAGGCCTCCTCGAAGGTGGTCTCGAGGTCCGCGGTGAGCGGGCCGAAGCCGACGCCGAAGGTCAAGGACTCCACGGCCTCCACCGGGGTGCCGTCGAGGCCGAAGCGCGCGGGGTCGAAGTCGACGCAGTCGGTCTGGCCGCTGGTGAGGTTGACCTTAAAGCCGAGCCAGGCGTCCTCGACGCCGAGGTCGAGGGGCTCGTTCACGGCGAGCAGGCCGACGTACTCGCAGGTGTAGATGTCGTCGTAGTCCTCGAAGTACGCCTCCTCCGCGAAGGTGAGCACGGCGTAGGGCGGGTAGGCGTCGCCGCCGGCCTCGACGTAGAAGTCGGTGAACTCGAAGCCGTCGTAGCCGGTGTAGATGTTCATGAAGACGGCGTAGTCGTCGAAGTAGGTCGGCTCGGTGTCCGTGTCGCTGTCGGAGTCGGTGTCGGCGTCCGCGTCGGCCTCAACCTCTTCGCTGTCGTCGGTGGTGTCGGACTTGCTCCCCGAGCAGCCGGGGGCCATCGCCATGAGCGCGCCTACGCCAAAGGCCGCCATGAGGTTCATCATCCGCGTCATCTCTCCTCCTGCTGTGTTCATGTTCATGGCGGAGGTCTCTCGGCCCTTAGGCCTGTTAACGACCGCATGCCCCTATCCTAACGTCAAGGAAGGGGGGATCGTGTCGAGGTGGGCGTGAGATCGTGGCGCAAGTCACGATTCGCTGTCGAACGCGCGCGCCCGCTCAGCTCGTGAGGCGCGCGATGAGCAGCACCAAAGCGAGGCCCAGGGCCGCCATGAGCAGCGCCACGGCGATGAGCCCGGGCAGGAGCCGCGCCGTCGTGTTGGGCGCCTCAGCGGGGGCGACGGGGGCCTTGGCGCTCGGCTTCGGCGCGCGGCGGGGCGCCGGGGTGGTCGAGGGGC
>JAKLKD010000385.1 GCA_023150845.1 Myxococcota bacterium | reverse complement strand
GCGAGGGGCGCCGACGACGAGCCACACGCGGCGGGGGCCGCTCGGGCCAGGCTCGGCCGGGGCGAAGGCGCGGGTCTCCGTGGCCGGGCCCATCAGCGCCCGCCGGGGCACCCGCTTGAGCGAGAGCCCACGGACATCGACGACCACCTCCCCCGACGGGGCGCAGAGCTGGATGTCCATGCGCAGGAGCTCGTCGTCAGGGCCCGGCGCCTTGGGCACCGTCGCCACGGCGATGGCGGGGCTCGGCGTCGGCAAGGCGCCGAAGCGCACCTCGTCGATGAGCAGCGGCAAGAAGCAGTCGTCGCTCTCGGGGAGCTGGAGGCGTAAGGCCGCGACGCTCTGGAGCGCGCCGTCCATCAAGGACGGCTGCACACGCCAGCCCGCGAGGGCCACGCCGGGGGGCAAGGCCAGCTCCGCGATGACCTGGCGCTCGTTCGCCGACATGGCGCCCAACGAGCGGTAGAACGGCCCGTAGTGGATGCCTGAGCGCTCGGAGTAGTCCGCGGCGTAGGTCGCGCCGACCGGGAGCGTGAGGGGCGCCGTCTGCCGGAGGGCGTCGATGTCGAGGTGACGTGGGGGCTCCTGGCCCAGGCGACCCTCGCCGCGGGCGTGGGCCCGCCAGCGCTGGGCGGCGGGCGGGGCCTCGGCGTCATCGACGCTTGAGACCTCAAAGCTGAACGATCCCGGCGTGGTCCAGTCCAGGCGTACGGAGATCGACCGCGCGCCTTGGGCGGGCGCCGTCAGGGGCTCCAGGATGCTCACCCGGCTCAGGGCGGCGACGGCGGACTGGAAGCAGTCCTCAGCGGCGGAGACCACGAGCTCCCAGTAGCCGACGGCGGGGAGGATGGGCTGGCCGAGCACGACGTGATCGCCGAGGGCGGGGTCGGTCGCCGCGGAGAGCGCGCCGCCGTAGACCACAAAGCCGGGGCCGCTGGCGAGGCGGCGCTCCAAGAGCGGGCCGATACGAGGGGTCGGCGGGGCGGCGACGACTGGCGCGGCGACGGGCGGCGCGGTCTGTGGCGCCGCGGCGGGCCAGAAGCGCCGGGTGGGCGATGGGCTCGACGGCAAGGCGGCGCGCCCCCGCGGCTGGCCCTCGACGAGCGGCGTGAGGTCGAGGTCCAGGCCGAGCTCGTAGAGCGCGGCGACGGCCTCTAAGGTGGTCCGCGCCTCATCGGCGCCGAGGGTCGCCAAGGCCTGCTCCCCGGAGAGCCGCCCGAGCGCCCGGCCGGGCCCCAGCTCCACGAGGAGCAGCGGGCGTCCCAAGGCGCGTAAGGACTCGACCCCTTGGGCAAAACGTACGGGGCCGCGCAGGGCGCGCCAGAAGTAGTCGTGGTCGAGCTGGGTGCGCAGGGCGCCGTCGAGGTTCGTCGCGATGGGCGTCTTGGCCCGGCTCAGGTTGACCTGCCGAATGCGCGCCTCCCAGTCCGCGCGCATGGGCTCCAGGAGCGGAGAGTGGAAGGCCCGGGACACGCTGAGCCGGGCCACGCGGGCGCCGTTGGCCTCCAGGCTGCGGGCGGCGTCCTCGACGGCGGCGGGCTCGCCGGAGAGGGTGTGCTGGCCCGGGGCGTTCATCGCGGCGATGGCCAGGGCCTCCGGCCGCGCGGCCACGAGCTCGTGCAGGAGCGCCTCACCGCCCATCACCGCGAGCATCGCCCCCGGCGCCGTGCGCTGGCTCATCAGGCGGCCCCGGTCGATGGCCAAGAGCAGGGCGTCCTCGTCGCTCCACACCCCGGCGTAGGCCGCGGCGGCGTACTCCCCCAAGGAGTGCCCGATGAGCGCGTCGGGCCGCACGCCCAGGGCCCGGAACAGCGCGCCCAAGGCCAGCTCGACGGCGATGAGGGCGGGCTGGGTGTGCTCGGTCTGCCCCAGGGCGGCGCCGTCGGCCAAGAGCGCACGGAGGGGCCGCCCGAGGGCCGGCGCGGCGAGGCGGTCGAGGCGGTCCAGAGCCTCCCGGAAGGCCGGGAAGCGGCGATCCAGGCCGAGGCCCATGCCCGCGGTCTGCGCCCCTTGGCCGGGGAAGGCCAGGACGAGGGTGGGGCGTGTCGTCGTCGGCGCGGGGCTCAGGGTGGGCAGGCGCTCCCCGGCGGAGAGCACGACGGCGCGCCGGGTCGGCCCGTGGGCGCGGCCGAGGAGCAGGCTGCGGGAGGCCTGGGCCGAGGCGGGCAAAGCGCTGAGGCGGCGCTGGGCCTCGGTGAAGGTCTCGGGGCTCGCCGCGGACACGGCGAAGAGCCAAGGCCCGCCCTCCGATCCGGGGCTGGGCTCCGGCGGCGCGGGCGGGGCCTCCAGCACGACGTGGGCGTTGGTGCCGCCGAAGCCGAAGCTTGAGACCCCGGCGGTCCTCCGTGTGGTCCAGGGCCGGGCGGCGTCGTTGAGGTAAAACGGCGAGGCTACGAAGCCGAAGCGTGGGTTCGGCGTCTCCGTGCGGGTCGGCGGCAAGAAGCCCCGGGAGAGGCAGAGCGCGACCTTGATGAGGCTCGCGATGCCCGCGGCGGTGTCCAGGTGGCCGAGCTGGGCCTTCACCGAGCCCAAGGCGACCCGCCCCGAGGCGGCGCTCTTGCGGCGGAACACCCGGGTGAGCGCCCGGACCTCCACCGGGTCTCCAAGCGGGGTGCCCGTGCCGTGGGCCTCGACGTACCCCAAGGAGTCCGGGTCGAGGGCGGCGTCGGCCCAGGCCGCCTCCAGCACCGCCTCTTGGGCCTCGACGGAGGGCGTGGTGAGGCCCATGGTGCGGCCGTCGTTGTTCACCGCGGCGCCGTTGATCACCGCGAAGATCGGGTCGCCGTCGGCGAGGGCGGCGGCGAGGGGCTTGAGCAGGACCGCCCCGGCGCCCTCTCCAGGGACAAAGCCGCTCGCGCGCTCGTCAAAGACCCGGCAGGCGCCGTCGTCGGACAGCGCGCGCATGCGCCCGAGGTGCTGGTGGGGCAGGGGCGTGACCTTGAGCTCGACGCCGCCGACGAGGGCGAGCTCACAGGCGCCGTCCCGGAGGGCCTGAATCGCCAGCCAGACCGCGACCAGGGCGCTGCTGCAGGCGGTGTCCACCACCAGATCCGGCCCGCGGAGGTCGAAGTGGTGAGAGACGTGGGCGGCGATGTAGTTCGTCATGCTGCCGACGACGCCGCCACGGGCCGTGGCGATGTCGGCGCCGCCCTCCAAGAGCGGCTTGAGCGCCGGGTAAAACGCCTGGTGGTACCCGCTGGACCGCGCGCCGACGTAGACGCCGACCCGCCGCCCACGCAGGGCCCGCCCACCTTGGCCCGCGTGGTCCAGGGCCTCAGCGGCGACCTGCAAGAAGAGGCGCTGCTGGGGGTCCATGAGCAGGGCGTCACGCTCGGTGAGGCCGAACGCTTCAGGGCAGAAGCTCCCGATGTCGTGAAGGAAGCCGCCGCGCAGGGCGGGGTCGTCCTCGTTCACGCCGGGCCAGCGGCCTGGGGGAGGGCCGGTGATCCGGGAGACGCCGAGGCGCAGGGTCTCGGCGTACTCGTCGAGGCTCAGCCCGCCGGGGAAACGGCAGGCCATGCCGATGATGGCGACGCGGCCATCGGCCTCGGCGCGTGGGGCGGGCGTCACCG
>JAKLKD010000033.1 GCA_023150845.1 Myxococcota bacterium | reverse complement strand
ATTATTTGGATGTTCTCGTGCTGGAGAGGATCATGGCCCGTTATCGCCCCGAATCGAACGCAGACCGCTCGACGATCTCCGAGTCCGCCCGGCTCTACTTCGGCAGCGCCGAGGCCGACCCTGAGCTGCGCGGCACCTATGACCGCCTCTTCGCCCCGGCGGACGCCGAGCAGTCGGCGGCGCTCGCCGCCCACCGCGCGGCGACCGTGGCCACGGAGGCCGAGCACGCCAATGTGGTGGCCAAGGACGGGCGCGTGGACGACGTGGTCCACCGCGTCCACGTCTGGGTGGATGTCAACCACGGCAAAGAGGGCGTGCGCGCGCTCAACTCCTTGTGGGGCGACCGCGGCTACGGCGCGCTCTGCCGCCTGCCCTACGCTGAAGAGGTCCAGGCGCTCCAGGACTTCTTGCGGCGCCTCGACGGCGGCGCGTCCTTGGAGATCAACGTCGCCCTCGTGGCCGAGCTCCGCGCCGCGGTGCAAGACCTCGCCGAGGCCCTGGCCCGCCGCGCCCAGGCCGAGGCCCACCAGGCCGCCTGCTCGGCGCGGCTGCAGGCGGCGAACACGGCGTTCGACGACGCATGGTCGCGGCTGGTGAAGCACGCCAAGCTCGTCTTGGGCGACGAGCTCGGGCGGCTGGCGCCGGATCTGGGGTGAGGGGGGCTAGGGGGAGAGGGACGGGTTAGGATCAGGGGCCCTGACTCGGCGCGCTGGCGTGGTGGTGGTGTATGGCAACGTCGTCTGAAGTGGCGTCCCCTGGCTCGCTGGATGAGCGGCTTCACGCGCTCTATGAGCGGATGACGACCCTCGCGGCCAGCCCTGAGCTGGACGAGTCCCGGCGCGACACCCTGGCCGCGTGGCGAAAGCTGGTCGAGCACACCGAGCGGGCGTGGCGCGCGCCGCTGCGCCTCGGGTTCATCGGCCAGATCGGCATGGGCAAGAGCTCGCTCATCGCCGCCGCCATGGGCCTGCACATCGGGCCCGCGCAAGGCAGCCCAAGGCGATGGTCGGTCTTGCCCATCGGCGACGGCAACACGACCTTGGGTGAGCTTCGCGTGAAGGTCGACGCCCAAGAGACGCAGCTCGTCCTGCGGGTTGAGCCGGTGCCCGCCGAGCGCCTCGCCCAGGAGCTGACCTTCTTGGTCGAGGACACCTGGCGCGCGGCGCGGCGGCCCCCCAAGGAGGGCGCGGCGTCGGGCGGCGGCGGCGCCGGGGAGGAGCTCTACGACCTCCTGCGCATGTGGTTGACCGGCGGTGACCTCAGCAAGCGGGACGCTCGGGACCTGCTGAAGACATGGGTGACGGCGGAGGAGACCTTACAAGACGCCGTCGTCGCCCTCAAGGCGCGGGTGGACCTCAACACACGGTCAGCGCCGTATGAGCGGCGTTTCCCCGACGATGAGGCCGGGCTCACCGAGCTCAAGAGCACCCTCGCGGGGCTGATGAAGGGCACCCTGGCCGACGCCCCAGCCCCCGCCGTGACCACGCTGAGCGTGCCGCAGAGCCGGGCGGGGGTCTTGGGGATCGACGCGGTGATCGACACCCAAGGCTTAGAGCCCACGAACACCCAGCGGATGCTCACCGCGCGGCCCGACCTCATGGGGCTGATGGACGATCCCTCGGTGATGTTGGTCGTCTGCGCCGACTACACCGCCGCGCCGGACGGCGTGGCGCTGGAGGTGCTGAAGCTGCTGAAGGCCCAGGCGCGACGTTGGGAGGGGCGAGGGCTGCGACTCCTCCTCGTAGACAAGCGGGAGGAGACGACGGGCGCCGAGGCGGAAGACCACCGTTTCGCGCGGATCGACACCTGCGCCAAGCATCTAAGACGGGAGGAGCTTGACGGCGTCATCTCAGAGGAGCGAGTCCTCGCCATCGACGTGCGCCGGGAGCACGAGGCCCTGCGGGGCGCCCTCGGCGGGATGGTGGACGAGGAGCGGTCGCGGAGGGCGGGGCGGCTGCAAGAGGCGATTGGGCAGGCGGAGCAGGGGCTCGAAGTGCTCGCGGATGTTGAGAGCGCGGCCTTGCGCCGTGAGATTGACATGCGGCTGTGGTGGGCTTGGGAGGCGCATGTTGGCGTGCTTCGTGCGTATGCCACGTTCCGCCCCCTCAACGAACTGGGGGAGTACATCCTGCGAGGCAGGCCCTGGGTTGAGCATTGGTCACACATCCACGCGACGATCCGTCGTCGTGGGCGCTACCACAAGCTTGACCTAGCGAAGGTGCTCAACAAGCTCGAGTGGGAAGGGTGGGAGCAGTCGCGAGTGGACTACATCGGGGCGGTCCTCGGTCCCATCACCGCCACGGTGGACGGCCGAGTCGGCGCCCAAGAGGTCGAGTACCTCAACTTGAGGATGGCTGCGCTGGTTCAGGCGATGGAGAATTGGCACGACGCCATCGACAAAGCTTACTTTGACGCCATCACGGCCTACTTCGCCTCACCCGAGGCCGACGAGCTCTGGGCCGACTGCCTTGAACGCTGGGGCCAAGGCCCTGGCTACGTCAATGGCATCGCCGCGCGACTGATCCTGGAGAGTGAGCGGGTCGAGCTGGAGACCCCAACGCACCTTCTTCGCTTCAACCACGAGGACGCGCTCCCCCCTCGTCCGCCGATGCTGAGCTTGGCGAAGGTGAGCGCGACCAACTTCCGCAACATCGTGGAGGCGTCAAAGCCGCTGAGCGACACCACGGTGATCATTGGCGAGAACGGCAAAGGCAAGACGGCGTGGCTTGAGGCCATCGCCAAGGGCTTAGAGGCCATGTTGCCTGGGCTCGGCGCCTCGGCCGCCCTGCCACTGCGGCAGGAGGACGTTCGCCACGTCACCCAGGTCGCAGGGGAGCGCACGTTTCGGCATCCAGTCTTCCCGATGAGCATCAACTTGGAGGGGACGCTTCAAGGCAAGGCGCTCCGGTGGTCCCGGCAGGTGGACGGCGCGGGCGCGTCGGCGTCAGAGGAGGGCGCCGAGGGGCTCACCGTGATCACCCAGGGCATCGCCCAAGAGCTGCTCCGCTGGCCCGCGCGCCCCTTGCCCGTCCTGGCGTATTACGGCACCCAGCGCCTCTGGCCGCCCGACCTCAACCCTCAGCCACGCAAAGCGGGTGACCGCTTAGAGGGCTATCGGGACTGCCTCGTCGCCGCCTCAACGCACCAGCAGCTCCTCTCATGGGTGCGGGACTTCACCTTCGCCGAGCTCCAGCAGAAGAGGCCCGTGCCCCAGCTCCGCGCGATCCGCGACGCGGTCCTCCGCTGTGTTGAGGGCACGACGGACTTCTTCTATGACATCGAGACGGAGAGCCTCGTCCTCACCAAAGCAGACGGCGACCGCCTGCCCTTCGCCCAGCTCTCCGACGGCGTGCGAAACATCGTCGCGCTCGTCGCCGACATCGCCTGGCGCGCCTCCGTGCTCAACCCCCAGCTCGGCGAGCGTGCCCCGGCCTTGGCTGAAGGCGTCGTGCTCATCGACGAGATTGACCTCCACCTCCACCCCAAGTGGCAGCGGCATGTGCGGGCCGACCTGCGCGCGGCGTTCCCACGCATCCAAATCATCACGACCACCCACTCGCCGTTCATCATCCAGTCTTTGGAGCCGGGCCAGCTCGTCAATCTGGACCCCAACGTCTCCGAGTATGAACCCTACGCCGATGAGAGCCCCGAGGACATCGCCGAGCACATCATGGGGGTACCGGTGCCGCAGCGGAGTCAGCGCCGTGCTGAGGCTGAGCGGGTCGCGGCGGAGTATTTTGAGCTCCTAGAACGGGTGTCCCAGGCTGAGCCTGAGGAGCTAGCGCGTGTGAAGGCGCGTCTGGATAAGCTGCTCGCTCCGTACAACGACAATCCCGCATTTGTCGCGTACACGAACTTCTTGGAGCGGAAACGTCTAGTGGCTGAGGGGCGCCGCCCGTGAGGCCGGTGATTCGTGGCCCTTGTCCCGAGGGCTTGAGCATGACGGAGTACGCCCACGCGCGCCCGGTGCTGCTTAGGCGGATGGGGGACTATTGCTCTTACTGTGAGGTTCATGCACCCACCCTCGCCGTCGAGCACATTCGCTGTAAGGACAAGAACCCGACGCTTGAGCTGGAGTGGTCAAACTTCCTGCTTGCGTGCACGAGCTGTAACAGCACAAAGCTGATTAGCGTGAGCACAGAGGACGACGTCGCAGCGCGCCTGTGGCCTGATCGTGACCGCACCCAAGACGCCTTCGTCTACAGCGCAGGGGGCGTGGTCTCGATCGCGGAGCTCAAGGATCCGGCTGAGCTGAGCAAGGCCAAGATGACGGCAGAGATGGTGGGTTTGCTCAAGCGGCCAGGCGCAGGACTGAAGCCTGAGCAGATCAAGACCGCGAGCGACCGCCGATGGGAGCTGCGTTCACAGGCCTGGGATGAGGCGAACGACGCGCGGAAAGATCTTCTTGAACAGCCAACCCCCTTGGTGCGGCGGAGGATCTTGAAAGAAGCCAAAGCGTGTGGCTTCTTCTCCATCTGGCTCACGGTGTTTCGTGATGACGCCGAGATGGTCGAGCGCCTCATTGAAGAGTTCAACGGCACCGACCGCGCCCGCATCTTCCCGCCCGCCCCGGCCGCGCCCGCCCCCGCCGCGCCCGAGGTCACCCCCACCCCCAGCGCCCCGCCATCGCCCCCAGCCCCAGCGGCGCCGCCAGGAGCGTGAGCCCCGGCGCGGCGAGGCTCTCACCCAACACGAGCGCCGCGAGCACGCCCAGCCCGGCGGCGAACCCCCCGAACAAGGCCGCGCCCCAGGGGCTCCGCGTCGGGGCGCCCTCCCCGGCGCGCAGGTGGTCCAGCAAGGGCGTGAGGCGCTCCGCCCAGATCGCGGCGTCTTCAGCGCTGATCCGCTGGGTCTGGCGCTCCCGGCAAATGAACCACCACTCCACGGCGGCGGCCTGCTGCTCGGGGTTCCAGCGCGCCCAGTCCAGGCCCGCCTTGTAGGCCCGATCCCAGCGGTAGGCGCCTTGGCGGCCCTCGCCGCGCAGCACCGCCGCGAGCTGGGCGCCGAGGCTCTCGCCGAGGTAGGCCCGGCCGCCGCGCTGGTGCTGCCAGAGGTGCACACACTCGTGCACGAAGATGTGCTCACGCTCAGGCAAGAAGGCCCCGTCGTCGTCGAGCATCGGCCGCCCACCCCAGCGGCGGGGGACGTAGAGGGTGCCGAGGATCACCTTGGGGATCCAGAGGGTGAGGGGGCCGTCCACCCAGATCACCACCCGGTCGGGGTCTAGGGACGGGCCGAAGAGCTCGGCCATGAGCGCCCGCTCTCGGGCGTTCGGCGGCCGCCGCCCGGTGAAGGGGCGCCGCCGAGGCTCAGTTGGCGGTGGTGGGCTCATCGGCGCGCACGTCCTCCAGGCGCAGGCTGCGGTCGTCGAGGCCGCCGATCTTGTAGAGGGTGTGGGCCAACATCTGCGGCGCGCCGATGAGCGTGAGCGCGCCGTGGCGGCGGAGCAGGCCCCGCAGGGCGGTGATCCCCGCGGCGACGCTCACGCCGTCGGGGAGCTCCAGGTGGGTGAGGTCGAGGCGCAGGGGCCCCGCGGCGGCGGCGGGCTCGGCGAAGGCCACGAGCGCAGCCCAGCCCCGCTCGGCCTCGGCGGCCTGAAGCTCCCCCTCAACGGTCACGACGCCGTGGAGGAGGCTGAGCGTGAGGCCGGTCAGCGGATCGCCCCGCCCGCGCCGTCCGAGGCGCCCAAGATGCCGCGCTGGTTGAAGGAGATCCACTGCCCGCCGGGCAGGCTGCGCAGCACTCGGCGCTCGCTGCCGTCCATGTTGCGCTCGATGATGGCCCCGGAGCGCGCGGGCTCCAAGATGTAGCCCGTCTCGGCGTCTACCCACGCGAAGGGGTGGAGGTCGTTCACCTCATGCACCACGTCGTTGTTCTGGAGGTCCACGAACAGGACGGTGCAGCGGTCGTCGGACGGCAGGCGTAAGGCGGCGTAGCGCCCGCCGGTGATGCCCCAGAGGCGGTCGATCTCCACCTTAAAGTCGAGCACGTCCCGGCCCTCGCCGGGGCGGCCCTCGCGGATGGCCTCGCTGAGGTCGTAGTGGCCGAGCACCCCGTCGCTGTCGAGCACGAGGAGGTCCGGGCGGCGGTTCACGAAGGCGAGGCGGGAGATCGGCGTCTCCGCCAGGGGCACCGGCGGGTGGACGGCGTCGCGGCCGGTCTCGGGGTCGAGGATCTTCACCGCGCCCTTGGGGGTGACGACGCCGAGCCAGGTGCCGCTGCCCGAGAGCGCCATGGCCCGGGGCCAGCGCAGCTCAAGGGCCTGGTTGCGGGCGAGATCCCACCAGCGCACGCCGCCCGAGGCGAGCTGCGCGGCGACGACGCTGCCGCCCACGGCGATCTCCACGGCGTTCACCGTCTCTTGGCCGCCGTCAAAGAGCTTCTTGCCGTTGCGGGTGCTGTAGACCAGCAGCGGGCCCTTCATCGGCTGCACGAGCACGAGCTGGCCGTCGCGGTCGATGCGGCTCCAGGCGAGCTCCCCGGCGTTGGGCTCGATGACGTTGACCCGGTTCTCGTCCTTCCAGACCGTGATGCGGTCGGTGTGGGTCGCGGCGCGGAAGGCCCCAAAGCCGCTCGCCGTGATCACCGGGGGCACGCCCTCGTCGTTCTGGCCGTGGAGCAGGCCGTCCGAGCCGCCCACCTGAATCCCGGAGTGGCTCCAGAGGCCGACGCCCGAGGAGTCCGGGGCGCCGTGCTTGAGGCTCTCGACGGGCTGGAGGTCGGGCAAAGAGAAGACGTGCACCGAGCGCCGGGTGATCGCCGCGGCCTGGGTGCCGTCCGGGGAGAGCACGACGTTGCCGATGCCCGAGCCGCCGCGGGTGGCGAAGGACGCGCAGAGCACGCCGTCGATGACACGCAGGAGCGAGATGCCTGAAGGCCCCGAGCACACGACGTAGGTGTAGTCCCGAGAGAAGTAGGCCTCGTCCGCGGGCATCTGGATCTTGTCCATGGGCAGGCCCTCGCGGGTGCGGAGGTCCACCAGGCGGGGCTGGCCGTTGCCGTCGATGCACAAGAGGCGATCGCCCCGGGCGTCAAACTCGACGGTGATGCCGCCGAAGCCTTGCCAGGCGATCTCGCGGTCGCCGCGCTGGATGTCCCAGAGGCGCACGAGGCCGTCGACGGCGATGGACGCCAGCCGTGTGCCTTCAGGGGAGATCGCCACGCCGCGCATGGCGCGCACGCGGCCCCGGGCGCCCTCGCGACGCTCCAAGAAGACGGCCTGGCCGTTGTCGGTGCGGTACACACCGACGGTGCCGTCGTCGTCGCCCACGGCGATGTAGCCGCCGCCGCGGATGAGCCCGATGCTGTGCGTGATCGACGCGCCGGGGTGGAAGACGAGGCCCGGGGCGGTCTCGTTGCGCCGGGTGACGGCGACGACGCCCGTGGCGTCCGCCGTGGCCCAGACCCCGCTGTGGGGATCGTAGGCGGCCCCGGTGATCGGCGCGTCATGGACGTTGGGACAGAACTGGTCAGCGAGCGACGGCATCCGCGATCTCCTCTCCCTGTCAGCGGCCTGCGCCCGCCGGGGGAGCAGACAGAGGATACACCCACGGGGTAGTATCTCACCACAACCGCCCTGGCGCCCCCGCGAGGATCACGAAGGCCCGGATGACCCGAGCAGCCATCCTGTGGCACCACCACCAGCCCGACTACCGCGATCCGGCGACGGGACGCCCGATGATGCCGTGGACGCGCCTGCACGCGCTCCGGGGCTATCGCGACGTAGGCGTGGCGCTCTTAGAGAGCGGCGCGCCGATGACCGTGAACCTCGTGCCGTCGCTCCTCGATCAGCTCGACTGGTACGCGGGCGGGGGAGGGGACAGCCACCTCGATCTCACCCGGCGCCCCGCGGCGGATCTCAACGAGCATGAGCGCGCGGAGATCCTCCGCACCTTCATCGCGGGTCACCCGGCGATGTTCGACGCCTGGCCCGGGGCGCGGCGGCTCAAGGAGCGCCGGGATCGTGGCGAGCCCTTCGGGGTCAACGAGCTCCGCGATCTTCAGGTCTGGTCCACCTTGGCCTGGGTGGGCTGGAGCGGCGCGCGGGACGAGGCCGCCCTCAAGGAGCTGCGCCAGAAGGGCGCGGGCTTCAGCGAGGGCGACAAGGAGGGGATGCTCGCGGCCTGTGAGCGCCTCGTGCGCTCGGTGATGCCGCTCTACCGGACCTTGGCCCAGCGCGGCGTGGCCGAGATCTCCGCCTCGCCCTACTACCACCCGATCCTCCCGCTGCTCATCGACACCGAGAACGCCCGGCGCTGCCTGCCCGACCTCCCGCCGGACATCCCCCGGGTGCAGCGCCCCGAGGACGCCTTGGCCCAGCTCATCCGGGGCCGGGAGCGTGTGGAGCGCGCCGTGGGCGCCTCGGTCGTGGGCCTCTGGCCGCCGGAGGGCGCGATCTGCCATGAGCTGCCCGAGCTCGCCGCGAGGGCAGGCTTCCGCTGGCTCGTGAGCGACGAGGGCAACCTCCTGCGCTCCGAGCGCGACTTCTCGACGGTGGGCGCGCCGTGGGATCTCGGCGAGGGGGTCGTGGGCTTCTTCCGCGACCGCTCGATCTCCGACGACATCGGCTTCCGTTACGCCCGGCGCCCGGCCAAAGACGCCGTGGACGCCTTGCTCTCGGCCTGTGAGGCCCGGGGCGGCCTCGTCACCATCGCGCTCGATGGCGAGAACCCCTGGGAGAGCTTCGCCGACGCCGGGGAGGCCTTCTTGACGCGGCTGTGTGAGGCCCTGAACCGCGGCGATCGGGTGCGCCCGGTGCGCTTCTCCGAGGCCGCCGCCGAGCCCGTCGCGGGCAAGGTCTACGCGCTGCACACCGGGAGCTGGGTGAACTCGGACCTGGCGATCTGGTTCGGCGACGAGGAGGACCGCCGGGGCTGGGCGCTCCTCGCCAAGGCCCGGGAGGCCGTGGCCGCCGCCGGAGACCCCCCGGACGCCCTGGAGCACATCTACGCCGCTGAAGGCTCGGACTGGTTCTGGTGGTATGGCCGGGAGTTCGACACCCCCTTCGCTTTGGACTTCGACCGCCTCTTCCGTGGCCAGCTCGCCGCGGCCTACCGGGCCCTGGGCCAGACGCCGCCCGACGCGCTCTCGGTGCCGGTGAAGGCGCTCACGACGCCGCCGCCGGGGCTCAAGCTGCCGACCCGGGCGATCCGCCCCCGGGTGGACGGCGCGCGCAGGCTGTTCTTTGAGTGGGTGGGCGCGGGCTACGCCGACTGCGCCCGGCCCGGCGGGGCGATGAGCCTCAGCGCGGGGCACCTCCAGGGCATCGCCTGGGGCCTCGACGACAACCTGCTCCACGTGCGCCTCGACCACCGCCGCCCCTTGCCGCCGGAGCGCCCGGGGACGGAGTGGCAGCTCGTGCTCATGGGCGGGCCCGAGACGCGCACGCTGCGCTGGCCCTACACCGACGAGGGCAGCCGCTCGGACGGCCTCGTCGCCGGGGAGCTGTGTACCGAGCTGAGCTTGTTGTTGCCGCCGGACTTCCGGGGGAGCCTGCACGTCGCGCTCATCCGCGACGGCGTCGAGGTCGCGCGGTACCCCCAAGACGGCGACGTGCCGGTGCACCTGCACGAGGAGACGGACTGGTGGGTGTGATCATCGCCGCGCAGGCGCGCCGTGGCTGTGCCGAAAGCCGCGCTCGGCGGTCAGCCATGCTCTGCACAATCCGCGGGTGATCTGATGGCCATCGGCAGCTTCGTCCTCGTCCTTCATGGCCATGTGCCCTACGTCCTCAAGCACGGGCGCTGGCCGCATGGGGACCACTGGGTGTTTGAGGCCGCCGCCGAGACCTACCTCCCGCTCCTGGAGGTCATCGAGTCCTGCCGCGCCGCCGGGGGCCGCTGCCCCATCACCCTGGGCCTCACGCCGGTCCTGCTGGAGCAGCTCTCGCACCCCTACTTCAAGGAGCGTTTCCCCGTCTGGCTCGCCGAGCGGGAGGAGCGCGCCCACCGCGACGAGCAAGAGTTTGAGTCTTGGGGAGACGGCCACCTCGTCTCGCTGGCCCGGCGCTGGGCCGACCGCTTCGAGCAGCTCAACACCCTCTTCGACGCCATCCAGGGCGACATCCCCGGCGCCTTCTCCCAGCTCTGGTCCGACGGGCAGATCGAGCTCATCTCCTCAAGCGCCACCCACGGCTACACCCCGCTCTTGCTCCAGGACTCGTCGATCCGCGCCCAGCTCCGCATGGGCCTGCGCACGAGCGAGCGGGTGCTGGGCCGCCGCCCCACGGGCTACTGGCTGCCGGAGTGCGCCTACCGCCCCGGCGGGCCCTGGAACCCCCCCGTGGGCACGACGCCGTCGCGGGTGCGGCTGGGCACCGACCAGCACCTCGCCCGGGAGGGCGTGAAGTTCACCATCCTCGACGCCCACCTCTTCCGCGGCGCACGCTCTGAAGGCATCCGCACGGCGGACGGCTACCTCAAGGTGGGCTGGGATCAGGCGGCCTGGGATGTGGGCCGGGTGTGGCGCTCGGTCTTGGAGCCGCACATCGCCTCGACGGACGGCACCGACACCGACCTCAGCGTCTTCGGCCGCCACCCCGAGGTGAGCGAGCAGGTGTGGTCGGGCCAGGTGGGTTACCCCGCGGACGGCCGCTACCTCGAGTTCCACAAGAAGCACGGCGTCGACGGCCTGCGCTACTGGAAGGTCACGAGCGCCCGGGCGGGCCTGGGCGAGAAGGAGCGTTACAGCCCCGAGGACGTGCCCGGCGCGGTGTTCTCCCACGCCCAGCACTTCTGCTCCGTCGTGCGCGGCATCTTGCGCCAGCACCACGAGCGCCACGGCCGGGAGGGCGTCGTCGTGGCGCCCTTCGACGCCGAGCTCTTCGGCCACTGGTGGCACGAGGGCCCGATCTTCTTGCGCGACGTGATGTTGACCCTGAACGCCGACGCCGAGGTCAACGTGCGCACGGCCTCGGAGCAGCTCGGCGCCCAGCCCGCGGACAAGGTCGCCTGGTTCCCCGAGGGCTCCTGGGGCGCGGGGGGTGACCACCGCGTGTGGCTCAACGACGACCTCAAGTGGATGTGGGAGGTCATCTACCAGGCCGAGAGCCGCTTCGGTGAGCTGTGCTTGACCTTGCCCTGGCGTGAGGGCGGCGAGCTCGAGGCGCTGCTCAAGGACGCCGCGCGCGAGCTGCTGCTGCTCCAGGCCTCGGACTGGCCCTTCGTGATCACGACCAAAGGCGCGCCCGACTACGGCATCAAGCGCTTCTCGGGCCACGCCACCCGCTTTGACCGCCTCTGCGACATGGCCCAGACCGTCGCGAAGGGCGAGATCCTGTCCGACACCGACCTCGCGGTGCTCAACGAGGCCCGCGCGTGCGACGATATCTTCCCCGACCTTGATCTGAACCTCTGGGGTGAGTGACCGGCGGCGCGACGCGGCCCCCGGCGACCCCGGCAACGTCCAGGTGTTCGATGAGTGAGCTGCGCCGCTGCCCGATCCGTGGGCACCAGGTCATCTTAGCGACGGACCGCCTCGTCACCCCCGACCTGCGCCCGCCCCAGCCCGGCAGCCCCGAGGGCTGCGTGCTCTGCGCCGACGGCCCGGCCCGGCGCTGGAAGGTCTTGGGGCGGCGAGGGGCCTGCTTTGTGGTGCCCAACGGGCGCCCGGCGCTCAAGATCGAGGCCCAGGGCGGCTGGCAGCGGGTGGGGCCCTACGAGCGGCGCGAGGGGCTGGGCGCCCATGAGGTCATCGTCGAGTCCGACGAGCACGGGCGCACCCCCTGGCGGCAGACCCCGGCGGAGCTCGCCGACGTGCTAGGGCTCGCCCAGGAGCGCCTCATCGACCTGCGCCGCGACCCCCGCCTGCGCTGCCTCTCCTGGATCAAGGTCCACCGCCCCGAGGCCGGCGCCCGGGTGAACCACCCCCACTCCCAGGTCATCGCCCTGCCCGAGCCTGGCCCCATGGCGGCCCGGGAGGTCGAGGCCCACGAGCGTTACGCCCGGGAGCGCGGCGGGGCGAGCCTCTCCCACGACCTCATCCAGCACGAGCTCCAAGACGGCGCCCGGCTCATCGCCGCCGACGCCCGCTTCGTGAGCCTCGTGCCCTTCGCGCCTTGGTCTTCCTTTGAGTGCTGGATCTGGCCCCGGGCGGGCGGCCCGGCCTTCGAGGCCACGGACGACGACGAGCGCGCCGCCTTGGCGAGCCACCTCTGCGGGCTCCTGGCGCGGCTGCACACGGCCTTGGGCGACGCGCCCCTGCAGATCGTCCTGCGCACCGAGCCGTCCTGCCCGACCTTCCGCTGGCGGCTGGAGCTGCGCCCGGTCATCGAGAACCCCCGGGCCTTGACCTTAGCGACGGGCTGCGCCGAGCAGGCCGTGCCGCCGGAGGAGGTCGCCGCGTTCTTGCGTGGCCTCTGAAGCCGCCGTCCTGTGGCCGATCTTCGCAAGACTCGCCGCCCGCTGACCCAAGGTGCGCGAGAACCTCTGGAGCGCCGACGATGCTGAGCCTGACCTTCACCGCCCTCGCCCTGCTGTCCGCCTGCGGCCCCGCGCCGGAGCCCCTGGAGCTCCCCGCGGACCCCGCCGCCCGAGGGGCCCCGGTGGGGGTGCGCACGGTGACGCTCAGCGGCGGGCTCAGCCTGGAGATCTGGTACCCGGCGTCGGACGACGACGCGAGCGCCGCGGCCGAGGCGGTGAACTTCAACGCTTATGTGCCCGAGGTGTTTTATGAGGCCGTCGGGGACTTCAGCTTCCCCGCCGTGAGCGGCCTCGCCGCCCGAGACCTCCCGCTGCGGGTGCCCGAGGCGCCGTACCCCGTCGTGTTCTTCTCCCACGGCCTCGGCGGCGCCCGGGTGCAGTCCATCGACTACACGACCCACCTCGCGTCCCGCGGCTACGTCGTGCTGAGCGCGGATCACGTCGGGCGCCGCATGACCGACCTCTTGCCCTGCCTGCTCTCGCCGCCCTTAGACGGCTGCGACCTCAGCGGCACCGTGGAGGACCCCGGCCCCGACGACGTCGCCGAGGCGCTTGATTGGTTGACCAACCAATCCATCTACGAGGAGTCTTGGCTCTACGGCGCGGTGGACCTGAGCCGGGTGGGGCTCAGCGGGCACAGCGCCGGGGGCGGCACCACCGTCGCCTTGGGGGAGGAGGACACCCGCTTCACCTCACTCTTGACCCTCGCCGCCGGGGGCAGCGTCGAGCGCGACGTGCCGACGATGGTCATGGGCGGGGAGTGCGACAGCTTCGCCGGTGAGGGGAGCGTCGGGGCGTCTTATGAGGCCCTGCAGCGCGGCGCCTGGGTGTCCATCGCCGGGGCGGGGCACCTCGCGTTCTCGGACCTCTGCGCGCTCAAGCTCGACGAGCTGGGCGAGGAGCTCCTCGCCGACCGCGACGACCTGAACGACACCCTCTACGGCCTGCTCCTCCAGCTCGCCACGGACGGCTGCCCCACGGGCGCCCCGCCGCCGAGCTGCTCGGTGGAGGAGTACGGCGATCTCAACGAGGCCCAAGAGGCTGTGCGCCGCTACAGCACGGAGTGGTTTGACCTCACCCTGCGGGGCGAGGCGCGAGACCTCAGCGCGGATCCCAGCGCCGGGGTGGCCGTAGAGATCAAGGGGCTATGAGTCCTGCGCCGACGAGGCGGCGTTTCGGTTAAGCTCGGCGCATGAACCTGCTCTTCGTGTCGTCTGAGGTCGCGCCCTTCTCCCAGACCGGCGGTCTAGGGGACGTCTGCGGCGCCTTGCCCATCGCCCTCGCCCAGCGCGGCCACCGCGTCGTCGTCGTCTCTCCGGCTTATGGCCGGGCGAACGACCACCTCGCCTGGGACACCGGGGTCACCGCGCGCTTCTGGCTGTTTGGGGAGCACCACGACGTGCGGTACCGGGTCTACCGCCCGTCGGACAACCTCGCCTTTGTGCTCTTGGACAGCCTCTGTTATCGCCGCAGCGGCATCTACGGCGACAGCAACGGCGTCTATGGCGACAACCTCATGCGCTTCGCGCTGCTCTGCCGGGCGGCGCTGGAGGTGCCCCGCCGGGTCGAGGCCCTGGCCGATGGCCGCCTCGGCGACGAGTTTGTGCTCCACGCCCATGACTGGCACGCGGGCTTAGCGCCCCTCTACCTCCGGGCGCATTACCACCCCGTCGGGCTCTACACCCGCTGCCGCAGCGTGCTCACAATCCACAACGCCGCGCACCAGGGCCGCTACGCCGCGTCGGAGTTCGGCGGGCTCGACCTCTCGCCCCGGCACATGGAGGCGACGATATGGGGCGACACCCTCGCCGCCCTCAAGACCGGGCTGGTGAGCGCGGACCACGTCACCGCGGTGAGCCCGAGCTTCGCCCGGGACCTGCGCACCCCCGAGGGTGGCTTCGGCCTCGACCCGATCCTCCGCCGGGTGCCGCTCACGGGCATCCTCAACGGCATCGACACCGACCTGTGGGATCCCTCGAAAGACAAGCACCTCCCCCAGGCCTACGGCCTCGGCGACTGGGAGGGCAAGGCGGAGTGTAAGGCGGCGCTCCAGCGGGAGCTCGGCCTGCCCGTGCGCCCTGAGGTGCCGCTGTTCGCCTTGGTGAGCCGTCTCGACGGCCAGAAGGGCATCGACAGCGTGCTGCGCCTCGCGCCCTGGATCTTGTACCAAGACCTGCAGTTCGTCGCTTTGGGCAGCGGGGCGAGCTCCTTGCAGAACGGCCTCAAGGGCATGGAGGCCCGGGCGCCGCACCGGGCGCGGGCGATCATCGGCTTCGACGTGCCGCTCTCCCACCGCATCTACGCCGGGGCCGACTTCGTGCTCGTGCCCTCGCTCTTTGAGCCCTGCGGCCTCACCCAGCTCTACGCCATGCGTTACGGCGCCATCCCCGTCGTGCGCGCCACGGGCGGGCTGCGCGACTCCGTGCGCCCCTGGGGCCCGGTGAGCCACGATGGCACGGGCTGGCTCTACGATGAGCCCGACCAGCTCGGCCAGGCCTGGTTCTGGGCCTTCCGCACCTGGTGGGACCACCCGCAGTCCATCCAGCAGCTCCGGGTCAACGGCATGACCCAGGACTGGAGCTGGGGACCGGCGGCGGAGCGTTACGAGGCCGTCTACAAGGGCTGAGCCCCGAGGCTCAGAGCCCCGTCGGCGGCGGCAGGGTGCCCGGCGCGCCCGGGGCCGCCGGGGCGTCCGTCGGCGGCGTGGTCGCGTCCCCCTCAACGGGGACGGCCCCAGGGAGGCCGTCGTCGCCGTCGAGGCGGCGCCGCGTCGTCTCGTCGAGGCGGAAGGGCGGGGCGTCGGCGGGGCGCTGGCGACCGGGCATCCGCCAGGAGAGCTCCTTGGCGATGTCGGGGCTCTGGCTGGCGAGGTTCATCGTCTCGCCGGGGTCCATGATGAGGTTGTAGAGCTCGTCGCCCTCGGGGCCCTCGATGAGCTTCCAGGGGCCGCTGCGCACGGCCCGCATCGGCTCGCCGACACCGTTGGCCTCGGAGACCAGCACCTCGCCGATGTTCTCTTCAGGCGCGGAGCCGATGACCTCGTAGAGCAGCTCGCCATCTACGCCCTCCAGGGCGCGCTCCTGGATGATCTTGAGCACCGTCGGCAAGATGTCGTAGGTCCGGGCCGGGCGGAGCGCGGTGTAAGGTTTGAGGTTTCTCGGCTTGAAGAACACGAGCGGCACCCGGAGCTGCTCCTGGTACATCGTGTCGCCGAAGTACACCCCCGGCGCGCGCTCCCGGTTGGGGTAGCGGCTGTCACGCTCGGCCAATGCGACGCCGTGGTCCGAGGTGACGATGATCCAGGTGCCTTTGGGCGCGGCCTCGATGAGCCGCTGGATGTCGGCGTCCAAAGCGCGCAGCTTGGCGGTGTACCGGGCCTCGATGTCCGGGATGTCCCGGCCGCCGACGAGCTCGGAGGGGCCGTCATAAGGCGGGAGGAGGTCGGCGAGCTGCACGACGAGGAAGAACGGCGTCTGCCCCTGGAGCGACAAGAAGGCCTGGGCCTCGGCGACGACGGTGGCGGCGGGGCGCCGGTTCCGCGTCTGAAGGACGGGCACGTTGAGCAGGTTGAGCGTCGTGAGCACCAAGGGGCGGTGGCTGAGGCCGGGCCGGGCGTCGAAGTACCGGAAGCCCTGGTTGAGCCCCGTGGCCGTGCTCACCGCGGGGTCGGCGAAGATCGCGCCCGTCGAGTAGCCCTTGGCCTGGAGGTACTCCGCGAGGGTCCGGGCGCTCGGGCTCAGCGAGGGGCTCTCGGGGGTGAGGCCATGCACCGAGGGGAGCTGCCCCGTGAACATCGACGCCAAGGCGGGCAGGCGCGACGGAGAGGCGCTCTGGGCCTGGTCGTAGGTGATGGAGCGCGCGGCGAGCTCATCGAGGGTGGGGGTGTTCTCGGCGGGGGCGCCGAAGAAGCCCATGTGATCGGCGCGTAGGCCGCTCACGACGAGGAGGAGGATCGGCGGCTGGCCGCTCGCCGTCGCGGCGGGATCCGGCGCGGGCATCGGCGCCACCATGGCCGGGGCGATGGTGGCCCGGCCGATCCAGACGAGCACGGCGAGGAGCGCCGCCATGACGCCCGCCCGCGGCTGCCGATGACCGAGGGCCTTCGCCACGCCGAGCGCGATCGCCGCGCCCATGAGCAAGAGCCCGACGTTGAGCCCGATGGCCAAGAGGCTCGTCGCGCTCGGGAGCCGCTGCTGCACCGCGCCGCCAAAGAGCACGACCACCCAGCCCGCGGTCAGAAAGCCCCAGCGCAGCTCATCCCGATCCCGGGACAAGAAGAGCATGAGGATCACCGCGGCGAAGACCGCCGCCGCCGCCAAGGCCGCGCCGAGCACGCCGGGCAGGCCCGCGCCGCTGAGGATCGCCGCCGCGGGGCCGACGCTCAGCCAGAGCGTGAAGCCGCCCCAGATCCAGATCGCCGCGGCGATCCCCTGAAATCCGATGGCGCCCAGGATCGCCCCGAGCACGGCGGGGATGAGCACATAGAATGGCAGGACCTGAACGAGCTCGCCGAGCCGGAGCGGCGCGCCGATAAACACGTTCAGCAGCTCTTCAGAGCCTAGGAATGCCATACCAAAAGACGCGCCCATGCCGGCGCAACGGGTGGCGTTCTGGACACTAGCCATTGGGTGTGGTGCTCGGAGCGCAGGGATCGGATACGCCGTCTCTGTCTATTGTCCCGCTACAGCGGACGCCAGCGTCAGCCGAGCTTCCTCCTGCGGGATGAAACGGAAGGGTCAGCGGGCTCTCCTCTTCAAGCCCGAGGTGCCGCGTGATGTCCGCTCTGCTCTGGATGGTGTGGGCGATGGAGGTGAGCTGGTGGCAGGGGCTCCCTCTGGGCGCCTCGCCGCCCGCGGAGCTCCGCGCTGAGCATGATTACCCCTGGGCCGCGGAGCTCGACGCGGGCTGCGGCTGGTGGCAAGGCGCCACCTTGCTCTGCGCGCCGAAGGGGGTGGTGGATCGGGCTTACCGCCGCGACGAGCGGCCCGTCGAGGGCGGCGCTCGGGTCTGGCGTCGCACCGCGGGCATGGAGTGGCGCTCGGGATTTCAGGTCAGCGAGCCCGCGCCGGAGGGCTACACGGCCTGGCGCTGGGGCCAGCGGGCGACCCCTTCGGCGGGCTGGGTCGGCGTGGAGGCCGTCGGCGTGAGCGCCGTCACCGCGCCTCGGGCGGCGCCTCGGGCGGCGTCTCTACGGGGCGGGGAGGCCCTGGGCGACGCGCTCCCAGGGGTGCTACAGGCCCTGGGCCTCTGCGCCGGGCCCGCCGTGGACGAGCTGCCCATCGTGATGCTCTACGACGGCGCGGGCGAGGCGCGGATGCTCCGGGTGCAGGCCTTTCTGACCGAGGCGCCCCCCGACATGGCCTGCGTGGCCGAGGCCCTCGCCGCGGCCGGGCGCCCTGAAGGTGTCGGCGACGACCTGGAGCTGATGTTGACCCTGGGGCGCTGAGCCGGGGATCTGGCGGCTCAAACGTGCTATCCAGGGAGATCAGCCGCCTCCCTGGAGCCGCCATCAGCGCCCTCACAAGCATCCTCAGCGTCCTCGCGGCGATCCTCGGCTACGAGCTGCTGCGCTGGGCGGTGCTGCGCCGGGTCCGGGGGCGGCTCAGCGCCGGGGCCGTGGCGTTTGTGCGCCGCCACAAGGTGAAGCTGGAGGCGGGGCGCTTCATCGACCGGGTGTGGGTGCGTGAGGCCCTGGCCCAAGACGAGCGCGTCGAGGAGGCCGTGCTGCGCGCCAGCCGCGCCGCCGGGGAGCCTCTGGCGATCACCCGCGCCCGGGCCGACGCCTATGTGGACGAGATCGCCCCCTACTTCTCGCTGAGCGCGTACTACCGCCTCGGCGGCGGCCTCGCCCGCCTCGCCGTGGGCTTCTGTTACGAGCTCGTCCTCGACCCCACGGCCTTTGAGGCCCAGCGCGCCTCAGCGCCCCCCGGCGCGGTGCACGTCTACGTGCTCAACCACCGCTCGACGGGCGACTCCTTGGTCTTGTCCTACGGCCTCTTGCGGAAGGTCGCGCTGTCTTACGCCGTCGGGGAGTGGGCCCGGGTGTGGCCCCTCGACAGCCTTTTTCGCGCTTTCGGTAGCTACTTCGTGCGCCGTGGCGAGAAGGATCCGCTCTACCACACCGTGCTGGAGCGCTTCGTCCAGATCATCGCCAGCGCCGGGGTCGCCACGGGCTTCTTTATCGAGGGCGGGCTCAGCCGAGACGGCGCGCTTCGGAAGCCCAAGCTCGGGCTCTTGGACTACCTCATCGGCCTGCGCCGGGAGGATCCCACCCGCGAGATCGTGTTTATGCCCGTCGGCGTCAACTACGACCGCGTCTTTGAGGACCGCAGCCTCGTCGCTGAGCTCGACGGCCCCCGCGCCGCGCCGAGCCTCAGCGAGCGGGTGGTGGGCCTCGGGCGCATGCTCGCCCGGGCGCCGACCCTCGTGATCGCCAACGCCCTGCGGGTGGCCACACGCTCCCACCGCAAGTTTGGTTACGCCGCGGTGAGCTTCGGGCGCCCGCTGCGCCTCACGGACTGGCCTGGCGGCGCCACCCTGCACACCTTGCCCGACGACGCGCGGAAGGCGGCGCTGGAGTCCCTGGCCGCGGAGCTGCTGACGCGCCGCGTGGCTGAGGTGATCCCCGCGACCCCGGTGCCGATCTTTTGCGCGGCGATCCTCCAAGGTGGTGAGCTCGCCGTGCCCGCGGTGGAGTCGCGGGTCCGGGGCATCCTGCGCTCGCTCCGCGCCGCCGGGGCGCCCATCGCCTTGGGCCGGGCCTTCGATCATTTCCACCACCGCCGGGAGGCCGACGCGGGCGTGCCGTTCTTGGACGCCGAGGTGCTCGACGCCGAGGAGGCCGAGCAGATCGGGATCCTCGCCGCCGCGCTGCTCTCGCGCCGCGGGATCCTCACCGAGCTGGGCGGGCGCTACTTCTTGGCGCCGGGCTCGGACGGCCTCGTGGCCTACTACGCGAACTCCATCGCGCACCACCTGGAGCGTGTCGCTGAGGCCTGAGCGGCCCAGAGACGCTGCCAAGCCCAGAGCCCTTGCGAGGCCCAGAGACACCAAGAGCCCGACCCCGGGGAGGGGCGGGCTCTTGGGAGAGCGCGGGAGGCGCGGCTCAGAACTTGGAGAGATCGACGCCGTTCTCTTTGGCGAACTCGGCGAGGCTCTTCTTGCGGAGCGTGCGGATCGCGCGGGTGGACAGGCGCAGGGTCACGAAGCGCTGCTCCTCCTCGAGCCACAGGCTGCGCTTCTGGATGTTCGGGAGCTGGCGCTTCTTGGTCTTGATGTTCGAGTGCGAGACCTTGTGCGCGATGTTCGGGCGCTTCCCGGTCAGACTGCAACGGCGGGCCATTGGGGCCTCCTGAGAACCGATAGATGAGGAAGGGAGAGGAGATGATCGCCGAGACAGAGCGCTCGACAGAAGCCACAGGCAGATAGCACCATCGACGCGGCTCGGCAAGGGACGCGCCGATGGGATGGACAAGGCACGCCGCATCAATAGAATGGTAGCGCACCCAAACGAGGAGCCTCAGCCCATGCGGTGGATCGCCCCCACCGTCTTCTTGTTGTCTGGCGCCGCCTGTCTCTACGGCGCCAGCCACGCCACGCCGCTCGCCGAGATGATGGTGCGCTTCGCGCTCATCAGCGGCGAGCAGGTCGTGATGGCGGGGGTGTACCTGAACCTCTTCTTGGCGATCTTCGGCCTCTGCGTGCTGCTCGTGGGCATCTGGCAGCTCTGGCAGTGGGCGTCGGACAACTCCGAGGTCTACGAGATCTGGGTGCAGCAGCTTGAGCCCGTCGCCGGGGAGTACGGCCGCCGCGTCGAGATTCACCCCAAGGAGGGGATCGGCTTCGCGAGCCAGGCCGACAACGTGCGCACCGAGGTGATCGTCCAGCCCATCGGCGAGGGCTACGTCACGGTGTGGGTCGCCTCGTCGGGTCGCCAGCCGCTGATGATGATGCCCGCCCACGCCGAGGGCGCCTTGGCCGACGACACGGACTGGAAGCTCGTCGGCCAGCACATGAACTGGGTGCTCCGCGCGGAGCTGCCGTCGATGGCCCGGCCGCTTCTGAACGAGGGCGCCTTGGTCAGCGCCGTCACCCAGCTCATGCACTTCCCTTGGGTGAAGGCGATCCGTCAGGACTCGAAGGGCGTCGAGATCCTGATGGGGTTGATGCCGCCAGAGCACCTCAGCCCGATGGTGCGCAACGCCTTGGTCGTCGCGCGCCTGCTGGTGAAGCTCAACGGCTGACCGGCCGCCTGCCCTTCATGGGCGGCGGCAGGGGTGAGGGGTGGGCCGCTCAGATGTTGAAGTCGATGATGACGACGCCGCGCTCGGAGTCGTCACGTTTGGGCTCGCTGCCCGCGCGCTCGTCCCAAGGCGGCTCCGGAGGGGGCCGTGGGACCTCAATGCGCAGCGGTTGCGCCCCTGACTCCCGCCGTTCGCGGTCTTCGCGGATCTTGCGGATGATGTAGGCGTCGAGCATGGGCTGCTCCTTCCTGGCGGCTTCACGCCGCTCACACACGAATATACCACCGGGAGGGGGGTCGGCAACGGTCAGCGCGCGGCGTCGTCAAGGCCTAAGGCGACCCGAAGCGCCGCCTTCGTGGCCTCGCTCAGCCCGGCGTCACGCAGGGTGTGCCGGAGCCCGTAGGCCCCGACGGCGCGGTAGAGCGCGGCGAGCTCGGGGTCGAGGGCCTCGATGGCGTCGAGCTGCCGGGCGACGGCCTGGGCGTCGCCGCGGGCGAGGGGGCCGGTCAAAGCCTGGCTGGGGCCGACCCGGGCGCCCTGCTGGATCGAGGCCAAGGCGAGGGGGGCGAGGAGGCTCGGGGCGTCCTCCGGGCGCACCCCCGCCGCGGCGAGCAGGGCGGAGGCGGCGTCGTGGAGCACCGTGGCGTAGTTCCCGGCCATCACCGCGGCGGCGTGGTAGAGCCGCCGGTCGCCAGGCACCTCAAAGGCCCTCATGCCGAGGAGCTCGGCGAGGCGCCGCGCCGCCGCCAAGGCGTCGGGGTGACCGGCGATCGCCGCCGGGGTGCCGTCTGTGGGCGGCACGCCGCGCTCAGGGCCGGGGAACGACATCAGCGGGTGCAAGGAGCCCCGGCGGACGTGGGGGCGCAGCACGTCGAGGTCCAGGGCCCCGGCGGTGTGCAGCACGATGGGGCCGACGGGGAGCGCCGCCGCCGTCGCCGCGACGTTGTCGTCGTTCACGGTGAGCAGCACGAGCTCGGCCTCGGGGACCGGCGCGTCGTGGGCGCAGAGGGTGACGGGCTGCCCCCGCGCCGGGAGCAGGAGCGCCAGGCTGCGCCCAAGACGGCCTCGTCCGACGATCACCACACGCACAGCGGCTCCTGGGGCTGGGGGGCGCCGCGGCCGGGCGCCCCTTGGCCGGGGAGTTTGATATCCTCCTCACCCGTGCCGTGCTGGAGGTCTGATGGAGGAGCCCGCGCCCCTGGTCTTGAGCGAGCGCCTTGAGGGCGGCGTCGCTCTGCTCACCCTGAACCGGCCCGACCGCCGGAACGCGCTCTCGCCGGGCCTGGTCGCCGCGCTGCATGACGCCGTGCTCGCCGCGGGCCAAGACGCCGAGGTGCGCGCCGTGGTCATCACCGGGGCGGGAGATCGTGCGTTTTGCGCTGGGGGTGACCTCGGCGGCGGCGGCTTCACCGACGACGGCGCCTTGGCGGCGATCCGCGGGCGGGGGCGCTTCGCGGAGCTGCTCCTCGCCCTGCGGCGCCTGGGCAAGCCCGTCGTCGCCGCGGTGAACGGCGACGCCTTGGGCGGCGGCTTCGGGCTCATGCTCGGCTGCGACATGGTCGTCGCGCGCCCGGGGGCGCGCCTGGGCACGCCCGAGGTCAAGGTCGGCCTCTTCCCGATGATTATCCTCGCCGAGCTGCAGCGCTGCCTGCCGCCGAAGCTGCTCTCCGAGCTCGTGTTCACCGCCCGGCTGCTCAGCGCGGAGGAGGCCCTCTCCGCCCAGCTCATCAACCGCGTCGAGGACGACGCCTTGGCCGGGGCCCTGGCCCTCGCCCGGACGGCGGCGAGCTTCTCCCCCGCCGTGGTGCGCCTGGGCAAAGACGCGATGTTTATGGCCGCTGACCTGCCTTATGAGCCCGCGCTTCGTTACCTGCACGGCCAGCTTGAGGCCAACCTCATGAGCGAAGACAGCGCTGAGGGCATCATGGCGTTCTTGGGCAAACGCCCGCCGGTCTGGAGTGGTCGATGAGCGTCGGGACCCGTGTGTTTATCGTCGAGCGTGGCCCCATGGCGGTGTGGATTGACCGCTGTCTGCGGGCCCAAGGTGCGGAGACCGTCGTCGCCTTCACCGAGGACGAGGAGCCCTCGCCGCGCCTCGACGAGGCGACCTACGCCGCGTTTGTGCCCGATGAGCCCACCGTGGACCAGCTCATCGGCGCGGCGAACGACGCCGGCTGCGACGCGGTGCACCCCGGCTTGGGCCGCATCGCCGAGGATCCGGCCTTCGCCCAAGAGGTCGCCGCGGCGAACCTCCTCTTCATCGGCCCGCCCTACGACCGCGTCAGCGCCTCCGGGGACCGGCACCGCGCCCGGGAGGTCTCGCGCCGGGCGAAGGTGATGCCGGTGCCGGGCACGGGGCTCTTACGCAGCGGGGACGCCGCGCCCATCGACGAGGTCGTGAAGCACCTGGGATTGCCGCTCTGGATCAAGGACAACCGCGGCCGCCTCGCCCAGCGCGCCGAGACCGCCGAACAGGCGGATGCCTTGGCCCGGGCGCGCCTCGACGCCGGAGAGGCGATCTGGTTTGAGGCCCACGTCCGCCAGGCCCGGCACCTCGTCGTCGCCGTGGCCGCCGACGCCAAGGGCGCGGTCGTGCCCCTCGGGGTGCGGGAGCGCTCCTTACGCCGGGACGGCCTGCTCACCGTCGATCAGCTCCCGGCGTCGATCTCGCCCCAGCTCGCCGCCGCCTTGGAGGACGCCGCCGTCGCCGTCGCCAAGGGCGTCGGGCTCCAGGGGGTCGGCGCCGTCGGCTTCTTGACCGACCCCTCCGGCGCGGCCTGGTGCCTGGGCTTGCGCCCGCGCCTCGACCTCGGGATGCTGCTCAACGACCACGTCTACGGCCTGCGCTCGCCGGAGCTGCAGCTCCGCCTCGCCCGCGGGGAGTCCATGGGTTTCCAGCGCGCCGAGCTCAGCGCGACGGGCGTGGCCTTGGGCTTCCGCATCCGGGCCCTGGCGCCCGGCGAGATCGAGACCTGGGAGCCCCCGGAGGACGCCCTGGTGTTCGGTGAGCCCGCGCCGACCCAGCGGGTCTCGGGGCTGCTCGCCGTGCTCGTGGTGCGCGCGCCGACGCGCCAGGCCTGCATCGTGAAGGCCCAGCACCTCCTGCGGAGCTTCGTGATCAGCGGCGTCGAGACGAACATCCCCGCGCACCTTGAGGCCTTGGGGGACGCGGGCTTCTGGAGCGCCCAATAGGGCGGGCGCCGCGGCTCAGAGCGCGCCGAGGTTGAGGACGACCTCGTGGCTGGACTCCCCTCCGCGGCCGCAGGAGTCGGTGAGGCCGCCGCGGAAGGTCACCGCGGCGCCGTCCAGCGCGGGAGGGTCGGCGAAGCTGAAGATGACGAGCTCACCGAGCACGCCGACGTGGCCCTCGTCGTCGAGGGGCTGGAGCAGCCGGGGCTGGTCGAGCAGCAGCGCCAGCTCTTCGCCGTCGCGCTCAAGCTTGAACCAGATGTGGGGGTTTTCGAGGTCAAAGGGGGCGTTCGGGTCTCCGGCGTCTACCCCCGTCGCGCGCAGGCTGCCGTAGGCGTGGTAGCCGCCTTGGGGGCCCCGCTCGAAGCGGAGCGGGTCGCCGTCTTCGAGGGGGATGAAGCTCTCCGTGCCGGTGCCGAGCTCGACGCTGCTCTCCAGAGCCGGGCAGGCGGTGTCGATGTTGTCCCGGCCAGGACAGCCCATCAGCGCGAGGAGCGCCAACATCGGCGCGAGGTGCGACATTCGGATCAGCCTTATTTGCGCGGCGTTCTACGGTTATCGTATCCATGTTCTAGCCTGCGAGCGCCTACCTCCTCGCGCGGAGTGACGAGACGATGACCCGGAACCTGCTCCTCCTCCTCCCCCTGTCCATCCTCTTCGCCTGTAAGGACGCGCCTGAGCCGACGGACAGCGACGAGACCCCCTTCACCGCCGAGGTGCTCCCGGCGGGCAGCCACGAGCTCGCCGCGTTCATGTCGGTGGGCGGCACCGCCCCGGACGACGTGTGGGTGGTCGGCGCCGACCCAGGCACGGGCGGCCTCGCCGTGCATTGGGACGGCGCGCAGTGGACGACGCTCTCGGGCACGTCGAGCTACGACCTGTGGTGGGTTCACGCCTTCGCGACGGACTCGGTGATGTTCGCCGGGGCCGGGGCGACCATCCTCTCCTGGGACGGCACGACGGTCACCCGGCACAAGACCCCGGGCCTCGCCCGCGACACGGTCTATGGCCTCTGGGGCGCCTCTCCCGACGAGGTCTGGGCGGTCGGCGGCTGGGCGGGGCGCTGGGGCTTCATCTGGCGTTTTGACGGCATGGAGTGGGTGAACGTCTCCTTGCCCGACGACATGCCCCTGGACGCCAACGGGGAGCTCCCGGCGCTGCTCAAGGTCTGGGGCCGGGCGAAGGACGACGTGTACGTCGTCGGCGGCAACGGCGCCATCCTCCACTACGACGGCTCGACCTGGTCGGTCGTGCCCAGCGGCACCACGGCGCGCCTCTTCACGGTGACCGGCGACGAGACCCAGATCGCCGTGACCGGCGGGGACTCCACCGGCGTCGTGCTCTTGGGCGACGCCGAGCGCGGCTTCACCGACGCGACCCCGGCCGGGGCCCCCGTGCTCCAGGGCCTCAGCTTTGAGGACGGCGGCGCCTTGTGGGTGACCGGCGCCGACGCCGCGATCTTCCGCCGCGAAGGCGGGGAGTGGACCTACATCCCCAACGACGAGGAGACCCCGCCGGAGTCTCTGCACGGCGCCTGGCATGACGGCGAGTCGCTCTGGACCGTCGGTGGCTCGGTGCTGACCGGCGCGCTGAACGCTGGCGTCATCTGGCGCACGGACAAGGTGACGGAGCAGTTTGTCGCCGCGGAGATCGAGCCGGCCTCGACGGCCTGCCCCGCGGGGGGTGAGGATCCCGTCCCCGAGGGCTCCATCGCCCATCGGTGGAACGAGCAGATGATCAACAGCATCCGCCGGGACATCCCGCGGCCTGGGGTTCACGCCCGCAACCTCTTCCACGTCAGCGCGGCGATGTGGGACGCCTGGGCGGCCTATGACGAGGTGGCCGACGGGCTCTTGACCTCGGAGAAGCTCACGAGCGACGACGTCGAGGGTGACCGGGAGATCGCGATCTCCTACGCGGCGTACCGGGTGCTCTACCACCGCTACGAGGCCGCCATCGGCGGCGCGACCTCGACGGACTGCTACGACAAGTTCATGGGGGTGCTGGGTCTCGACCCCTCGGACACCCACACCGACGGCGATGACCCCATCGCCCTGGGGAACCGCGTCGCTGAGGCCATCATCAACCACTACGCCGACGACGGCGCGAACGAGCACGACAACTACAAGGACACGACGGGCTGGACCTCACCGAACCCGCCCATCGTCGTGGACGATCCCGGCGTCGGCGCCATCGTGGACCCCGGCGAGTGGACCCTGCTCAACATCGCCCTGGCCGAGACCCAGAACGGCATCGTCCTCGACTCCGGCCTGCAGAGCTACATCTGCCCAACCTGGGGCCTCGTCGAGCCCTTCTCCATCGCCGGGCCGCCCGAGACGATGGACCCGCCGACGCTCTCTGACCCCGAGCTCGTTGACTGGGTGATGGACGTCATCCGGAAGACCGCCTGGCTCGACGTCTCCGACACCACGACCGTCGACCTCTCGCCGGGGGCCTTCGGCAACAACCCGCTCGGGACCAACGACGGCGTCGGTTACTCCGTGAACCCCGTCACCGGGCAGGCCTATGAGTCCAACGTCGTGCTGCGCTCGGACTTTGGCCGGGTGCTCGCCGAGTACTGGGCGGATGGCCCCAAGTCGGAGACCCCGCCCGGCCACTGGAACGTCATCGCCAACGACGTGAGCGATACCTTGGCCGCGGACGAGCTGCGCATCGGCGGCGAGGGGGACCCGGTGGACCGCCTGCAGTGGGACGTGAGCCTCTACCTCGCCCTGAACGGCGCGGTCCACGACGCCGCGATCACGGCCTGGGGCGTGAAGCGTGACTACACCGCCGCCCGGCCCATCCAGCTCGTGCGGTACCTGGCGAGCCTCGGTCAGTCCTCCGACCCCAGCCTGCCGAGCTACGACCCGAACGGCCTGCCCCTTGAGGACGGCGTCGTCGAGCTGATCACCGAGGAGAGCGCCGCGCCCGGCGAGCGCCACTACGACCTGCGCTGGTTCATTGGCGAGCTGGCCGTCTACACCTGGCGTGGGGAGCCCGGCGACCGCGCCAACGACGTCGGCGGCCACGCCTGGGTGCGCGCTTTGGAGTGGATCCCCTACCAGCGCCGCACCTTTGTGACGCCGGGCTTCCCCGGCTACATCTCCGGGCACAGCACGTTCAGCCGCTCCGCCGCCGAGGTGCTCAGCTCCTTCACCGGGAGCCCCTACTTCCCGGGCGGGCTCGGCGAGTTCGTGGCCAACCCCAGCGCCTACCTCGTGTTTGAGGATGGCCCCATCCACGAGGTGCGGCTGCAGTGGGCGACGTACTACGACGCCGCGGACCAGGCCGGCCAGTCCCGCATCTGGGGCGGCATCCACATCTGGCCCGACGACAGCGACGGCCGCACCCAAGGCGCGGAGATCGGCGCGAGCGCCTGGGAGCTCGCGCGGACCTACATGGACGGCACGGCCTACTGAGCGGCGCTGGCGCCCTCGGCCCGCCGCCAGATCCAGATGAGCCCGTTGGCGACGACGAGGCTCATCAGGCCGGGGAGGCCCACCACGCCGGTGGTGAGGTCGTCCCCGCCCTCGACGACGAGGAGCGGGATCCCGGCGGCGGCGTTGAAGGTGCCGTGGAGCACGGCGGCGTGCCAGACGCTGCCGCCGCGCTCCCGGGCGAGGGTGTGCAGGGGGCTCAAGAGCACACAGAACACGGCGAAGAGCGGCACCCCGAGGATCGGGTGCTGGGGGTAGTTGTAGCCCTGGAGGATCACCGGGGCGTGCCAGAGGCCCCAGGCGACGCCGGTCAGGAGCGAGACGCTCCAGAAGCCCCGCCCGGCCAGGGCCCGCGCCATGTAGCCGCGCCAGCCCACCTCCTCGCCGAAGGCGAAGAGGGCGTTCACCGTGACCCCGGCGCCGACGGCCTGGACGAGGCTCAGGAGGTAGGGGTGCACGGGGAGCTCGCTGAGCTTGGCGCCGACCTCGGCGAGCTGCTCCGGGGTCAGCGCGCCCGCCACCCGGCCCAGGATGTTCGCCGGGTCGGGGTTGAAGCGTACGCCGGGCATGAGGAGCTGAAACGCCGTGGTGAGCACGGCGAGGCCCAGCGGCGCGAGGGCCGCGACGAGCAGCCAGCGGTTCAGGACCGGGCGCAGCGCCAGGGGCTCGACGAGGGCCTCACCCCGGGCGCGCTGGGCGGCCCAGGCGCCGACGGCGGGGGTCCACATCATCACGGCGCCCAAGACGACGAAGCCGAGGGTGCCGGGGCCCTGGCCGATGAGGCCCGCGCCGCCGCCGATGAGCGCGGCGAGGCCGTAGGAGACGAGGAGGTAACGGAGCATGTCGGGGGGCATACGCGCCTGGGGAGACGGTTCAGCCCTCTTTACGGCTCAAAACGATATCCAGTCCCATGAACGGTGAGAATGTGGCGCGGATCCGACGGCACGGCCTCGACCTTCTTGCGCAGCTTGAGGATCTGGTTGTCGACGGTGCGGGTGGTCAAAGACGTCGAGCTGTAGCCCCAGACCTCCTGCAGCAAGGTCTCCCGGGGCACGTCGGCGCCGCGGTGGGAGATCAAGAAGTCGAGCACCCGGGCCTCGTGGGTGGTGAGGCGGTGCTCCTCGCCGCGGGTCCAGAGCACCCGGCGGCGCAGGTCGACGGTGCAGTCGCCGAAGGTGAAGGTCTCGGCGGTCACCGGGCGGGGCTCCGTGGTGCGGCCCCGCAGGCGCGCCTTCACCCGGGCGATGAGCTCCCGCAGCGAGAAGGGCTTGGTGACGTAGTCGTCCGCGCCCATCTCTAAGCCGAGCACCCGGTCGATCTCTTCGCCCTTCGCGGTGAGCATGATGATCTGCACATGGGCGTTCTCGTTCTTCACGGCGCGAAGCACCGCGAGGCCGTCCATGCCGGGCAACATCACGTCGAGGAGCAAAAGATCCGGGGGGTCGCGGCGCACGGCGGCGAGCCCATCTTCGCCGTTGTCGTAGCGCTCGACCTCGTAGCGTTCGTGCTCCAGCATCTTGGTGACGCCCAGGGCGATGGTGTCGTCGTCTTCGACGAGGATGATGCGGGCCGTAGGCTCCATCGGCGGACTCCTGAGCGCGTGAATGAGCGCCTATGATAACGGCAGGCGGACGATGAATCTCGCCCCACCTGTGGTGGCCTCACGACACTCGACGCGGCCGCGCTGGGATTGGATCGCCTCGGCGACAAAGGCGAGCCCCAGGCCGTGCCCGCCCTGTTTGCCGCGGCCGGGCCCCTCGATGCGCACGAAGCGCTCAAAGATGACCTTTCGTTTGTTCGCGGGCACGCCGATCCCGTTGTCGAGGACCTCCACCGTGGCGTAGCGCGGGTCGTGGCGGAGGATGAGCCAGACCTGAGGATCGCGGCGCTCGGTGTTGCGGTATTTGAGGGCGTTGTCGAGCAGGCAGACCAAGGCGTCGCGCACGAGCTTGGCGTCGCCGACCAGGGGCACCGTGAGCTCGCCGAGCTGGAGGTGCAGGCGCACCCCGGCGTCGTTCATCCGGGGAGACCACTCGTCAGCGATCTGGTGCAGCAGCTCACGCAGGTCGTAGGGCGCCTTCGCCGCGGGGGTCTGGGCCCGGGCGACGGCGAGGATCTCCTCGATGCGGGAGGTGAGGCGGTCGCTCTCGGTGACGATGCGCCCGGCGTAGCTCTCGATGGTGCGGGGATCTTGCTCGGGGATGAGCTCCAGGCTCTCGGCCATGACGCGGATCCCGGCCAGGGGCGTCTTGAGCTCGTGGGTGACCCGGGTGACGAACTCCCGCTGGCGGTCGAGGAGCTCCTGCTCCTTTCGGTAGGCGTTCTGCAGGGCCAAGAGCGCCCACACCCCCATGAGGCTCATCACGAAGACGGAGATGGACTCGGCGAGGGTCTGCCGGGTGTTCTCTTCCCGGGCGCCGGACAGCCGGGAGTCGGTGTAGGCGAGCTTGAGGTGGGCGAGGAGGCCGCCGAGGGGCTTCTGCACCGCGACGCCCTCGACGTCGCCGCCGCCCGCGACCCAGACGTCGTTCACGGTGCGCACGATGAGGTGGTCGTCGAGGCTGCCCTGCTCACCTTGCTCGGCGAGGAGCTCGTCGAGCAGGGTCGGCTGGTCGATCTGCACCGCGGCGAAGATCTGATCCTTGGGCAGCCAGGTCCAGATGAGCAGGTAGGAGCGGGGCGCGTACTGGTCAAAGACCGCGTGCAGGCCGGTCTCGGGGCTCGCGTTACGCAGCAGCCCACGCTCAAACTCACCCCAACCGGCGAGGCGGCGGTCGGCCAGGGCGGCGAGGGGCTCGAGCGCCCGGGCCTCGGCGGCGGCGCCGAGGTCGCGGAGGTCGGGGATGACGGAGTTCTTGAGCTTGCCCAAGGAGCGGTCGAGGCCGGGGCCGCGGAGCGCGCCGATCTCTTCGCCTAAGGTCTTGAGGCGGCGGGCGGACCCGTCGCGGTCGCCGCTGTCTCGGGCGGCGGAGGCGGCGAGCTGCTGCAGGCTCAGCACGCCGGTGAGGGGCAGGCCGCCGCGTAAGGACTCGTCGATGCGGGCGGGCAGGGGCGCGGCGTCGGCGGCCAGGAGCGCGTCTTGGGGAAGCCCGGCGTCGAGCAGGCTCTGCACGAGCTGAACCCGGGCGAAGAGGCGCAGGGCGGGCTCCGCCCCGTGGTCGGCGCAGAGCGTGTAGGCCACCCGGGCCCCGGCCTCGTCCCCCGCCTCACGGGCGGCGGTGGCCTGGCGGATGCAGGACTCGGCGTTGAGCGCGGGGAGGTTGTAGTCCGGCGGGTCTTTGGGGTAGAGCACCTCGCGGCCGCCGCCGCGGTCTCGCCAGAGGTAGAGCGCCTGGAGCCAAGGGGTGCGCTCGGCGCGGGTGCGCTCCAGCTCGGCGAGGCTCGACTCCACCAGCGGCGGGTCGATGTTGTCCATGAACGCCGTCACGGCGTCCCCGACGCGCTCTTCCCAGCGGTCGGCGAGGCGGTCGAGGTCTCGCTCGGCCTCGATGACCGCGCGCCGCTCCCGGTCTTGGTAACGTGAGGTCGTGTTGACGAGCCCGAACACCGAGAAGAACAACACCACCAGGGCCATGCCGACCGTGGCGGGGAGGTGCCGGGAGCGGGAGCCGTCTTGCATGGTGCCTTGGGGCGCGGGCTCGGGGCGCGGGCGCCCGGCCGCTCAGCCCGGAGAGGGGGCCGCGGCCAGAGCGGGCTCACTCGCCGAGCGCACGGCGTTTCGGCCCGACTGCTTCGCCCGATACATCGCCCGGTCGGCGCGGTCGAGCCACAGCACGATCTCCTCGTCGGGGAGCTTCTGGGCGACCCCTAAGCTCGCGGTGACCTTGAGGCCCATCGCGGTGCGGGACCAGTCGTGGGTGCCGATGGTCTTACGCAGGCGCTCGGCGACGTCCGCGGCCCCGCGCTCGTCGGTGCCGGGCAAGAAGATGAGGATCTCCTCGCCGCCGTAGCGGGCGCAGGTGTCGCTGTCGCGCACGTCGAGGAGCACGAGGCGAGCGAGGGCCTGGAGCACCTGGTCGCCGACGCGGTGGCCGAAGGTGTCGTTGATGGACTTGAAGCGGTCCACGTCGAGGAAGATCACCGAGAAGGGCTGCCCGGCGTCCTCGCAGCGGGCGAGCAGAGACGGCAGGCGCTCGTCGAGCCAGGCGCGGGTCTGCAGGCCGGTGAGGGGGTCGGTGCCCGCGGCGCGCATACGCTCCAGCACACGGCTGAGGTGGTGCAGCTCATCGAGGCCGAGGAGGTCGAGGCGCAGGGAGACGGCGCCGATCTCCAGGTGGTCCCCGGGGCGCAGCAGGGCGCGCTGCACCGTGGCGCCGTTCACCGCGGTGCCGTTGGTGCTGCCGAGGTCAAAGACCGAGATCTCGCCGCTGTCGTCGCAGCGTAAGGAGGCGTGGTTTCGGGAGACCGAGGCGTCGCCGAGCACGAGGCCCGCGGACTCGTCGCGGCCGATGACCATCTCTTGCCCGCCCGAGAGGGTCACGAACTGGAGCAGGTCCGGCCCGGCCACCACACGCACCGTCGGGATGAGCACGCCCCGTCCCCGGCGGCCTCGCGGCAGGGCGAGCTTCATCGTGACCTCAGCCGGCTCCTCAAGCTGCGGGCGCCCAGCGCCAACGCTGAACAGAGTGTCGGCCTTGGGTGCTGAGTTCTCGCTGTTGGACATCCGCGAAGGCTCCGGAGGCTCCTCTCACCCTACCGCATCACTGGGCCGGGGCCAACACCCTTGAGATCACAAGGCGGCGAGGGGTCAAAAAAAGTGGAGCGTTCCCATGCTTCAACGCCAAGCTCCGCGCGACGGACGCGCGCGGAGGGCGGCTGAAAGACGGCGTCAGCGCGTGGTCGAGTCGGCGCGGCGGACGATCGTGAACTCGACCCGGCGGTTCGTCGCGCGCGCGTCGAGGTCCTCCCCGGTCACGAGCGGGCGCGTCTCGCCATACCCCTTCGCGACGAGGCGGCTCGGCGCGACCCCGGCCCGGGTGAGGTGGCTGCGCACGGCCTCGGCGCGGGCCTGGCTGAGCTTCTGGTTGTAGAGCTCGGGGCCCTGGTCGTCGGTGTGGCCCTGGACCTCAATCAAGGTCAGCTCGGGGTGCTGGATGAGCACTTGGGCCACGGCGTCGAGCACGGCGTAGCTCTGGGGCAAGATGACCGCCGAGTCGAACTCGAAGAACACCTTGTCCATCATCACGACGCGGTCGCCCTCGACCCGCGCGAGGGTGTGGGAGAGCGTGACATCGACGGAGGCGATGCCGGCCTCGGTGACCTCGACGGCCTTCTCGACGGTGCGGAAACCCTCCGCGCTGATGACCAAGGAGTGCGCGCCGGGGCGCACCTTCATCTCGGCGAGGCCGTCGGGCTGGGCCTGGCCCGTGGGGCCGCCCTCGCTCAGCACCCGCACCGTGGCCATGACCGGGCGCCCGGCCTCGTCACGCACGAGCACCCGCACGGTGCCGGGCACGGGGATCTTCTTGAGGCGCAGGTTCTGCTCGTGCTGGGCGGCCTTGGGCACGTCCATGACGACGCTCAGGGGCTCGTAGCCCGCCGCGGAGGCGGTCACCTGGTAGCGGCCGGGGACGAGGCTACGCACGAGCTCACCGTCGCGCAGGGCGAAGCTGTCGGCCTCGGGGCCCGCGCTGAGGTCGAGGACGGAGGGGCTGATCTGGTGGCCCGCCTCGTCGAGCACACGCACCCGGGTCGGGGTGACGTTCTCGTCGGGGCAGCCGTCGCCGTCGTCCTGGTCGTTGTAGTCCTCGAGCTGGTCGGGGCAGAGGTCGCGGTCGTTGGGCACGCCGTCGCCGTCGTCGTCAGGGCCTACGGGAGCGGCCTCCGCGACGGGCGCGAGGGGTGGGCTCCATCCGAGCCCGGCCACCGCGCGCACGTCGGGGGCGCCGATCCCGCGGGTCACGCCCGCGCCGAGACCCACCTGAACCCGCAGCTCGCCGACAGCCCGCATACGGGCGCTCACGAGCACCTCCGCCGGGGAGGCGCCGATGGTGTCGCCGCCGATGAACCGCTCCCCAGAGAGCTCGACGGCGCCGTCCGCCCGATCCGTGAACAAGAAGCTCGCCCCGGCCGCCCAGTCCAGGCGGGGGCCGAGGACGAGGCCGTCGGGGAGGAGCTGGCCCGAGCCGCTCCGCGCCCCGACGTTCGCCGCCAAGAGCAGGGGCCCCCGGGCGTAGGTGGCGATGAAGCCGCCGCCGCCGAGCGCCTTCGCGTCGCCGAGCCAGGCCGTCTCCGCGCCGGTCGGCAGGTCGAGGCTGCCCTGCACGCCCAGGCCGACGCCGTCACCTTGGCGGGGGATGAGCTCAAAGGCCGCCATCACCCGGGCGTCGCCGACGAGCCGGAAGCCGTCCACGGCGTAGCCCGTGGAGTAGAGGTGCATCGGCAGGTTGACGCCGAGGCGGAGGTTCGTGAGGTTCACGAAGCCCGTGAGGTCCGTCGTGACCACGTCGGAGAGCAGCCCCAGCTCCTCGCGGCTGGGGTCGTCGTAACGAAAGACGAAGGGGTCGTTCGCGTAGTTCGTGAGGATCGCCCCGCCGAAACGGCCCTCCTCACCGACGGCGCTGTCCGCGGTGACGATGAGGCGCTGGGCGTCGAGGGTGGGGTGAAAACGCTGGGCGTTCACGGCCTGCCCGGCGTCGCCCTCGCCGACGTTGTCTTGGGCCAGGGCGAGGCTCGGCGTGGAGAGCGCCGCGCCGACCGTCGCCGTGAGCCCGAGGAGCTGGGCGCCCCGGCGGCGGCGGCGGCCGAGGAGCGCGAGGGCGGCCAGGGCCGGCCAGAGGGCCGGGCCCCCGGCGACGACGCTGCAGGCGCCCCCGGTGAAGACGCCGTCGTCGAAGGTGCCGGGCACGTCTACGGCGGTGTCGTCGGGCTCCGAGGTGTCACAGAGGTTGTCGTCCACGGGGTCGAGGATGTTGGGGATGCCGTCGCAGTCCTCGTCCTCGTCGCAGGGGCCCTCCTCGCCGTCGGGGATCCCGTCACCGTCGGTGTCGGGGTTCGTCGGGTCGGAGCCGCACTCGTCCTCTTCAGAGTTCGTGAGGCCGTCGTCGTCGAGGTCGCCGTCGGGGCCGTCCTCGTCGTCGGGGTCCTGGTAGTCGGGGATGCCGTCGCCGTCGCTGTCCTCGTCGGGGTCGCCGTCGGGGGTGCCGTCGTTGTCGGAGTCGGTGTCGATGTAGTCGGGGAAGCCGTCGCCGTCGCTGTCGTCGTCGCCTTCGGTCTCGTCCGGCACACCGTCGTCGTCGCTGTCTTCGTCGCAGAAGTTGACGTAGCCGTCGCCGTCGAAGTCGCGGAGGCCGCGGCGCGACCACTCCTCCTCGTCCAGGATCGTGTCGCCGTCGCTGTCTCCGCCGTCCGGCGCGTCGTTGTGCTCACCAACGTCAAGCTCACACTTGGCCTCGACGGCGTCGGGGATGCCCTCGGCGTCGGCGTCGGTGTCGTCCTCGGTGACCAGGGGGTCGATCTCCCAGTAGTCCACGGAGCCGCTGGTGTCCCAGTCCTCGTCGCCGTCGGTGAAGCCGCCGTCGTCGGTGTCGAGGTCGAGCGGGTTCGTCGTGAAGGTCGCGTTGGAGTCGCCGCGGTAACAGACCCCGGCGGTGTCCGTGTCGGGGTCGGGGCTGATGACGCCGAGCTCGAGGCCGTCGGGGAGGAGGTCGCCGTCGGTGTCGCAGGCCAAGGGGTCGAGGCCCAGGTTCAGCTCATCGCCGTCCCGCACGCCGTCGTCGTCGGTGTCGGCGTCGTTGGGGTCGAGGCCCATGCCGAGCTCAAAGGCCCCGGTGAGGCCGTCGCCGTCGGCGTCGAGCGCGATCTCGTCGCTCCAGCCGGGTTCCATGAGGGAGAGGTCGCTCGCCCCGGCGAGGTCGGCGTTGTTCGACGAGGTCTCCCGGCCCTCGCCGGTGAGCAAGGCCAGGGCGAAGACCGTCTCTTCGTGGATGTCGAGGTTCGCCGCGAGGGTCGCCCGATCGATGACGATGTCGATCATCCAGTCCCGGGCGCCGCCGAGCGTCGTGCCCGCCTCAGCGGTGCGCACGAGATCCTCGCCGGAGGGATCCGTCGAGTAGATGTAGACCGCCGAGAGCCGGGCCGCGGGGCCCTCCCGGCCGCTGTTGTTGCGGTAGAGGATGATCGAGTTCGCGCCGAGCACCGATCCAGAGAAGGAGATCGCCCGATCGAGGGTCGTCGTGAGGCCGTCGCCGTCCGCGCCCCGCAGGTCGAAGCCGAAGGTCCAGGTGCCCTCGTTGAGCGCGGCGCCTTCAGCGGCCTGCCAAGGCGAGTCGGCGACGCGCATCCGGAGGTAGAGCGCGTCCTCGTCCGCGTACCAGTACCCGACCGGGGCGCTGGACTCGCCGACAAGATCGACGTGGGCGCCGGCCTCGGCGTCGCCGAAGACGTCAGCCAGGGGGGCGCCACCTTGGGTGATCGGCACCCAGTCCGCGCTCGATGGCCAAGCCCAGGCGGCGCCCGACGCCAAAAGAAGCGTGAGGCAGGACATCATGTACACCTCGGCGGTTGCGTCATGCAGATCATCGATTCTTCCTGGCGCCAGTCAGGCGAGCAGGGGAGGGTGTGGAGACCAGGGGGTGCGTCTGAGGCCCGGGCCGCGCGTGCGAGACGGCGACGTGGGCGCTATGAGAAGTGTATGTCCTCTGAGCCGCGTCCTGCATCCACCGTTCTTCTTCTGCGCGACAGCCCCGGGGGCCCGCAGGTCTTCATGGTGAAGCGCTCGGCGCGAATGGCGTTTATGCCGGACGCTCATGTTTTTCCAGGGGGTCGCGTCGACGCCGCGGACAACGCCCTGCCTCTGGACGGTGGCGCGTTGGACAGGGCGCGTATCGGCGCTGAGGGCGCGGCGGCCCTGCAGGCCGCGGCGATCCGCGAGACCTTTGAGGAGGCCGGCGTGCTCCTCGCCCGGGGCGGCGCGCCGAGCGCTGAGGATCGTCAGGCGCTCTTGCGGGGGGATCTCGTCTTCTCCGAGCTGATCACGCGGCTCGGCCTGCGCCTGGACGCCGAGGCGATCCGCCTCTGGTCCTGGTGGATCACCCCGGAGATCGAGCCCCGGCGCTACAGCACCCGCTTCTTCGTCGCCCGTGCGCCCGAGGCCGCCGAGGCCAGCCACGACGACGGCGAGACCGTGCAGTCGGCCTGGTGGACCCCCGCCGAGGCCCTGGCCCGCTTCGACGCCGGGCAGGTGCAGCTCGCGCCGCCGACCTGGGTGACGCTCCAGGAGCTCCTGCCCTTCGAGCGGGCCGACGACGTGCTCCAGGCCGCGGGGAGCCGCCGCGTCGTGCCCATCGAGCCCACCGGCGCGCTGCACGAGGACGGCAGTGTGACCATCTACCTGCCCGGCGACCCCCTGCACCCCTCGACGGACCGCGTCGAGGGCCCGACCCGGGTGACGCTGCGCCAAGGGCGCTGGCTCGTTCACCGTTAGGGAGACCCCACCCGCCGAGGAGTGACCGTGCGCTTCGTGCCCTGCGCGCTCTTGTGGTTCGGGATGGCTGGGCTGGCCCAGGCCGCCACACCGCGCCGCGGCCCCCCGCCGACGAAGCCCGCGGAGACCGTCTGGGAGGAAGGCCTCCGCGACGACGTCGTCATCGTGAAGCTCCAAGAGGGGGTGCGCGGCGCGCCGACCATGGACGGCGCCTTCGTGCGCCCGGTCTTCGCCGACGGCGCCGCCCTGCGCGCCCTGCGTGACGAGCGGGCGCCGGGCCTCGCCGACCTCAGCCTCTACTACCGGATCGAGGTCGCGCCGGGCTGGGGCCCCGCCGTGGCCGACGCCTTCAACGCCGAGCCTTGGGTGGAGCTGGCGACCTTGGCGCCGGACGCCCAGCCCCCGCCCGGGGACCTCCCGCCGGAGACCCCGGACTTCAGCGCCCAGCAGGTCTACCCTGACGCGGCCCCCGACGGCTTCGGCGTCACCTGGGCCCGGACCTGGCCCGGCGGCGCGGGGGCCGGGGTCACGGTGGCGGACCTGGAGTACGGCTGGACGGCGGGGCACGAGGACCTCAGCGCGGCAGACTCCGCGGAGACCTGGGGTTTTGACAGCGGCCTGTATGAATACCACGGCAATGGGGTGCTCGGGATCTTGTTCGCCGGGGACAACGGGTATGGCGTCACCGGGCTGGTCCCCGAGGCCACGCCGATGGTGATCTTCCCCTTCGTAGACGCCGAGACCTACGACATCGCCGCGGCCATCGCTGGCGCGACGGCGCTCCTGGACCCCGGCGACGTCCTGCTCATCGAGCAGCAGGCCTACTCCCGGGGCGCCTACTGCCCTGTGGAGGTGGATCCAGCGGTCTTCGACGCGATCAGCCTCGCCGTCGCCAAGGGGATCATCGTGATCGAGCCCGGCGGAAACGGTGCCCAGAACCTCGACGATCCCAAGTGGGGCGGGTGGTTTGACCGGGCCGTGCGCGACTCCGGCGCGGTGATGGTCGGCGGCGGCATCCCCCCGGGCCGGGACGACCCCGCGCGCACCTGGTACCCCTACGGCGGCTCCTATGGCGCGCGGGTGGACGTGCAGGGATGGTTCAGCGACACCATCACCGTCGGCTCGGGCAGCGCAGGGCTCAACGACCTGTTCTTCCCCGACTCCGACCCCAACCAGGCCTACACCAGCCGCTTCGGCGGCACGTCCGGGGCCTCGGCGCAGCTCGCCGGGGTCGCCGGGGCCTTGAGCGCCATCTACCTCCACCTGCACGGCGCGCCGCCGGACCCGCTCCTCGTCCGGGCCTGGCTCAGGGACTTCGGCACGCCCCAGCCTAGCTACGACGCCGCGACCCCCATCGGCCCGCAGCCAGACCTCGCCCGGACCTTACGGATGGGCGTCTTGCCCTGAGCCGAGGGGGCTCAGGCCGTCTCGGCGAGGCGCCGGAGCTTCTGGAGCGCGGGCCGGGGGATGTCGAGCTCGAGCTCGTCGCCGACCCGGCGGCCGCGCAGGGCGATGACCTGGCCGTCGGGGAGCTCAAAGCGCAGGTTGATGAAGGCGCCCTCGGCGGGGAGGCCCTCGACGTCGCTGACGTCTAGGCGCCGCTGGCTCACCTGGTCGTGGAAGTCGCGGGCGAAGGAGGCCTGGGCCCGCCACTTCGCGCGCAGCTCACCTTTGTCGGGGCTCGTGGAGAAGAGGGGCTCCTCCCGCGGCGGGCGGGCGACGGCGGCGCTCGTGGGCGGCGGCGGGGTCGGCGGCGCAGGGCTCGGCGGCGCAGGGCTCGGCGCGGG
>JAKLKD010000384.1 GCA_023150845.1 Myxococcota bacterium | reverse complement strand
GGGCTCGGCGGGGGCCTCAGCGGCCTCCACCGGCTCGGCGGCCTGAACCGGGGCCTCGACGACCGGGGCGGGCTCCGGGGCGGCCTCGACGACGACGGGGGCCTGGGGCTCGACGACCGCGGGGGCCGGGGCCTCGACGACCACCGGGGCGGGCGCCTCGACGGCGGGGGTCTCGATCACAGGCGCGGCCTGGACGGGCGGAGCGACCTCGACCACAGGGGGCGGGGCGATGACCTGCGGCGCGGGCTCGCGGACGACCTCACGCTCAGCGGGATCGGCTTTGCGCAGGCGCGTCACCGGGGGCGGCGGAGGCGGCGCGGGGCGCGAAGGAGGCGTGGGGCGGTCATTACGACGGCGGATCACGTCGCTCGTGACGCGGGTCTCAACCTCCTTCGGAGGCTCGGCCGGGCCCTCACCGGGGCGACGCCGAACGACCGGCGGTGGAGTCTGCGCTGGCTTGCTCGGGCTCGGCTTGGAGGTAATCCGGTCGAGCAGGTCCTTCTTTGACATTCGATTCCTTTCGCGCCTCTCCATCGCTTGGGAGAGGGTACAAGATTCGCCCGAGCGCTCTCCGCCTTCACAGCGTCGGGCCCTTCGATGATGCAGGGCCACTGAGCTATCGCGCCAGCGCCCAAAGTTCAACCTTCGCCTGTGAGCGAGGAGAGAGGATCCCCTAACGCAGCGCCGCCTGCCACCGCAACTCTCGCAGGAGCGCGCGGGAGGCCGCTGACCGCCGGACGACGAGCGCCGATCGTGCGCCCTTCCCGATTCGTTGGCCCAGCTCATCGACGCTGAGGTGGACAGTGAACACCGGGAGCTCCCCGGCGCGGCTGCGCAGGTCGTCGCAGAGCCGCGGCGAGGTGTCGTTCGCCAAGACGAGGCACTCGGCGAGGCCGGAGACCAAGGCGTCGCGCACGGCGTCTTTGCCCCCGGTGAGCACGCCGCTGCGGGAGGCGATGGCCAGCGCCTCCTCGACGGCGCGCTGGTTGGCCTCCTGGACCTTGAGCAGGAGCCCCGCCGTGCGGGCCTGGGTGGACCAAGCGCGGCTGCACAGGCCGGGCTTCTTCTCCAGCTCCTCAATGGCGGCGCGGGTGGGGGTCACCCACGCGCCCCGACCGCCGAGCTTGGCCCGGTAGTCGGGGAAGACCTCCCCCTCTGGGGAGAGGACGAGGCGAAGCAGCGCCCCCGCGGGGCCCGACTCCCGGCTCACCAGGCAGCGGCGCTCAGGATCTTCAGCCCCCATCAAGGCTCAGACGTCCGCATCAGGCGGGAGATCGTCGGCGATCTCGTTCGCCTGCTTCTTGCGCTGGCTGTCCTCAAGGATGAGGGCGTCCAGCACCTGGTCCGCGTGGGCGATGAGCGCGACCGCGTCCTCCTCCTCAACGTCGAGGATCGAGGCGAGCTCGTAGGGCTCGGCGTCGGTGAGGTCCTTGACGGTGCGGAAGCCGTGGCGGATGAGGAGCTCGATGGTGTCGGCGTCCACGTCGTTGAGGCGCGTGAACTCGGCGCGGGCGAGGTCGTTGAGCTCGGAGTGCCGGGTCTCGGAGTAGATGTCCACGCGCCAGCCGGTGAGCTGGGCGGCGAGGCGCACGTTCTGGCCGCGGCGGCCGATGGCCTTGGAGAGCTGCTCGTCGGGGACGATGAGCTCCATGCAGTGCGTGTGCTCGTCGATGTAGACGCGGGACACGCTCGCCGGGGCGATGGCGTGCACGATGAAGCGCGCAGGATCGGGGTGGTAAGGGATGATGTCGATCGCCTCACCGCGGAGCTCTTGCACCACTGCCTGAACACGCGAGCCCTTGAGGCCCACGCAGGCGCCCACCGGATCGACGTCGGGATCCGTCGAAGAGACGGCGATCTTGGCGCGGAAGCCCGGCTCGCGGGCGCAGGCCTCGATACGCACGATGCCCTCGTAGATCTCCGGCACCTCAAGCTCGAAGAGCTTCATCAGCAGGCCGGGGTGCGAGCGCGAGAGCACCACCTGAGAGGACTTCGCCGCCCGGGTGATGTCGAGCACGTAGGCCTGGATGCGGTCGCCCTGGCGGTAGGTCTCGGAGACCACCTGCTCGCGGCGCGGGAGGATGGCCTCAGCGCGGCCCAAGTCCACGATGATGTTGCCCTTCTCGAAGCGCCGGACGATGCCGGTGATGAGCTCGCCCTTGCGGTCGCGGAACTCGTTGAAGGTCATCTCGCGCTCGGCGTCGCGCACGCGCTGGATGATGACCTGCTTGGCCGTCTGGGCGGCGATGCGGCCGAGGCCCTCGACGTCCATCTTGATGCCCAAGGAGTCGCCGACCTCGCAGTCCGGATCGAGGGCGCGGGCCTCCTCGATGAGGATCTCGGTGTCGTTGTTGTTGAACTCCTCGACGACCGTCTTGAACTCGAACAGCTCCACCTCACCCAGCTCCTCGTTGAACTGGGCCTCGATGTCGCGCTCGTTGCCGAAACGCTTACGCGCGGCGGCGACCATGGCGGACTCAAGAACCTCGATCACCGCGTCGCGGGGGATGTTCTTCTCGCGGTGGAGCATGTCGATCTGTCGGGCGAGCTCGCTGATCATGGCGAACCTCCATCGGGGTCGTGGCGCGGTGGCGGCGACTCGGCCAGGGACTCGTACTCGTCGAGCGTGAGCTGGAGCTGAGCGCGGACGATCTGGGCCAGGGGGATCGTGTGGGGCTGCCCGTCGGCCTCGATGAGCACCGCGTCACCGTCGAGCCCCTTGAGGCGGCCGGTGATCTGGCGGCGCGAGGCGGTGCCGTCTAAACGAAGACGGGCGCGGTAGCCGGAGAAGCGGGCGAAGTCGGCGGGCCGCTGGAGCGGCCGCTCGATGCCGGGGGAGGAGACCTCAAGGTCATACGCCCCGGAGATGGGATCTTCGACGTCGAGCAGGGCCGAGAGCGCGTGGCTCAGCTTGGCGAGCTCGTTCATGATCACGCCGCCGGGGCGATCCACCGAGACGCGCAGGGTGCGGCGCCCGAAGGTGTTGGTCAGCTCCACGGCGACGAGCTCATAGCCCAAAGACACCGCCACAGGCTCAAACAGCGCGAAGAGCTGCGCCTGAATCGGGCGGATGTCGGTGGTGGGGCGCTGCGTCTCGGACATGGTGGAGAGGACCGGCGGGTGAGGTTTCAGGAGGTGATGGCCGCGCCGAGGCCAAAAAAAAGGAGCCGCCCGGGGGGGCGCCTCCTCGATGAAGGAAGCAGGGACGACTCTTCTATGCCCGCGGACACCCGCTGTCAAGCGCGGCGGAGCCGAGGCCGCGGTTCAGGTGCCGAGGAGCGTCTTGGCCTCTTTGGCGGCCTTGCTCTTGGGGTACTTCGCGACGACGTCCTCCCAGAAGAGCTTCGCCGCGTCGTTGTTGCCCATCGCCTTAAAACACTCCCCTTGGCGCACCATGGCCCAGGGGGCCCACACGCTGTCAGGGGCCTGGGTGGCGACCTCGTCGAACTTCAAGGCCGCGGACTTGTAGTTCTTCTCGTTGAAGTAGGTCTCGGCGAGGCGGTAGCGGGCCTCGACGGCGCGGGTGTGGTTGGGGTTCTCGCGTAAAAACCGCTCAAGCTGGGCGCGGGCGAGGGCGGGCTGGTTGGCCTTGAGGGACTCCTCGGCCATGCGGATG
>JAKLKD010000032.1 GCA_023150845.1 Myxococcota bacterium | reverse complement strand
GGTGGCGCCCCGCCACAGCCGGGCGAGGTGCGGCGCGGCGAGGCCGACGAAGCCGATGGGCCCGCCGAGCGCCACGAGCGCCCCGGTGAGCCCGGCGCAGAGCGTGAGCAGCAGGAGCCGCAGGCGCCCCACGTCTACGCCTAAGGAGGCCGCCGTCTCTTCGCCGAGCAGCAGGCGGTCGAGGTCCCCGGCGGCCCGGCCCAAGGCCGCCGCGCTGATGAGGGTCACGGCGGCGGCCACGACGAGGGCCGGAGGCGTCGCGGCGCCGAGGCTCCCCGAGGTCCAGTAGATCGCGGCCCGCAGGGCGCTGGCCTGGGGCGCGACGGCCAAGGCGAAGCCCGTGAGCGCCCCCAACACGGCGGCGACGGCGCAGCCCGAGAGCAAGAGCCGGGTCGGCGGCAGGAGGCCATCTTCTGTGCGGCCCACGGCGCCGACGAGGGTGGCGGCGCTGAGGGCGCCCGCGGTGGCCGCCAGCGCCGGGGGCAGCCCGGGCCAGAGGAGCGCCGCGAGCACGGCGCCGAGGGACGCGCCGCTCGACATGCCCAGCACGAAGGGCTCGGCGAGGGCGTTTCGCAGGAGCGCCTGCATCCCGACCCCAGCGATGGCGAGCCCGGCCCCGGCGATCAGCGCCGCGGCCACCCGTGGCGCCCGCAGCAGGACGGCCTCGGCGGTGACGCCCGCGGGGCCGACCAAGAGCGCGAGGGCCACGGCGCAGAGCAGGGCGACGGCGAGCCTCATCTCGCCGCCTCGATGGCCGGCCGCAGCACGTCGATGGCGTCTAAGGTCCGGGGCCCCTCCAAGGCGAGGCCCAGGGGCAAGGTCACCGTCGGCGTCGGGCCGAGGCGCGCCGTCACCAGAGCGATCTTCTCGGCGACCTCTCCTTCACCATTGTAGTCGTCGACTACAATGAGCTGAGGCCGGGTCACCATCGCCGCCTCCCAAGACACCCGCGCCCAGTCCTGGTCGAGCTCGGCGAAGACGTTCTTCGCGCCGAGGCGGGCCAGGAGCTCGGTGAGCGGCGCCCGGCCGCCCATGGTGAAGGGCGGCTCACAGCAGTCGTAGACGAACACACGCAGCGCCCCCGGCGTCGGCGCGGGCACCCGGGCCTTTAGCGCCGCGACGTAGGCGTCCGTCGGGGCGTCGATGGCCTCCCCCACGGCGATGATGGCCCGCCACAGGCCGTCGAGGCCCGAGGGGTCAATCCAGGTCGTGTTGGGCAAGGCCGCGAGCTCGGGCTGGTGCTGGGGCACGTCCTCGGCGCCGAGCACCGCCGCCGGGCGCATCGCCAGGAGCGCCTCCTTCGAGACCGGCGCGGAGAGCCGGGGCACACCCTCCACGGCGGCGAGGGCGGCGGGGGACAAAAACTCCGGCTCCATGACGGCGATGAGCTCCTCAGCCCGGCCCAGGCCGACGACGATCTCCGTCGTGGTGTCGTGTAAAGAGACGACGCCCCGGGGGGGCGGCGGGGCGGCGCAGCCCGCGGCGCAGAGCAGGGTCCACAAGGCGGCTCGGGTCATCAGCGCCTCCCTCGCTCATCGACGGCGTCCTCGATGCCCGCCTCCTCAAAGGTGCGCATCTCCGAGAGCGTGCGGCAGGCCGACTCGACGAGGCCCATGGCCAAGGCCGCGCCGCTCCCTTCGCCGAGCCGCAGCCCGAGGCTCAAGAGCGGCGTGAGCCCCAAGGCGTCGAGCACCCGGGCGTGGCCGAGCTCCGCGGAGAGGTGCCCGGCGATGAGCGCCTCCCGCACCTCGGGGCGCCGCCGCGTCGCGACCAGGGCTGCGACGCTCGTGATGAAGCCGTCGAGCACCACGGGCACGCCGCGCCGCGCCGCCTCGTCGATGACCCCGACGAGGCCCGCGATCTCGTAGCCGCCGAGGCTTGAGAGGGGGTCTCCGCCCCGGTCGAGGCCCCGCCGCGCCGCCTCTACCTTTCGTGCCCAGGTCAGCGGGCCGATGCCCGTGCCGCGCCCGACCATGACCTCGGGCGGCTCGTTGAGGAGGGCGCAGGCGATCGCCGCGGCGCTCGTGCTGTTGCCGATGCCCAGCTCCCCGACGGCGAGCAGGTCGCAGTCCGGCACGAGGCGGCGCCCGGCGGCCACGGCGGCCACACACTCCGAAGCGGTCATGGCGTCTTCGCGGCTGAGGTCGCGGGTGCCCCGGCGGATCTTCGCGTGAACGACCCCGGCGGCGCCGCTGAAGTCGTGGTCGACGCCGAGATCAGCGAGGATCAGCCGCACGTCGCGCTGGCGGGTGAACACGTTGACCGCCGCGGCCCCGGCGGCGATCTGAATCACCATCCGGGCGGTGACCTTGGCCTTGTAGCTGGACACCCCGGCGGCGACGACGCCGTGGTCCCCGGCGCAGAGCACGAGGGCCCGGCGGCGCCAGCGGGGGTAAGCCGCGCCTTGGATCGCCGCGACCTGGAGCGCCACGGCCTCCAGGCGCCCCAAGGAGCCCGGCGGCTTCGTGAGCTGGGCGTTTCGTTCCTCCGGCGGGAGCGGCGCGGGCGGGGCGGGCGGGGCGGTCAGCTCAGCGTGGGCCCCCCACTGGTCGCGGAAGACGAGCTCGGAGAGCGGCAGCCGCGCCCGCCAGCCGACCGACTCCAGCATCGGCGTCGGGGGCAGCTCCACGGGCCAGCCCAAGGTGAGGTACGCGATGATCTTGACGTGCTCGGGCACCCCGAAGAGCTCCCGGAGCCGCTCCGGGCGCAGGATGCTCACCCAGCCGACGCCGAGGCCCTCGGCGCGGGCGGCGAGCCAGAGGTTCTGCACGGCGAGGCAGGTGGAGTAGGCGTCGGTCTCGGGCATCGTGTGGCGCCCCAGCACGTTGCCGCCCCGGTCCGGGTCACAGGTGACGAGCAGGTTGACCGGGCTGTCGAGGATGCCCTGGAGCTTGAGCGCGGCGTAGGTGGCGGAGCGGTCGTCGGCGTAGGTGGTCTGGGCCTCGGCGGAGGCGGCGAGGACGTGCTCGTAGACCGCGCGGCGCAGCGCCGGATCCTCGATGAGCAAGAAGCTCCAGGGCTGCATGAACCCGACGGAGGGCGCGTGGTGGGCGGCGTTGAGCACCCGGGCGAGCAGGTCCTCGGGGACGGGGTCTGGCAGGTAGGCCCGCACGTCGCGGCGGCTGTAGATCGCGCGATAGACGGCGTCTCGATCCGCGGGGGAGAAGCTCAGCTCCGCCATGCGAGCTCCTTGGCGAGGCTCGCGACGTCGCCAACGACGACCACGGCGGGGGCGGCGATCCCGGCGTCGAGCACCCGCTGGGCGACGCTGGCGAGGGTGGCCACCACGGCGCGCTCCCGGGGGGTCGTCGCCTCCTGCACGACGGCGACGGGGGTCTCCGCCGAGCGCCCCGCGGCGATGAGGCGGCGGGTGATCGAGCCCAGGTGGGTGAGGCCCATCAAGATCACGAGGGTGTGCCCGCTCTCGGCCATGGCCCGCCAACGCAGCGGGTCTCGGGCGAGCTCCTCACACTCATGGCCGGTGACGATGGTGACGGCGGCGGCGTGCTCGCGGTGGGTCACGGGGATGCCCGCCATGGCCGGGCCCGCGATGGCCGCGCTCACGCCGGGCACCACGACGTAGGCGACCCCGGCGGCGCGCAGCGCCTGCATCTCTTCGCCGCCTCGGCCAAACAGGAGCGGGTCGCCGCCCTTGAGCCGCACGACCTGGCGGCCAGCCAACGCGAGGGTGACGAGGAGCTGGTTGATCTCCTCTTGCTCGGCGAGGTGTTTGCCGCGGCGTTTGCCGACGTTGACCCGCTCGACGTGGGCGGGCAGGGTGCCGAGGATCTCCGGTGAGACGAGGGCGTCGTGCACCACGACGTCGGCGCGGTCCAGGAGCGCCCTCGCGGCGAGGGTGAGCAGGCCGGGATCCCCCGGACCGGCGCCGACGATGCCGACGACGGTGCTCACGCGCCCGCCCGCGCCACGGGCCGCGGCGTGTAGAAGCGCTCAACACGCTCCGGGGGCGCGTCGCCGACGACCTGATCCAGCCGGGGGCCGTCTCCGGCGAACCACCACAGGCCGGGGCCGCTGGGCTCAAGCTCCGGGCCGACCTGGACCTCCACCCCCGCCGCCCGCCAGGCCGCGAGCCGGGCCCCCATCGAGGGCGCCGAGGTCTCCCAGAGCAGCCGGGCGGGCCGACCCCGGGCGACGCAGGCGTCGATCATCGCCGCGACGGGGGAGATGCCCGAGCCGACGGCAAAAAACGCCGCGGGGCCGTCGCGCTCATCGAGGCGAAACCGCGCGCCCCAGGGGCCGGTGAAGGGCAGGGGATCCCCCGGGCGCCGGTCGGCGAGCCAGCGGGTGCAGGGGCCGACTGTGGCGACGAAGAGGCGAAAGCGCCGCCCGTCAAGCTCGGAGAAGGACCAGGCGCGGCGGAGGTTCTGCCCCGGCTTCTCCGGGTTTGGCAGCTCCGTGTGAAAGGCGCCCCACTGGCCGGGCGCCGCGTCGAGGGGGGCCTCGGCGTCGGCGACGATCGTGTGGAATCCGGGACCGGCGGCCTCGCTCAAGACCACCGTGGCTTGTTTGATCTCAGACATCGTCAACGCCGGGGAAGACCTCGTGCAGGAGATCGTGGGTGTCCTCGATGTCGAGGTAAAAACGCTCGATCATCATCGACATGCGCTCGACGTCCCGCAGGGCGCAGCGCACGGTCACCACGAGGGCGCGGTGGTAGCCGAGGGTCGGGTCGTCCGGGGACATCGCCCCGAGCTGGGCCTCGTGCTCACCCACCGCGGCCTCCAGGGCGCGGCGCAGCGTGCCGAGGTCCCGGGCCTGGGTGAGGCGGCGCAGGGGCCCGTCGAGCTCACAGAGCGCGCCGAGCTCGGCGACCTCGTGGGTGAGCTCTACGGCGGGGCGTGTGCCGAGCAGGTTGTGGAGGGCGATACGGAGGGCGGCGATCTCGTGGCAGGCCATGTCAGGTCATCCAAGGACGAGGTCGATGAGCCGCCCGACGGGGCGGTTCTCGACGAGGTGAGAGGAGAAGAGCTCGGGGACGTCATCCGCGGTGACGCGGCGGTACCAGACGCCGTCGGGGTACACCGCGACCGCGGGCCCCTCGCCGCACCGGCCCATACACATCACCCGGGTGGTGCGGACGGCGCGGTCCATGCCCGCGCTCCGGAGCTGGGCGCGCAGGGCGTTGAGCACGCCGACGCTGCCCCGGTCGAGGCAGTCGCGGTTCACGCACACCAGCACATGGCGCTTCGGCGGGACGTGGCTGTGCGTCTCGGTCTGTGTGGGGAGCGTGAGGTGGGCGGCGGCCTTTCGCAGCGCTTGGGCCCCGCCGAGGTCTTGGGTGAAGCCCTCCATCGGCGCGCGGTACTTGCAGGCGTCACAGCTCATGCCGCCGACGCCGGAGACCGCCTCGTCCGCGCGCTCCAGGAGCACCTCGGCGACGGCGGGGTGGGTGCCGATGACCTCAGCGACGGAGACCTGGACCCGCGGGTTCAAGGCCGCGAGCTCGGCGAGCTGGGCCTGCAGGCGCTCGACGAGCACCCCCGGCGAGAGCAGGTAAGGCAAGACCACGACGGCCTTGGGGCGGCGGGTGAGCAGGGCGGCGAAGGCCTCCTCCACCGTCGGCGTCGTGACCCCGATGTAGGCGACCTCGACGGTGAGGAGCCCCCGCCGCTCGGCGAAGAGGCGGGCGATCTTGTGCAGGTCGGCGTTGGCGTCGGGGTCCGACGAGCCGCGACCGACGATGAGCGCGGCCACACGGTCCAAAGGCGCGGGCGGCGCGCGCTCGGCGAAGCGGTCGGCCAAGGCGCGCACCATGCCGGGGTGAACGCCGAGGGGGCGCGCGGCGTAGAACCGCACGCCGGGGTGTCGCCGCCGCGCCTGGGCCACGGCGAGCGGCACGTCGTTCTTCGCGTGAGACGCGGCGAGCAGCACGGCGGGCACGGCGACCACCTCGTCCGCCCCGGCGGCGACGGCGGCGTCGAGGGCCTGCTCGGCGCTCGGCTCGGCGAGCTCGATGAAGCCCGTGGTGACGACGCCGGGCAGGCGATCAGCGAGGGCGCGCAGCTCATCGTTCCCGCGCTGCCGCCGGGATCCGTGGCCGATGAGCGCCAAGGCGCGGGTCATAGGAGCCCCTTGAGATCGAGGTGTCGCTCGACGAGGTCGGCGAGGGTGTCAAAGGCGGCCTCGCGGTCGCGGTCGGCGCTCGGCGGGGTCGCATCCAGGCCCCGGCGCTGGCGTAAGGCGCCGATGAGCGCCGTCCGGAGCTCGGCGCCATCGAGGAGCCCGTGCAGGTAGGTGCCCGCGACGAGGCCCCGCGCCGCGCCGTCGTCGCCGACGAGGGGCTCGGCGGAGGGGGTGCGGCCGAGGTGAATCTCGTAGCCGTCCACGGCGAGGCCCGCGGGCAGGATCCAGCGCCCCGTCGTCCGCGCGGCGGAGGGCCGCACGAACTTCTCCGCGGCGTAGGCCGTCGAGGTCGGCAGCAGCCCCAGGCCCACGACGCCGTCCAGGGCCTCGCCGAGCATCTGGTATCCACCACAGAGGCCCAGGACCGGGGTTCGTTCGGCCAAGGCGAGCACGACGCGGTCGAGGCGCCTCGCCCGGAGCCACGCGAGATCCGACACGGTGTCGCGGCTGCCCGGCAGCACGAGCAGGTCGGGCTGCCCCACACGCTCGGGGTCCGTCTCATACCGGACGCCGACGCCGGGCTCCCGCGCCAAGGCGCTGAGATCGGTGAAGTTGGCGACGGTCGGCAGGCGGAGCACACAGACGTCGACGACCCCAGCCCGGGAGCGGATGTCGAGGCTGTCCTCCTCGTCGATGGGAACGTCGTCCCGGAAGGGCAGCACCCCACGCACCGGCACCCCGGCGCGCTCCACGAGGGGGGCGAGCCCCGGGGTCAAGATGGCTGGATCCCCGCGGAAACGGTTGATCACGAGGCCGCGCACCCGGGCCCGGTCGGCGTCGTCGAGGAGCGCCAAGGTGCCGTAGAGCGCGGCGAACACGCCCCCAGCGTGGATGTCCCCGACGAGGAGCACGTCGGCGTCGGCGTGGTGCGCCATGGCCATGTTCACCATGTCCCCGGCGCGGAGGTTGATCTCCGCCGGGGAGCCCGCGCCCTCAATCACCACGATCTCCGCGGTGTCACAGAGCCGGGCGTAGGCGTTCGTGACGGCCTCCCACCACTCGGCCCGGCGCGCGCGGTAGTCCACCGCCGAGAGGATCCCGACGGAGCGGCCGCTCACGATCACGTCCGAGCTGCGGTCCCCGGTGGGCTTGAGCAGGATCGGGTTCTGATCGACGTGGGGCGCGCGGCCGCAGGCCATGGCCTGCACGGCCTGGGCGCGCCCGATCTCCCCCCAGCCGCCTTGGGCGCCTTGGGCGGGGGCGGCGTTGTTGCTCATGTTCTGGGCCTTAAACGGCGCCACGGCGCGGCCCCGCCGGGCCAAGAGGCGGCAGAGCGCCGTGCAAAGCCACGACTTGCCGACGCCGCTCGCCGTGCCTTGCACCATGAGCGCCGCCGTCCGACGGCCCGAGGTTTGCCCCTGTGTGGTCATCCCCGGCGGGCCCCACAGGCGGCGACGAGCGCCCGCGCCAGGCCCAGGTTTGAGCCGAAGTGGGCGTGAACGTAGCTCCCAAGCACCCGCCCCTGGGCCCAGCCCTCGACCCCCTCGCCGCCGCGCCCCGTCATGCGGTAGGCGGGGCTCAGCGCCACGGAGACCAGCTCCGAGTGATGAAACTCGTGCCCCCGAAAGGTCGTGCCCGCCGGGCCGAGGGGGGTGTCCGTGGTGGTCGTGACCTCACGGTAACCCAGGCTGCGCAGGCGGCCGGTCATGCGGGTGCGCAGTGGGAGCTTGCCGCACATCGGCGTGTCGTCCAGGCGCTCACCGAGGTACATCAGGCCGCCGCACTCGGCGTAGATCACCCCAGAGAACGCCCGGATCTCGGCGCGGAGCGAGGCGTTCGCGGCGAGGGCCTCGCGGTGCTCCTCGGGGTAACCGCCGCCGATGTAGAGCCCGTCTACGTCGGGAAGGGCCGCGTCCTGCAGCGGCGAGAACTCCACGAGCTCCGCCCCGGCCTCTTGAAGCAGATCGAGGTTCTCTTCGTAATAAAAGTGGAACGCCGCGTCTCGGGCGACGCCGATTCGTACGGTCTTGGGCGTGGCCGCAGGCGCCGGGAGGAGCGTGGTCGTCGGTGTGCGGGCGCAGGTGAGCAGCCCGTCGAGGTCGAGCCCGGCGCCCCAGGCCGCGAGCTCCTCCACCCAGCCGGGCTTGGCGGCGAGCTCCCCGGCGACGAGGCCGAGGTGGCGCTCCGGCACGGCGAGGGAGTCTTGACGGGTCAACGAGCCGAGGCAGCGCACGCTCGGCACCGTCTCCATGGCCTCCTTGAGCAGGGCGCCGTGGCCAGGGCTTCCGACACGGTTGAACACCACGCCGGTCACCTGTACGCCGGGCTCATACCCCGCGAGGCCCAAGACGACGGCGGCGGCGGTGCGCGCCATGCCCCCGGCGTCGATGACGACCGCGACGGGCACGTCGAGGAGCTTCGCCAACTCCGCCCCGGAGCCCTCCAGGGAGCGCGGCGACCGCCCGTCAAACAGCCCCATCACGCCCTCGATGAGCGCGATGTCCCCGCCCCGGGCGCCCCGGGCGAAGCTGGCGCGCACACCCTCGGCGGAGGTCATCCAGCCGTCGAGGTTCCGCGAGGGCCGCCCGGTCACGACGCGGTGCCAGGTCGGGTCGAGGTAGTCAGGACCGGCCTTAAACAGCCGCACGTCGAGGCCCCGGGCCCGCAGCGCCGCGGCGATGGCGCAGGTCACCGTCGTCTTGCCGGAGCCCGAGGAGGGGGCGGCGATGAGCACAGTCGGGATCATGTCGTGCCGTCCTTGAGGGCGTTAAACGCCGGGATGAGATCACGGCGCTCTTTGGGCACCATCACCTTAAAGAGCACCTCTCCGGCGCCATCGACGAAGGCCACCATCCGCACGGCGCGGCCGCTGGCGTGACCGGCCTTGGTCGTGACAAAGGCCGCCGCGACGTCGCGGGTGTCGAGGTGGAGGTGCACACGGTCGTCCTCGTCGTTCCACCAGCCGCCCGACTCCCGCACGGCGCCGAGGTCGCTCATCACCTCGGCCACGCAGCTCCGAGAGCGTAAGATCACGCGCACCTGGCCCCACTGGCGCACCGTGGCCATCGCCCGGGCGCCCTCGATCCGCACGCTGCGCCCGGCCTCGGACAAGGCCACGAGGGCCTGGCCTTCAGACAGGCCGAGGCGGGTCGCCGCCGTCGCGAGGGAGACGCCGCCCGCGTCGAGCAGCTCGATGAGGCCCTGCATCAGAACTCCACGCCAGGCTGGGCGCGCACGCCGCGCTGAAAGGGGTGTTTGACGAGCTCGTGCCGCGTCACGAGGTCCGCCGCCTCAATGAGCGCGTCGGGGGCGTAGCGCCCCGTACAGACGACGTGAAGCTCCGGCGGGCGGGTCTTGAGCAGCTCCAAGAGCGTCTCTACGGGCAAGAAGCCCTTCCCGAGCACGATGTTCACCTCGTCGAGCACGAGCACGTCGAGGCCCCGGGCGATGGCCTCTTGGGCGCGGGCGAGGCCCCAGGCGGCCAGCTCTCGCTGGCGCTCGTCGGAGCGGACCTCCCAGGTGAAGCCCTCCCCGGCGCGCTCGACGGTCACGCCGAGCTTCGCCAAGGTGTCCAGCTCACCGTAGTCCCGGGAGCCCTTGATGAACTGGATGACATGGACCCGCATCCCGTGCCCGACGGCGCGCAGCGCGAGGCCAAAGGCCGAGGTGCTCTTGCCTTTGCCGTCCCCGGTGTGCACCAGGACGAGGCCGACCCGCTCCTTGTTCTGGACCATGCGGCGGGGCTTGGGATCAGGCGGGCGCGGGTCGCTCATCGGGGCACCTCGGCGACGGCGACGGTGACGTTCCCGCGCCGCTGTTTGTGGACGATGCAGGTCGTGGCGCCAGCCGCGAGCATCGCCGCGGGCTCGGCGACGCCGTAGACGCCGACGTGGCGAAAGACCGTCTCCGAGCGCTCAAACGGCGGGGCCTGCTCGTTGATGGTCCGCGCGTCGAAGGCCTTTATGGTCAAACCCCGGGACGCGGCGAAGGCGACGAGGCCGGGCTCGTGCTCTTTGAGCGTGATGGTGGCTAAGCCGCGGACGGCGCCGGGGGCGAGGCGCGCCTCGGCGAGCACGGCGTCGATCTCCCGAGCGAGCTCCTCCATCGACGTGCCGCTGTTGCAGCCCACGCCGACGACGAGCACCTTGGGGCGCAGCCAGATCGTCGGTGTGTCCGTCTCAATCACCCGGGGGGTGAGGCCGATCCCGGCGTCAAAGCCGTCGAGGCAGCGCGTGAGGTGTACGTTCTTCGGGGCGTAGCCGCTGAGATCCGGCGCGGCGGCCTCCACGAGCACGCCGACCCGTCGCCCGTCGACGAGGGCACCCGACACGATCTTGAGGGCGTCCCAGTTCTCGATGTCGGCGCCGACCTGCTTGGCGAGCACGTCCGGGGCGAGGGTCTCGTTCACGTCGGTGCCCGTCGTCACCACGGGGATCGCCCCCAGGCCCTCGCCGATGAGACGCGCCAGCTCGTTGGCCCCGCCGAGGTGCCCTGAGCAGAGCGCGATGGCGAACTTGCCCTGGATGTCCATGACGACGACGCCGGGGTCAAACCGCTTGTCGAGGACGTGGGGCGCGATCATCCGCACGGCGATGCCCGCCGCGCCGATAAAGATGAGCGCCTCGTGCCGCGCCCAGGCGGCGTCTACGACGGGCTGGAGCTTGTCCTTAAACCGGACGTAGTGTGCGGGGGCGCCCTCCGCGTACTTCTCGGTGACGTACACCGTGAGCCGCGCGGGCAAGGTCGCCTCCAGGCGCGCGGCGAGGGCGACGCCTTGGCGGGTGACGGAGAGCACCGCCACGTCATCGAGGCCCGAGGTGAGGCTCAAACCGGCCGTCCTTCATCGTCCAGGACGAGGGAGCGCAGCGGCTTCTGGCCCGGTTTGAGCTCGGTCGTGGCGAGATCGTACTTGTTCGTGTAGCCCCGGGGCGTGATCATCTTGCCCGCGGCGACGTAGGTGTTGGAGTTGCCGACGAGGATGGTCGTCAGCATCCCGACCTCGTGCTCACACATCTGGGCGAGCTCGGTGAGCACGACGTGCTGGCGGTCGCGGTAGGCGCTCTTCACGATGGCGACGGGGGTGGTGGGGCGGCGGTGCGCGAGGAGCAGGTCTCGGGTGGCGGCGAGCTGCCAGTCCCGGCGGCGGCTCTGGGGGTTGTAGAGCGCCACCACGAAGTCCCCCTCGGCGGCGGCGCGCACCCGGCGCTCGATGACGGGCCAAGGCGTGAGCAGGTCGGAGAGCGAGATCGTGCAGAAGTCGTGGGTGAGGGGCGCGCCGACCAGTGACGCGACGGCGTTCACCGCGGTCACCCCCGGGACGACCTCCACCTCCACCTCGGGGTCGTCCTCGCCGCGCCAGCCGCGCTCGGCGAGCACCTCCAGGGTCGGCCCGGCCATGCCGTACACCCCGGCGTCGCCGGAGGAGACCAAGGCCACGACCCGCCCGGCGCGGGCGAGGTCATAGGCGAGGTGCACCCGGTCGAGCTCCTCGCTCATGCCCTTTCGGTGGACCTCTTTGCCGTCGAGGAGCTCCTCGATGAGCTTGATGTAGGTCGAGTACCCGATGACCACCTGGGACTCGGCGATGGCGTCCCGGGCGCGAAAGGTCAGGTGCACATCAGCCCCGGGGCCGAAGCCGATGAGCAGGATCTTGCCCCTCATGAGGCCTCCTCGGCCGCGGCGGACGCCCGGCGAAAACGGTGAGAGAAGTCAGACGCGTACAGACGGCTCTCGTGGCCGCCGCGGTGTTTGAGCTCGGGATCGAGGGCCGGGCCGATGAGGATCATCACCTGGGCCCGCATCCGGGCCTCGCGGACCTTGGCGGCGACGTCGCCGAGGGTGCCGCGCAGCACCCGCTGCTCGGGCATCGAGGCGTACTGCACCACACCGACGGGGGTCGTCTCGGGCAGGCCCGCGGCGAGCAGCTCCCGGGCCAGCTTGTCGGTCAAGGTCGCCGAGAGGTAGAGGCAGAGCGTGCCGCGCCCGGCGAGGTCGGCGAGCTTCTCCCCGTCGGGCATCGGCGTGCGGCCCTCCACCCGGGTGAGGATCACCGTCTGTGTGAGGTCGGGGATGGTGAGCTCGGCGCCCAAGGCCGCGGCGGCGGCGAAGGCCGAGGTCACCCCGGGCACGATCTCCCAGGGCACCCCGGCGCGCTCCAGGCGCACGATCTGCTCGTGAATCGCCCCGTAGATGCTCGGGTCGCCGGTGTGGGCGCGCACGACGCGGCGGCCCGCCTGGGCGCGAGAGACGAGGCGGCGCTCCATCTCGTCGAGGTCGAGGCCCTTGCTGTCCTCCACCTCGGCCTGAATCCCGGCGAAGAGGAGCTCCGGCACCAGAGACCCCGTGAACAGCACATAGTCCGCGGCGTCGATGAGCCGCCGGGCCTTCACCGTGAGCAGCTCAGGGTCCCCGGGGCCCGCGCCGACAAAATACACACGCCCTGGCTCCATCACGTCGTCTCCTTGTCGTTGGGCTCGTCCTCGGGCTCCCCCGCCGCGGACTCGGCGAGGAGGCTCTCGACGAAGCCCAAGGGCCTCCCCACGAGCACGGTCGTCAGGTAGTTGAGGCGGCGGTCGCGGTAGCGCTCGAGGTCGCGGGTGACGAGCTGCTGCTCGGCGGACCCCCGGGAGACGAGGGCCGCCTGCTCCAGCCGCCCCAAGGACCGCAGCAGGTCGATGACCTTGGGGAGCACCCGCGCCACCTTCATCAGCACGACCACGTCCCAGCGTTGGAGGGCGTCGGTGAGGTCGTCCTCGTGCCAGGTCGCGGGGATCAGCGCGACGCGCTGATCGCCCTGCCCGAGCGGGATGCCGGTGAGGCCCGCCGCCGCGCACATGCTCGACACACCCGGCACAATCTCCACCTCCACCTCGGGGGCGACCTCTCGGAGCAGCTCCCAGACGTGTAAGAAGGTGGAGAACAGCATCGGGTCGCCCTCGGTGATGAAGGCGACGTCGTGGCCCGCGCGCAGCTCCTGGGCGATCTCCTCGGCGTTCTGGCGCCACACCGGGATGAGCGAGGCCCAGTCCCGCGACATCGGGAAGACCTGGGCGAGCCGCCGGGTGCCCCCGGGCACAAACTCCCGCACGATGCGCCAGGCGTAGGACGACGCCCCGGGCTTACAGGCCGGGTAGACCACGACGGGCACCCGCGTCAGCACACGGTGGGCCCGCAGGGTGAGCAGGTCCGGGGCGCCGGGGCCGACGCCGAGGCCATAAAACCGGCCGGTCATCGGGACGCCTCCACGATCCACACTGGGTTGAGCGCCTCAAATCGTGTGAGGTCGAGGATGGGGGACGAGCGCCCGATGGCCACCTGGGTCACCGACCAGCGCGCCTTCGCCGCCTTGAGCGCGCTCACACAGTCGGCGAGGTTCTCGATGGTGGCGACGTTGACGACGAGCTTGCCGCGGCAGCGGGCGAGGGCCCCGGTCACGAGCTCCCCGATGTTCCCGCCGGAGCCGCCGATGAACACACGGTCGGGGTCGGGCAAGGCGTCGAGGCCCTCGGGGGCCTTCGTGTGAACCACCTCGACCTGCAGGGCGCCGAACGCCGCCGCGTTCTGCCGCACGATGGCGCAGGCGTCCTCGTTCTTCTCGACGGCGTAGACCTTCGCGGCGCCCAAGAGCGCGAGCTCGATGGCCACCGCGCCGCTCCCCGCCCCGATGTCCCAGCACAGATCCCCGACCCGCACGCCCAGGGCGGCGAGGGAGAGCGTGCGCACCTCACGCTTCGTGATGAGGCCCTTCTTGGGCATCTTCTTCTCGAACTGGTCGTCGTCGGTGTGGGGGATGACTGGCCGGGGGCGGGTCGGGCCGACGAGCAGGAGCACGTTCGGCTCAGCGGTGACGGCGGCGGCCAGCTCAGCGATGGGCAAGGTCTGCACCCGCTCGTCCGGGGCGCCGAGGCGCTCACAGACGTACGCCGTGCCCTCCCGGTCCCCCAAGGCCCGGCCCACCGCCGCCGGGGTGTTCTCCCCGCCGGTCAAGACGGCGACCTTGCCCGCGCGGTCCAAGGCGGTGCCGATGTCGGCCATGGGGCGGCCGTGAATGGAGATCAGCTCCGCGTCGCTCCAGGAGAGCTTCACCCGGGCGAAGGCCTCGGCGACGGAGGAGGGCGCGGTGAGCACCTCAGCGTCGGGGAAGTGCCGCAGCACGGTGACGCCGATGCCGTAGAGCAGCGGGTCCCCCGAGGCGAGCACGACGTTGCGGCGGTCGGCCCGGGCGGCGAGGAGCTCCTTGAGCTCGCCCATGCGGCCGACGATGTCGATGCGCTCGTCCCCGACGCCGGGGAACAGCGCGAGCTGCTTGGCGGCGCCGATGAGGGTCTGCGCGGCCTGGACCGCGGCCAAGGAGCGCGGCGGTAGCTCACCGCCTACGCCGACGCCGACGACGGTGATCATCGCAGGTCTCCGGCGGCGACGTTGAACAAGGCGTGCAGGGCCGCGACGGTGACCGTCGAGCCGCCCTTTCGCCCCCGGGTGACGACGTAGGGGATGTCCGTGGTCATCAGCAGCTCCTTCGACTCCACGGCGTTCACGAAGCCGACGGGCATGCCGAGCACGAGGGCGGGGCGGATGCCCTCCTCCTGGCGCAGCCGCACGAGCTCCAAGAGGGCCGTCGGGGCGTTCCCGATGGCGACGATGGCGCCGTGCAGGAGGGGCCGCGCCGCGCGCATCGCCTCGACGGCCCGGGTCGTGCCCGCGGCCTTCGCCCGGTGGATCACCTCGGGGTCGTCGATGAAGTCGTGGACCTCACAGCCGAAGCTCGCGACCCGGGCGGCGTTGAGCCCGACCCGGATCATCTTCACGTCCACGACGATGGGCGCCCCGCGCCGCAGAGCCTCACAGCCCTGAGCGAGGGCGTCGTTGCCGAAGCGTGTCGTCCACTTGAACTCAAAGTCGGCGGTGGCGTGGATGACGCGCCGCACCACCTCCCACTCCGGCCGGGGGTGGTCGTGGGGGCCGACCTCCCGGTCGATCACGCTGAAGCTGTCGTCCTCAATGGCGCGGCCGAGGGCGGTCATCTGGCGGAGGTCAGACATCGGTGAACCTGCCGAGGGGCGGCCCGGAGAAGTCGACGAGGAAGACGTCGATCCGCAGGCGGCCGTGAACGTGGGCGGAGAGCACGACGGAGACGCGCTCGCAGAGGGCGTCGAAGAAGCCGACGAGGCCCGCCTCGGTGACGAGCTCTTGGGCGTGGCGGCCGGTGTTCGCCCCGGCGATGGCCGCGCAGAGCGCCTCGTCGGCGCCGATGCCCCGGGCCAGCTCCGCGAGCAGGGCCGTGTTGACCTCGGAGCCCGCGGCGTGGGTCATCGTGCGGCCATCGGCCATCTTCGAGAGCTTGCCGATCATGCCGACGACGGTGGCCCGGCGCAGGCCGAGGCGGGCGGCGTGGTTGAGCGCGAAGCCGATGAAGTCGCCCATCTGCACGAAGGCGGGCTCGGGCAGCTCCGGGAGCAGCTCCATGGCGAAGCGCTCCGAGCGGCCGCCCGTCGTGAGCACGACCTGGTCGGCGCCGAGGGTGTGGGCGACGTCGATGCCTTGGGCGACGGACGCCCGAAACGCCGCGGTGGAGTAGGGGTAGACCACCCCCGAGGTGCCGAGGATCGACAGCCCGCCCAAGACCCCGAGCCGGGCGTTGAGCGTCTTTTTGGCCAGGACCTCGCCGTCGGTGATGCCCAGCACCACATCAGCGCCGCTGGGCACGATCTTCTTGACCTCGGCGATGATGTTCTCTCGGGGGCCGCTGTTGATGGCGGGGCCGCCGACGGGCAGGCCGAGGCCCGGCCGCGTCACCACGCCGACCCCGGCGCCCCGGGCCAGCGCCACGGCGCCGTCCGCCCGCAGCCGCACCTCGGCCCAGTGCTCGGCCCGGTGGGTGCAGTCCGGGTCGTCCCCGGCGTCTTTGATCACCGAGGCGTAGGCCGCGTCGTCGCGGCGCTCGGCCACCCGCACCGGGAGCCGGGCGGGCTCCCCGTTGGGCAGGTGGATGAGGATCGAGCCCGCGAGGGTGTCGTACCGATCCGCCGTCAGCTCGGGCAGCGGGCCCTCCCAGGCGTCGAGGCCCAGGCCGACGAGCACCCTCGCCGCGGCGCAGGCGGCGGCGCAGGCGTTCGCCCCGGTCGTGTAGCCGGTGCGCAGGGGGGAGCCGTCAGGGCGGGTGCGGTCCAGGGGAGCCTCAGAGGTGCTCCGGCACAAGACGACGCGAGTCCGCCGCGATCTCCGGGTACGTCACCCCCACCCCTCACGAGGAGGGGGGCGCGCGTCAGAGACGAACCAGCCCGAACGCTGGAGCAGCGGACGCGGTCGTCCCGACACCGGGGAAGGTTGCGTCCACCTCAGCTCGGGGTCTCCCGGCTTAGGGCCTTTATCCCCTCCGCCTTCCCAGGTTGGCACCCAGTGGCATGATGGAGGGGCGTGACCCTTCACGGTAGCGGGCCTGCGCCGGAATCTCACCGGCTTCCCGTCGACCTGAGGTTGTTCGGCGGTATACCACAGGGGTCTGGGCCACGCAAGAAATCGCCTTGCCGAGCGCGCCGCGCCGGGCGAACAGGGCGGCCATGCAGAACAGCGTCCATGGCGGTGACGTGCGGCGAGCGGCCGCGGAGGTCGGGCGTGACCCCGACTCGGTGATTGACTTCTCCGCCAACATCCACCCCCTCGGCCCGCCGCCGGGTGTGCTCGACGCCGCGCGCCGCGCCGTGGACGACGCCGGGCGTTACCCCTCGCCCTACGGGGAGCCGCTGCGGTCCGAGATCTCGGCCCGGGTAGGCGCCGAGGTCGTTCTTGGCAATGGCGCGACGGAGCTCCTGCGGGCGGCGCTCGTGGGCTGTCGGCGGGTCTGGGTGCGGGCGCCGTCGTACCAGGGCTACGCCGAGGCGGCCTGGCCCGCCGAGGTGCGGGTCGGCCAAGACGCAGCGCCCGGGGACGCCATCCTCGTCGGGCGGCCGAACAACCCCGACGGCTGGCTGCCGACGGTGGAGGAGATCGCCGGCCTGCGCCGACCCGGGGTGCGGGTGGTCGTGGACGAGTCTTTTCTCGGCTTCACCGACGCGCCGAGCTGCGTCGGGCTCGACGGCGTCGTCGTGGTGACGAGCATGACGAAGACCTACGGCATCCCCGGCCTGCGCCTCGGCTGGGCGACGGGGGTGGATCCTCGCCTCGTCGGGACCTGGACGGTGAACGCCGTGGCCCTGGCCGCGGGCCTCGCCTGCCTCGATCACTGGGGCTGGCCCCGCGCGGCGCCCCTCGACGCCTGGCGCTCGGAGCTCGCCGAGGCCCTCGGCGGGCGGGGCGCGGCGAACTTTCTGCTCCTCACCCGGCCGACGCCGGACGGCCCGGCGCTGCGGCGGCGGCTCTTGGCGGAGCACGGGGTGCTCGTGCGGGACGCCTCGACCTTCGCGGGGCTCGACGCGCGGCACCTGCGGGTGGCGGTGCGGACGCCCGCGGAGAACGCGCGGCTCGTGGAGGCCTGGCGGTGCGTCTGCTCATCCTGATCCTCGCCTTGGTGATCGAGCGTCTTGTTGGCGAGTATCCCAACCGCCTGCACCCCGTCGTGTGGATGGGGAGCGCCATCGGCGCGGCGGAGCGCCGGGCCCCGGCCCGAGGCCAGCTCCTCTACGGGGCGCTCATGGCGCTCGGGCTGCCGTCGCTCTTCGCGGGGCTCGGCTGGGCGGTGATGGCCCTGCCCGTGGTGGACGTGGTCGTGGGCGCGCTCCTGCTCAAGGCCTGCTTCGCGATCCGGGCCTTGGGCGCGGCGGGGGAGGGGGTCGCCGTGGCGGCGGGGCGGGGGGATCTGCCCGGGGCTCGCCTGGGGCTCCGCAGCCTCTGCAGCCGCGACCCGTCCACCCTGTCGATGCCCGAGCTCGTGGCTGGGGCGGCGGAGTCCATCGCCGAGAACGCCTCGGACAGCGTGGTGGCGCCGATGTTCTGGTACGCCGTCGCCGGGCTGCCGGGGGTGCTCTTCTACCGCACCGTGAACACCATGGACGCGATGATCGGCTACCACGGGAGGTACGAGTGGCTGGGCAAAGCCGCCGCGCGCCTCGACGACCTGCTCAACCTCATCCCGGCCCGGCTCACGGCGCTCTTGCTGCTCATCGGCGGGGCCCTGACCGGCGAGGACGTCCGAGGCGGCCTTCGTGTGATGCGCCGCGACGCCGGGAAGACCGAGAGCCCCAACGCGGGCTGGCCCATGGCGGCGATGGCGGGCCTGCTCGGCGTGGCCTTAGAGAAGCCCGGCTGCTACCGCCTGGGCGACAGCGGCGGTCCCCTCGACGCCGACACCATCCGCCGAGGGTGGCGGGTGATCCGCGTGGCGTCGCTCTTGGCCATCGGCGGCGCCTTGGTGGCGAGCGGATGGGCGTCCTTCGGCGGGGGAGGCTAGGCGCTCTGCGCCTCAGAGCTCATCAAGAGGCAGGTCGGAGTCGTCCGCGGGGTGGTCGATGGCGGCGGGTTGGGGCTTCAGATCGACGGGGAGCGGCAGGCCGTGCCGCGTAAGGAAGGCGCGCTCGTCCTGAATCATCTTTTCTTCGCGGAGGCGAAGGAACCGCTCATGCTCTCCCACCCGCAGCGCCTGCAGCGCCTCTTCGGTGATCTGAAGCCGGTCCAACCTCACGCGGTCGGCTGTTCGGTCGTGGGTCAGCTCCAGCAGACGAGCAACGGCGTGGCTCTCGTCGGGGAGGCCAGACTCCATCCCCCAGAGGTCAAACATCCAGTTGGCAGGTGACCGAAGCAGCCGAGCGTTGACCCGGCGGGGGGTTCCACGTCTTTGCTGCACGATGAGCCGCCAGGAGCCTGCGCCGTGCTGGTTGATGAACGACGCAGCCCTGAGCTTCTCCTCTGTCGTCAACTCCCAGCCTGACATCGTGGCCCAGAGGCTCACGCGCAGTCGCGCTGAGCGCAGGTCGTGCCGGGAAGGGAACGGGGTGGGCGGGCTTTGTGGTGCATCCTGAAGAAGCTCTGTGAGCGTCCGTCCAGCATAGACGGTTGGTATGCGTCCGGCGAAGAGGCCCGTGCCCGAAGGGGGTGCGTCCTCAGCGCGAGGAGGTGTGCTCGCTGTGCGCTCGCGTTTTCCTGACCGACTCACCCGGTCCCAAATGTTCGTGATGCGTGAGGGGTTCCCATCGGCGAAGTCCACATAGCCGAGGCGCCAGCAGTACCGCGCCAAGCTCGCCTTCTCGTCGTCTTTGAGCGAATACGCTCGTCGTACCTCTTCATCGAAGCTCCCACTCTTCGCCGCGGCGGCGCCATCGCCCAAGTACGCGGCGACGGCGACCACGAGAGGGCTGTAAGGCAAGAGACGTAAAGACACGAGGCCCATCTCGTCCTGTAAGAACTGGAGCGCGTCTAAGAGCGCCGCCTTGCACGCAAGCGCGACGGCCTGCATGGCGCTCTGAATGTCCTTCTGTTTCTGGCTCTCTAGCTGACGCCAATCCGTGCGGAATGGGTTGTGCCCCAGCTCAAAGAGGATCAGACGAAATACGGTGATCCGGTCCAACTCACCAAACCCTGCGCGTTTTACGGCGCGTAGGGTGTCATCGATGAGATCAACGAGGCGTGCTCCTTCGCCCTCGGGGTTTGACAACGCCGACCACATTTGGTCCGTAGACAGGACTTTCCCAAAGCGGTTGAGCCGAGTGAAGCTCTCCACGGCGATGTTTAGGTCGTCAGTGTGGAACTCGACGACGGGCATTCGGTAGGTGAGAAGGGCCGTGGCGGCCGACTGCCACCTGCGGACGATCTCCTCCACCTTCAAGTTGTTGATGGAGTGAAAAAGAGCATTAACTTTCCGATTTAGCTTTTCGGCGGTCGCCATCATGGCTGTGATGCTCATGAGATCGCGCACGCGGATGCAGCTCGGGAGCTCATCGTTGGGGCTGCGCAAATGTTTGAAGGACTCATCCGCTGCGTCAAACCACAGGTCCCACATCCCAGGGTCTTCCAAGTTATCTTCTCGCGTCGAGTCCTTGTCATAAAGCATCACACCGGCGATGCTCGCGAGTCGTTGTTGACCGTCGATGATCAACATCGCCGAGCCCGATGCTGGCTCTGGCAAGTTGAGGGGGCCGAGCGTATTCTCGCTCGACGGAACGGTCTTTGGCGCCCACAAGAGCAGCGTGCCAATGGGGTACTGCTTGCGGATGGAGTCAAAGAGATCGGCGACCTGAGAACGATCCCACTCGAACGGACGCTGAAACCGCGCGGGGCGAAGGTGACCCTGCTTCACCTCGGTGAGCAGGTTCGCGATGTCCATGACCTGGGGCTTGACCTTGGGCGCGGGCGTGTTGGACATGATCAGAGCAGCTCCGAGAGGAGGTTCACCAGCGCGCGTAGGGATCGCGGACGGTCGCGTTGGTCGAGGTCGGCTGCGGTCACTTTACCGGCTTTCACGTATTCGGGCAGGCGCAGGATGTTGGCCGGGCGGGCCTCGTCAGCCTTCTTGTCACTTCGCTGCTTCAGCCCATGCTTGCCTTGGCTTGTCAACGCGGCGCGCGCCTCGTCGCTCGGTTTGGGGTTGTTGGGTTGGTCACTCCCATCAAACAGCGGTCCGAGCGTGGCGCCCGGCTTCAGCCGCTTGTCTTCCGCCATATCGACATGGTCACGTTGATCAGGGCTCAACTGCTTGAGCGCCGCGATCGTAGGCTTATACTTCGTCCTAAACGGATCCTCATTGAGCCACTCCTCCCAGAACTTGTCTGGAAGGTAGTTCTCGATCGTGCGCAGGGGCAAGACGAAGCACGGTATGCCGTTCCGACGCGCCGCCTCTTCGACCGCCGCTGACTTCGGTTTGGTGGCTGGGGGGCGCATGCGGAGCGGTAGGTCTTCGTCGCTGTCGCGAACGGGGAGCACGCGCCGGTTAGGCTGACCTCTGCACAGGTCGTCAATCTTTTTGGGGAGCTGCCCCGATCCGCTCGTGCCGATAAAGGCCCAACCTCTCGGCTGAACGTTTTGGCCGCGTTCCCAAGTGTCCTTCACCTCGGGGCTCGCGTAGGCCTCGACCGCCGCGCGAATCAGCGCCCCGTCGGAGAACTCGTTCTCTACGAGGATGGTCAGCGGGGTGTACGCGAGGTCCCTCGCGGCGTGCACGTCCTCTGGATCCTTGATCGTGCAGGTTGTAGTGGGCGTGGACGGGTAGGTCTCGGCGAGGATCAACTGCCCAACAAGCTCCTGTTCCAACGGATAGAGGTGCTGAAACCACCGACTCGTGTTGAGCTGGTCCGGCGCCTCAAAGACAAGGGTGTGAACCCCATCCTCCACCCGGCTCAAGATCTCATTGAGCTTCCTGAGCGCTCGGTCATCACCCGTTGTCGCCGGGGCATGGACCTTAAACCGCATCAACGGCTCCGGCGCGCGATGGCCATGGCCTTGGCGTCCTCAAGCCGCTCCAAGAACACGCCATAAGGCCACCAGCTCAGGTCACCCTTGGGGGAGAGCTCGATCGGCCTAAGCGTGCTGCCGCTGTCGTCTCGGTCCACATAGCAGAGGCCGACGTCTTCAGGGTTCACCTTGCCCTCGGCGATCCGCCGCCGGATACGCAAGAGCACCCCCTCGGAGTGCGTTTCGACGAGCAGGCGCTGGCCGACGTCCTTCACCGGAGCCGCTGTGCCGAGACCCACCGCCTCAAGCAAGAGGTCCGCCAGCGCGCCGTGCATCGCGTCGTGCAGGTGCAGCTCAGGCTGCTCGATGGAGTCTACGCGCTGCTCCGCTGGCTCGCTGGCGCGCGCGCAGAGCAGGGTGATCACCGGCAAGACGTGCTGGACCCCCTCTGCCGCGTCCGCGAGGTTGAGCGGCCCGCCGTGAAGGCGCTCCATGAGGCGCAGCTCGCCTTGGCTTGTGTCGAGGTCAAAGTTTGTCGGCGGCAGGTGCTCGGCCATCCACGCGCGGGTGCGCTCAAGCAGCGTTGGGGACCGCGCAAGCCAGTCTGGCGCGTTCTCGCCGTCAATCCCCAGCGGCGGACGTAGGGTTCTTGTATTTGGGGGCCGGTAAGTACGGGCCATGCGCTTCCGAGTCCCCTGTAGGGCCTCAGAGCGAGCGCCAAGGCGCTTCAGCTCCGCGAGCACCGTCGCCCAGGGCTCGGCGGCCCACGGCAAGGGCTCGTCTTGGCCTTCAGCACCTTGAGCGACGTCCCCGCCCTGGGCCAGCCGCCAAGAAAAGACGCTCAGGTGGTCGTCGGTGACCTGGTGTTTTGAGATGACGAACCTTAGGCTCCCGGGCACACCGTCAAGCTGCCACTTCAGGCTCACCTCAATCGGGTGGGCGACGGGGTTGAGGTCGAAGAAGTTGTCCTTGTCCTCATTGGCCATCACCCGACCGCCGACTTGGCTCACAAAGAGCGGGCTTCCGGGCTCGCGTAAGCTACCCAAGACCTGATGCAGCAAACGAGCGGCCTGAGACTTGCCCGCGCCGTTCTTGCCGATGATCAGCGTCAGGCGACGCAGGGGAAGCTCATTGGGCGGCTCGTCTCGCCCCGGCATCGGGAGCAGGCCACGAAAGCTACGATACCCAGAGAAGCGGAGCTGGTTGAGCAGGAGCATACCGCCAGCCTAACCCTCTTCGCCCCCCAGGGGAAGCGGCCCCCGCTCCCCCTCGGCCTCGTCCATCGCGCGCGCTGGCCCGCTTGGCTGTCCTCCCGCCTCGTCCGCTTTGCGGTCCTCACCACAAGACGCGGCAGCAAAACGCGGCAGCGGATCCACACGCAGGGTCGGCCCATCCCAGACGCCCGCTTGGATGGCCTCCTCCAGCCGCGCAATAAGCGCCTCGGCCCCCGCCCACTGGCCGAAGCAGACGCGGTGAAGCTGAACGTAGTTGAACGCGCCAAGCGGGTGACCCTCATCCGCCAGATACCCGGTGCCAAAGTAGTCATCGGGCCGAAGGATCTCTTGGTCACACACCGTGCACACCCGCGCGCCGGGCCCACACCTCGCCAAGACCTCGTCTCGGCGGCGCAGCGCCTCCTGGCCGAGCGGGTGCTCGGCGAGGCAAACGGCGTGCACCGTCGCGTCAGAGAGGGGGAACAACGGATCCCGCCGGTTGCAGACGAAGGCTGGGAACGCCACCACGGGGCCAAGCGAGCCCAATCGCTCGCCGCAAAGGCCGCAGGTTGAGCCACGAAAGATGAGCGCCATCGTGCCTGTCCAGGGTGTGCGTTGAGGGGAGGCCTCCAGCGCGGGGTGCTCCCTTCACTCCCCCTCCTCCTCCTCCCTGCGCCCGGCGTGGCGGCGGGAGGGGCGCACCCGGGCGGCGAGCTCGGGGAGCCCGGCGAGGGTGAACAGGCCGGTGAGGGTCGTGGCGACGCCGGTGAAGGTGGCGTCATGCTCGGCCAAGGCCCGCTGCTTCTCGGTCAGGGTGAGCTGGGCCTCGCGGCCCTCCCGGGCGACGTCGGAGAGGCGCTCCTCCAGGGTGGTGACCTTGGCGTCGAGCTGATCGGCGAGGCCCGCGGTGTCTACGGTGACCAGGGCCGAGCGCGGCGTCGGCAGGCCGCCCGCGCGCAGGCGGCTCACCACGGACCGACCTTGCCGGGCGAGCACGACGGGGTCGCGGGAGGTCGAGCCGAAGAAGCCCATCGAGTCGACGGCGGCGTCGCCATAGACCGCGGTGAGCATCGCCCGCCCGGCCACCACGTCGTCGTAGAGCGCCCGGGCCGCCTCGTCGCGGGCCTCACGCGCTCCGGGGTCGTCGGCGAGCTCCCGCTCGTGGGCCTCATCGGCGTTGATGAGGGCGGTGACGCTCGCCTCTAAGGTCGTCGCCAAGAAGTTCACGAGGCCGCTCACGTCGAGCGCCACCCCGGTCTCCGCCACGCTGCGCTCGGCGAGCGCCGCGCCGAGCACCTCACCCTGCTGGGCGGCCGCCTGCACCACCGCCGCTGAAGACTTCTGCCGATCCGTCACCATCTTGCTCGCCATTGGTCCTCCGTCACCGTGTAGGAGGGCGCTTGAGCGTGCCCCCACCTCAGCGAGAGCTTAGCAGAGGCCCGGCCCGATCGCCCGGCCGATCGTGTGAGCCTGCGCGCAGGACACGACGACCTGCGCTCACGAGGCTTGTGAAGCCGCCTTGTGGAGTGAACATCCCGAGAACAAGGCATGAGATCGGGGCTTGTGGAGAGAGCTCGCGATCACAAGGGGTGTTTTTGCGGCCTTGTGGAGAGAAGTCACGATCACAAGGCTTGCGGACCCGAGAAACGCTGGAAAATCGCGTTCACAAGGCCCGCCGCCCCCGCCGCTCACACCCCCCTTGCCCGCACCCCCCTCCCGCGCGACACTGCGAGCACGATGCCCTTCTTTCGGAATGAGCCGGTCACGACCTTGCTCGTCTGGGCGCTGCTCGCGGCGCTCATCGACGTCTTGGTGCGCCTCGTCCGACGCCGGGCGCCCCCGGAGGACGCGCTCACCCAAGGCGGCCTGATCTTCGTGGACCTCGCGGCGATGGTCGGGCTCGGCGTCTGGGGGGTCCAGGAGGCGAGTCGCCTGCACGAGCTCGCCAACCCGGCCTGGACGCCGCTCGGCCAGGACTCGCCGGAGTTCTTGTCGATGTTGGCGGTGGCCGCCACGGGCGTCGAGGTGCCGGGGCTCGGCTATCGATACCCGCTCTACCCGATGATCAGCGCGGCGTATGGCGCCTGGAGGGGCCTCTCCCCGGCGGAGGCCGGGCTCGCCGTGAGCACGATGGCGCTCGGGCTGCTCCCCGCCGCGCTGTACCACCTCGGCGTTCAGCTCGCGCCCCGGGGCGTCGCCTTGGCCATGGCCCTCCTGAGCCTCACGAGCCCCCTCGTCCTGAGCTTCTTGGGCCAGCCAACGGACTACCCGCTCTGCGCGCTCCTGCAGCTCTCCGCCTGCGCCTGGGGGCTCTCTTGGGCGCGGCGGCCGGAGCCCCACGCGGCCTTGGGGCTCGGGCTGTGCCTCGGGATCTTGGGGCTCGCGACGCCGAAGGCGCTCTTGGCCTTGGGGGTGTGGCTCCTGGGGGCGGTCCTCGTGGCGCCGTGGCGGACGCCGTGGCGGGCGCTCTTGGGGCTGTCGCTGCTGCTCTCCCCGGTGGTGGGCGCCTGGACGCTCATGGCGCGCCTCGACCCGCCGCGGCACAGCCTGGAGCACGCCGTCTTCGTCGTCGAGCGCGCCTACGCCTCCCAGCACGGCGTGGCGCTCACCGCGGCCGACTACGGCCTCCCGCCGGGCACGCCGGAGTTCGGCGAGGGGCACTACCGCTTCGGGGATCCGGCGGCCCTCGCACACCTCCCGGACACGCTCCGCTTCTTCACGACCCGGCCCCCGACCTACCCGCCGCTGGAGGATCGCCTCGACGCGCACAAGGCCGGGATGGTCGCCGAGCTGGGCGTGGGGCAGCTCCCCGAGGCGCTCTGGCTCCCGTTGATGGTCGTCGGGGCCCTCGGCGCCTGCCGTGGGGGCGGCCGCTGGCGGGGCCTCGTGGGCGCGGCCTGCCTGCTCGGGGTGGTGGGCGGCGGCCTCCTCGGCGCCCTGCGCGTGGAGCACACCCCCCGCTACGTCCTCGCGAGCCTCGTCATGCTCCCGAGCCTGTGGGCGGCGGGGGTCGTGACCTTTACGAGCGGCCTCGCGTCGCTCGTGGCGCGGAGGTTGGGCGCCGAGTGGCCCAGCCGGCCGGCGCTGGGGAGCCTCGGGCTGCCGCTCATGGCCTTCGCCTTCGCCCAGGAGCCGCCTACGGAGGGGCTCCGGGCGGAGGCGGCCCGGCGGGCGGCGCACCCCGTGAGCGCCTTGGTGGCGCTGCGTGACCAGCTCCAGCCCGACGACGTCGTGGTGGACGGGACCCTCTCCCGGGCGGCGACGGCGATGTTCTTGGGCCGGGCGCGCATCGAGCAGGCGGTTGTGCCGACGGCGGGGCCGCCGGTCCACTACGGCGATGAGCCCGTCGGCGGGCGGCGCTTCGTGGTCGTGGGCTGCGCCTTCACGCCTTGCCAGCAGCCCGCGTGGCGCGTCGCGCTGCACCAGACCGACCGCTCGCCGCGGATGCGCCGCCTCGCCGACGGCCTCTGGGAGGACCTGAGGCCCCAGGAGCCCGGGGTGATCCCGCCGCCGATCCCGTCTGCGGTCACCCCCGCCGCCCCACCCGCGACCTCCCCGCCAGATGCTCCAGCCAGGCCCGCCACGCCGCCCGCATCTCCTCCGCCGGGGCCGTGAGCAAGGCCCGCATCGGCGGCCAGTCCTCCCGGCGCAGGGCCGGGCGATGGCGGGACGCGAGGTGGAGCACGATCTCCGCCGCCCCGGACTCGGGGTCATCGGGCGGGAGCTCCGGGAGCACACACTTGTCGACGACCCAGGCCGCCCACCAGCGGAGCTCCTCGGCGGGCACGGCGCCTTTGACCCAGGCCTGGAGGCGGGCGAGCACGGCGGCGCGGTCGGGGGCGGCGGCGCCGTCGGCGGCCCAAGGCAGGCCGTCGAAGCCCCGGCGAGGCTTGGGCTCGGCCTCGTCGTCTTCCCCTGGCGGCAAGGCGTCGATGCGCCGGGTGAGCCGGTCCACGGCCAAGGCCGCGGCGGCGCGCTCCCCCTCCGTCGCCCCGCGCTGGGCGAGGGACTGGGCGCGGCGGAGGCGGCGGAGGAGATCGGCGCGGTTCATGGGGTCGGGGCCCGCGACGGGGAGGTGGTGGCGCGTCGCCTGCCGCGATATCACCCCCAGCCGGGGGCAGCACCCCCGACGGAGGCGCACATGGGCGAGCCCCGCGAGCAGACCTGGAAGCGTGTGGGCGAGGAGCGGTTTGATCTCCTCATCATCGGCTGCGGCATCACCGGCGCGGGGGCCCTGCGCGACGCGGCCCGGCGCGGCCTCAAGGTCGCCGTCGTCGAGGCCAGAGACATCGCCTACGGCACCTCCTCTCGCTCCTCAAAGCTCGTCCACGGCGGCCTCCGTTACCTGGAGCAAGGCGAGCTCTCCTTGGTGTTTGAGGCGGTGAGCGAACGAAAGGTGCTCCAGAACATCGCCCCGCACCTCGTGAACCCGCTCGGCTTCTTGTACCCGATCTACCCCCAGAGCCCCGTGCGCCTGGAGACGCTCCGCGCCGGGCTCTGGCTCTACGACGGCCTCTCGCTCTTCCGCTCGCCGAAGCTGCACCGCACCCTGTCCAAGAAGCAGCTCGCCACCGTCGAGCCCGGCCTCAACCAGCGCGGCCTCAAGGGCGCGCCGCTCTACTACGACTGCGCCACCGACGACGCCCGGCTCACCCTAGAGACGGTCATCGACGCCGCCGCCCAAGGCGCCGCGGTGCTCACCTGGGCGCGGGTGTCCGGGCTCTTGCACGACGCCCAGGGCCGCATCGACGGCGTGCGGGTGGTGGACGCGCTCTCGGGCTCCAAGCTGCCCCCCGTCGAGATCCGCGCCAACGCCGTGATCAACGCCACGGGCCCCTGGACGGACAAGGTGCGCGGCCTCGGCCAAGGCGGGCGGCCCCTGCTCAAGCCGACGAAGGGCGTACACATCGTCGTCAACGCCAGCCGCCTCCCGCTGAGCCACGCCGTCGTGTGTAACCACCCCAAGGACCGCCGCCTCCTGTTCTGTATCCCCTGGGGGGATCAGTCCTACATCGGCACGACGGACACCTACTACGAGGGCCCGCCCGAGGAGGTCTGCGCCGACCTCGCCGACGTGGACTACCTCCTCCACGTCACGAACCACTACTTCCCCGACGCCAAGCTCGTCCACGACGACGTCATCTGCACCTGGGCCGGGCTGCGACCCCTCATCGCCCAAGGGGACGCCTCCGAGTCCAGCGTGAGCCGCGAGCACGAGATCATCGTCGACGTCGACGGCCTCATCACCATCGCCGGGGGCAAGCTCACGACCTTCCGCCGCATGGGCGCCGAGGTCGTCTCGAAGGCCATGGACATGCTCGCCTTGATGGGCCGTGTGCCCCAAGGGGTCCACGACGCCCACACCGGCCGCGAGCCCCTGCCCGGCGCCGTGGGCTGGCCCGAGAACGACGACGCCGAGGCCGTGGCCCGGCAGATCACCGAGGCCTCGGGGGGCCGCGTCGCCGGGGCCGTTGCCCTGCACCTCGCCCACCGCTACGGCACCCGGGGCCTCGACATCGCCCGCTACGCCGTCACCGACCAGCGCCTGCTGAGCCCGCTGGTGCCGGGTCGCCCGGAGATCCTCGCCATCGTGGACTGGGCCGTGCAGCGGGAGCTCGCCCAGACCGTCTGCGACGTCATGGTGCGCCGCACCCAGCTCTTCTTCCGCGACTCCAACCAGGGCCTCGACGCCACTGAGGTCGTCGCCGACCGCATGGCGGAGCTCCTCGGCTGGCCTGAAGATCGCCGCAACGAGGAGGTGCTCAGGTACCAAGACGAGGTGGCGCTCTCCCGGCGCTGGCGAGACGAGCTCTAAACGATGGCGACCCCTCAGCTACGCAGGTCTTGGGCCGTCGCCCTCGCCATCGTCGTCTTCTTCGGCCTCGCCGGGGTCTACGCCTGGGTGAGCCACCCCGAGGAGGGCAGCGCCTTGGACCAGCTCGGGCCCTGGACAGGGGCCGTCGGGGTCGTGCTCGCCCTGGTCGGCACGGCCTGGGTGTGGTGGCCGGCCTTACGCCCACCTCCGCCGGGGCCACCCTCAGGCAAGCTGAGCGAAGACCCGGGCGAACGAAAGCTCCGCCTCAACCCTGACGCCCAAGACGCGATCAGGCTGCTTCAGGCCCTGCTCCGCCGCTGACCGCCGCGAGGGCCTCGTTGACGAGCGCCACCGCCGCGTCGCCGCGGAGCGCGGGCGGGTTCGTGAGCCGCTGCCGCCAGCGCCGGGCCCCGGGGCGCCCGTTGAACAGGTTCAGCAGGTGCCGGGTGATGTGGCGTAGGCCGTCCCCGGCGGCGGTGCGCTCGGCGACGTAAGGCAAGAAGCTGCGCACCACGTCGAGCTCGTCGAAGGGCGCCGAATCCTCGCCGAAGAAGCGCGCGTCCACCGTCGAGAAGACGAAGGGGTCGTCATAGGCCGCGCGCCCGATCATCACGGCGTCGACCCGCTCAAGCTGGGCGGCCCAGGCGTCGGGGGTGTTGAGCCCGCCGTTCACCTCGATCTGCAGGTGCGGGCGCTCGGCCTTGAGCCGGTGGACCTCCTCGTACCGAAGGGGCGGGATCTCCCGGTTCTCTTTGGGGGAGAGCCCCGAGAGCCAGGCCTTGCGGGCGTGCACGGTGAAGCGGTCGCAGCCCGCGGCGGCGACGACGTCCACGAAGCCCAGCATGTGCTCGTAGGAGTCCTGGTCATCCACGCCGATGCGGTGTTTCACCGTGACCGGCAGGGCCACGGCGTCACGCATCTTGGCCACACACTCCGCCACCCGGGCCGGGTCGAGCATGAGCACGGCGCCAAAACGCCCGGCCTGCACGCGGTCGCTGGGGCAGCCGACGTTGAGGTTAACCTCGTCATAACCCCAGTCCTCAGCGAGCTTGGCGCAGTCGGCCAGCAGGGCCGGGTCGTCGCCGCCGAGCTGCAGCGAGATGGGGTGCTCCTCGGGGGAGAAGTCGAGGTGCCGCCGCCGGTCGCCGTGCTTGAGCGCCTGGGCGGTGACCATCTCGGTGTAGAGCAGCGCGCGGCGGCTCACCCGGCGCATGAGCGCCCGGAAGTGCCGGTCGGTGCGGTCCATCATCGGCGCGACGCTGATGGGGCGCAGCACGCCGCGGTTCGGGGCGGTCGCGCTCATTCGAAGCGGAAGCTCGCCTCACGCACGAAGGGGTGCGCGGCGATCTTCATCTCGACGAGGCGATCGACGATCGGCGTGAGGATGAAGGTCGGCAGGCCCAGGTCGCGGCGGGTCTCGTTCACGAGATCGGCGATGAGCACGAGCTTCGCGTTGAAGCGCGGCACATGCTCCATCACGGCCTCTCCTTCGCCATAATCGACGCCGACGATGAGCCAGTCGGCCCCGCCGAACAGCGCCACGGCGCGGTCGATCCAGGCCGGGTCCGCGCGCCGGTGCAAGGAGCAGTTGAGGTGGACCAGGCGCCCGCCGTCGGGCAGGGTCAACATCACCGCGAGGGGGTTGCCCTTGGGCTGCTCGGCGCGGCCCTTGAGGCGGGAGAGGGCGAGGCGCGGGTTCAAGAGCGCGGCCTTGGCCTTCATCACGGCTTCAGGGGCCGTGGCGTAGGGCACGGGCTGGTACTCGATGGCGTCGATCTTGACCTTGTCGACCTTTCCGCCGGGGGAGCAGTCGTCTACGGCGCCCTTCTCCGAGAGCCACATCCGCGTGGGCGGCGTCGCGACGACGGTGGGGCGGCCGCCCGCCCGGATCGCCTCGATCACGCCGCGGCAGCGCTCGGCCTCGGTCCAGGTGAGCACGGAGACGTCGTCCCCTTCGGGGGCCTCGTAGGGGTCAAAACGGATCCAGCGGCCGCGCCGCTCGACGAGCACCGAGGCGTAGCCCTTGTGGTGCAGACGAAGTCGCCAGGGGTAGTCCTCGTGGCTCATGCGCTCAAGACCTCACGGATGTGACCGAGCGCCCACTGGAGCGTCTCACGCTCGATGACGAGCGGCGGGGCGAAGCGGATGACCTGCTGGTGCGTCTCTTTGCAGAGGATGCCCCGGGCCATGAGCGCCTTGCAGAAGGGGCGGGCGGGGCCGGACTCGGCCTTGATCTCCACGCCGAGGAGCAGGCCGCGGCCGCGCACCTCCAGGACGTGGGGCGAGGCGATGGCCTCCAGCTCGGCCTTGAACCAGGCGCCCAGGGTGGCCGCGCGCTCGGCGAGGCCCTCGTTCACGAGCACGTCCAAGGCCGCTGAGGCGACGGCGCAGGCCAGGGGGTTGCCCCCGAAGGTGGAGCCGTGGTCGCCGGGGGTGAAGACGTCCATCACCCGGCGGTCGGCCAGAAACGCCGAGACCGGCAGCACGCCGCCGCCGAGCGCCTTGCCCACCATGACGCCGTCAGCCCGCACACCCTCCCAGTCCATCGCGAACATGCGCCCGGTGCGCCCGAAGCCGGTCTGGATCTCGTCGGAGAGCAGCAGCGCGCCGTGCTGGTCACAGAGCTCCCGGGCGCGCTGGAGGTAACCCGCCGGGGGCACATGAATCCCGGCCTCCCCCTGGATGGGCTCGATCAAGAAGGCGACGGTGCGCTCGTTGAACGCGGCCTCTAAGCTCGCCACGTCGCCGAAGGTCACCACGGGGAAGCCCGGCGTGAAGGGCCCGAAGCCCTCGCGGTACTGGGGCTCCGTAGAGAAGCCGACGATCGTCGTGGTGCGGCCGTGGAAGTTGTCCGTCGCGACGATGATCTCCGCCTGGCCCTCGGGCACCCCTTTGACCTGGTAACCCCACTTTCGCGCCGCCTTGATCGCCGTCTCGACGGCCTCGGCCCCGGTGTTCATCGGCAGCGCCGACTCGTAGCCCGTCAGCCCGCAGAGCTGCTCCAAGAAGGGGCCCATGCGGTCGTTGTGGAAGGCGCGGGAGGTGAGGGTGACTCGCTGGGCCTGCTCGACGAGGGCCCGGATGATGTGCGGGTGCCGGTGGCCCTGGTTCACCGCCGAGTACGCCGAGAGCATGTCCAAGAAGCGCCGCCCCTCGGTGTCCGTGAGCCACACACCCTCGCCAGAGGTGATCACCACGTCGAGGGGGTGGTAGTTGTGCGCGCCCCAGCGCTCCGCCTGGGCGATGAGCGGGTGCTGATGGGTGTCGGCGTGGTCGTTGTGGGCGTTTGGCCGGTTCATGGGCGCCTCCAGGCGAGAGTGGGGTCGCTGCGGCACAGGGTAACTCGGAATCCAGACCTCGGCGGGCCCCGACCTGCCCTCGGCGGGGATCCGGTGTATGTTGCCCAGATGCTGCAGCTCGCCGTCGCCTTCACGCTGATCCGCGCCGCCTCGGCCCAGGAGGCTGAAGAGGTGACCGAGGGTCAGCTCTACCGCGTGGAGCGCCCCGACGTGCCCGGCGCCTTGGCCACGAGCGCCACGGGCTCCGTGGTGCGCACCCCGCCGACCGACGGCACCCCCTACCGCGTCGAGGCCCTCGCCCAGACCCACGGCGGCTTCGGCGCCTACGTCGCGGATGACGCCGCCGAGGTGATCGGCGCCGAGGCCTGGCACGAGGCGGGCTACACCGGGGAGGGCGTGAAGCTCGCGGTGTTTGACGTGCAGTGGTTCGGCTCGGAGCTTGACCCCGACGAGCTCGGCGAGTTCGACACCCACGACTGCTGGGCCCACCCCGGCTGCACCCCGGCGATGGAGACGAGCGCGCCGCGCTTCTCTTATGAGGAGGGCAGCCACGGCCTCGCCTGCGCCGAGCTCGTGCGTGACCTCGCGCCGGGGGTCGAGCTGCACCTCGTGCGCACCAACGGCTACACCACCTTCGAGAACGCCGCCAACTGGTCGGTGCGCGAGGACATGGACCTCGCCACCCTCTCGATGTCGTTTATGAACGACAGCTTCTACGACGGCACCGGCCCGGTCTCGGACCTCGTCGAGGTGATGAGCGAAGGCGGCGTGCTGCTCGTGACGAGCGCCGGGAACTACGCCGAGGGCCACTGGCTCGGCTGGTTCACCGACGAGGACGGCGACGACCTCCACGAGTTCTCCCCGGGTGTGGAGCGCCTGCCCGTGGAGCTGCCCGGCGGCGCCCGGCGCGGCGTCACCTTGCACTGGGACAACTACGGCCGCTGCGGTGACCTCGACCTCGACGCCCGCATCGTGCGGGAGGACGGCGTCGTGCTCGCCCGGGGCGAGTCCACCCAGACCGAAGGGGAGGAGGGCTGCTCCCCCGTCGAGCGCCTGAGCCCGGCCTTGGAGGACGACGCCCTCGTCTATCTTGAGGTGCGCCGCCGCCGCGGCGACCCCGCGACGCGCCTCCGGGTGCTCACGACGAGCGGGGATCTCCCGACCTACATCCGCGAGGGCTCAATCACCGACCCCGGCGCGCACCGCCTCGCCTTCACCGTCGGCGCCGTGCGCGCGGACGGCTACCTCACGAACGAGCCCGAGTACTTCTCGTCTTGGGGCCCGACGGCAGGGGGCGCCTTAAAGCCCGACATCGCCGCGCCAGACGGCGTCACCTCCTCGGTCTACGGGGCGAGCGGCTTCTACGGCACCTCCGCCGCGAGCCCCGTCGCCGCCGCCGCCGTGGCTCTCGTGATGAGCCGTTTCCCCGAGATGACCGCCTTTGAGGCCGCGGAGTGGCTCAAAGACCACGCGGCCACGGACCGCTCGCTGCGCCAAGCGCCCCATGATGGCCTAGGCGCGGGTCACCTCGTCTTGCCCCCGCCAGACGGCCAAGGAAGGGCCTGCTTGGGATCCGGCGCTTGGCGCGGGGCCGCGTTCGTCATACCCTTTGCGCTGATGCGTCGGCGCCGCCGTCGGCACTAGGAACCAAGATGAAGATGCTCACGATGAAGCTCTCCCTCCTCGCGCTCATGCTGCCGGGCTGCCACCTGTTCTCCCCTGCGGACATCCCATGCACGTCCTCGGAGCTGCCGGAGTGCGCCGAGGGGGACGCGGACGCCGACAGCGACGCCGACAGCGACACCGACGCCGACACGGACTCCGACTCCGACGCCGACCCCATCGCCGGGGTCGCGCTCTTGGAGAGCGGCACCGTGGGCGCGACGGTCAACGTCTTCGCGCCGGACACGTCCTTGGCCTACACCTACGAGTACGGCGCCGAGGTCATCGGGCCCATCGCCTGGAGCAGCGCCTCGCAGACCGCCGCCGTGGGCTGGAAAGACACGATGGCGTTCTTCAGCGGGAGCACGCTGTCCTTAGGCACGACCTACGGGGCCACCATCGCCGACGTGGCCGCGGCGGGCACCGTGTTTTTTGTGCTCGTCGAGAACGGGCTCTACCTCAGCTCGGCCTCGTTGAACGACGTGCTCGTCAGCCCGGGCACCTTCACGAGCGCGTCCTCGGTCTTCCTCACCGAGGACCTCACGGTCGCCTACATCATCGACCACGGCAGCTCATCCACCGGAGGCCCGACGCTCTGGGCCTACCCCACGGACACCGGCGCGCTCTACCAGGTCTTCCCCAGCTACGACACAACCCGGGCGCGCTCGGTGGACGGCTTCTTGGGGCCCAACGGTGAGCCTTACGTCTGCTCGTCGGCGGGCGGGGTGTACTCCATCGAGGACATCTTCAACACCGTCGACAACGGCAACGGCAAGTCCGTGCCCCCGTCGCGCATCGCCAGCGAGAGCCCCACGGACATCACCGACTGCGGCTACGACTCCGCCCGGGACGAGGTCATCATGGTCTCGCAGTCCAAGGGTGTGCTGCGGGTAGGCCCGGACAGCGCGACGAACCTCTGGATCGCGCTTCCCGAAGGCCAGACCATCGTGAGCGGCGCCAGCTTCTGAGCCCAGCGCCGCTGAGGTTTTGCCGCTGAGCGGGCGCCTCCGCGCGGGCGCCCCGGGACCGCCCGGCCAGGGGCCTCACCCTTACTCGAAGCAGACCATCGCGCCCCAGCGGGCCTCGTTGTTGGTCTCATCGCACTCGCTGTGGGCGCCGTCGGTGGACTCGTTGCCGCCGTCGACCTTGAGCACGAGGTCGCGGATGTCCCAGTCCTCGAGGCCGCTCACCTCAAACACCACGCTGTCGAGCATCTGCCCGGCGGGGATGCCCGAGGTGATGGTGAGGCTCGACATGCGCCGCTCGCCCTCGGGGGTGTCGGCGTAGAGGGAGAGCTCCACCTCGTCCTCGATGTCTTGGTAGCCCTGGTTGCCCACCCGGACGTAGACGAAGAGGCGGCCCTGGTCACACAGCGCCTCGCAGACCTCCTCGATGGTGCCGACGAGATCGGAGAACACGCCGCCCGAGCCCGCGGTGAGGTCGCCGGAGCGGAAGTTGTTGTAGGTCGCCCAGTTGATGTCAGCGACGGCGGGGATGGTGCCGTCGTCGTTGATGTTTGTGATGTGGTAGGCGTGCTGGTTCCAGATCTTCCGGCCCTCCTGCCATGAGTTGTCGGCGTCGCCGAAGACGTAGAAGCCGGTGTGCCCGGAGTAGTTCGTGTTGGCGACGACGATCTCGGCGTGGCCGTCGTTGTCGACGTCCGCGATGGCCGGGTACTCCGTCCAGGTGGCGTTGGAGTGCTCGGTGGACTCAAGCTTCACCGCGCCGTCGGGGCCGTTGAACACCCACAGCCGGGTCTCGTCGGCGTAGACGGCCTCCGCGACGCCGTCGCCCTCAAAGTCGAACACCGAGGAGCCGGTGTTGCCCGAGGAGGCGTCCTGAGTCTTCTTCTCCCAGAGCTTCGCGCCGTCGGTGTCGAACACGCTGTAGATCGAGCCTCCAGCGATGCCGACCTCGGGGAGCCCGTCGCCGTCGAAGTCGGCCACGGTGGGCGGGCCGCCGTAGCTGCCGCCCGCGCCGGTCATCACGGCGCGCCAGAGCACGGTGCCGTCGGTGTCCTGCAGGCGCAGGTTGCCCGAGGTGTTGACGATGATCTCGCCCTCAGGGTCGCTGTCGAAGTTGCCCACGGCGACGTAGCCGTCTTGCTCGCCGTTGTTCCAGATGGTGTTGCCGTCGGGGTCATACAAGGCGTTGCCGACGACGAGCTCTTGTACGCCGTCGAGGTCGAGGTCCACGGCGAAGGACGTGGTGCCGACGTTGCCGGGCACGCTGCCTTTGCCGTAGGCCCCCGCGCCGCGCAGGCTGCCGTCGCTGTTGAGGATGGCCTTGCCCATGATGATCTCCGGGTCGCCGTCGCCGTCCATGTCGGAGATGGCCGGGGCGTCGGAGGTGCCGTAGATGTGGCCGGAGAGGCTCGCGGACGTCCACTTGAGCGTGCCGTCGTTCTCAAACGCCTTCACGCCGTTGGAGGTGGGGGCGATGATCTCGACGATGCCGTCGTTGTCGATGTCGCCCACGGCGACCGCGCCTTGGCCCTGGAGCTGGGCGCCGACGACGTTGAAGATCTCCGCGGAGCCGTCACCGCTCACGGCGCGCAGGGTGCCGTTGCTGCCGTAGGTGATGACGATGATGTCGGGGACGTCATCGTCGTTGATCAGGCCGTCGCCGTTGTCGTCGGTCAAGGAGGCGACGGCGGGCATCATCATGATGTTGTTGGAGGAGGCGTCGGTCGTCCAGGTGGACTTCTTCCACTCGACGACGGGGGTGAAGGTGCCGGTCGAGACGGGCACATAGCACTCCTCGACCTGGGCCAAGGCCTCGCCGGGGACGGTGAACTCGTCGCAGACGTCGTTGTCCGGGGGCACGCTGTCCGGCGGGAGCTCCGAGTCCTCCTCGGTGTCGTTGCAGTCGGGGATCTGCGGGGGGCACTCGACGGGCTCGCTGTCGATGCCGCCCGGCGGCTCGTCGTCTTTGGGGTTGACGTCGTACTCCGTGCAGCCGATGCCGAACAGAGCGAGGAGTGTGAGCGCGCGCATGGAGACCTCCAGGGCCACAAGATGGACGGCATCTTGGACGAACGCAAGGGGTTACGTCAGGTTAGTCGTTCCTGTGACCGTCAGGACGCTCAACCTGCGCACACCGGCGCGCCCCAGGTGGGCTCGTTGTTGGTCTCGTCACACTCCGAGTACACCCCGCTGGCCGCGCCGTTGCCGCCGTCCACCTTGAGGGTGAGATCGAGGATCTCCAAGGCGGACACGCCAGACACCTCAAAGGTGATCGTGTCGAGGAGCACGCCGGGGGCGATGCCCGAGGACACCGTGCGGGTCTGGAGCGGCACCTCCCCGGTGGGGGTGATCGCCGTGAGCGTGATGTCGAAGGACTCCGTCACGTCGAGGTAGCCCTGGTTGCCGACACGGACGTAGACGAAGAGGCGGTCGTCGTCGCAGAGCTCCTCACAGACCTCGTCGATGATGCCGATGAGGTCGGCGTAGACGCCGCCCGAGCCCGCGGTGAGGTCGCCGGAGCGGAAGTTGTTGTAGGTGGCCCAGTTGATGGCCGCCACGGCGGGGATGGTGCCGTCGTCGTTGACGTTCGTGATGTGGTAGGCGTGCTGGTTCCAGATCTTCCGGCCCGGCTGCCAGGAGGCGTCGGCGTCGCCGAAGACGTAGAAGCCCGTGTGCGGCGAGGCCGTGTTGGGCACGACGATCTCGGCCTGGCCGTCGCCGTCGACGTCGGCGATGGCGGGGTACTCGGTCCAGGTGCCGTTCGAGTGTTCGGTGGAGTTGAGCTTCACCGCGCCGTCGGGGCCGTTGAACACCCACAGCCGGATCTCATCGGCGTAGACGGCCTCGGCCACGCCGTCGCCCTCAAAGTCGAAGACCGACGAGCCCGTGTTGCCCGAGGAGCCGTCCTGGGTGGCCTTCTCCCACATCTTCTTGCCGTCGGTGTCGAAGACGGTGTAGGTCGAGCGCCCGGCGATGCCGACCTCGGGGAGCCCGTCGCCGTCGAAGTCGGCCACGGTGGGCGGCCCGCCGTAGTAGCTGCCCGCGCCGGACATCGTCGCCCGCCAGAGCACGGTGCCGTTGGTGTCCTGGAGGCGGAGGTTGCCGCTCGCGTTGACGACGATCTCGCCCTCGGGATCGCTGTCGAAGTTGCCGACGGCGACGTAGCCGTCGAGCTCACCGTTGGCCCACACCGCCGCGCCCGACGGGGTGTAGATGGCGTTGCCGGTGACGACCTCCTGGATGCCGTCGAGGTTGAGGTCGACGGCGAAGGAGGTCGTGCCGACGTTCGAGGCCACGCCGCCGCGGCCATACGCGCCCGCGCCGCGCAGGCTGCCGTCGTTGTTGAGGATGGCCCGCCCGATGATGATCTCCGGCTTGCCGTCGCCGTTCATGTCGGAGATCGCCGGGGCGTCGGAGGTGCCGTACATATGCCCGGAGAGGTTCGGCGAGGTCCACTTGAGCGAGCCGTCGTGCTCAAAGGCCTTGATGCCCGAGGAGGTCGGGGCGACGATCTCGACGATGCCGTCGCCGTCGATGTCACCGATGGCCACCGCGCCTTGGCCCTGGAGCTGGGCGCCGACGATGTTGAAGATCTCCTTCGATCCGTCGCCGCTCACCGCGCGAAGGGTGCCGTAGCTGCCATAGGTGATCACGACGATGTCGGGGATGTCGTCGTCGTTGATCTTGCCGTCGCCGTTGTCGTCGTTCAGCGACGCCACGGCGGGCATCATCATGATGTTGTTGGAGGTGGGATCGACGGTCCACTTGGACTTCTTCCACTCCACCACGGGGGTGAAGGTGCCCGTCGAGACCTCGACGTAGCACTCCTCGACGAGCGCCAAGGTCTCGCCGGGGAGGTTGAACTCGTCGCAGTTGTTGTTGTCCGGCGGGACGCTGTCCGGCGGCAGGCTGTCGGTCTCGCTGTCCTCACAGTCGGGGTCGGTCGGCGGGCAGTCGACCGGCTCGGAGTCCACGGCGCCCTCGTTGTCGTCCTTGGGCGTGATGTTGTAGTCGGAGCAGCCCCAGAGGAGGGTCGCCGAGGCGGGGAGGACGAGGGACAGCAGGGTCGAGGCGCGCATTGGGGGTGACTCCGGGCGAACCGTCAGGATGATGCAGGTTTGCCCGAAGCGCAAGCGGCAAGACGTCCGCGGTGGACGGGATCAGCCCCAGCCGCGCAGACGGCTCTCTTCAGCCCGGTAGTAGGTGAAGGCGTCGCGGATCACCTGCACCGCCGCGGCGGCGCCTTCAAACTCGTCCACGGTGACCGTCTTGCCCTCCAGGATCTTGTAATCCATGAAGAAACGGCGGATCTCCGAGGACATGTGTTTGGGGAGCTGGCTGATGTCCGTGTAGTCCAAGAAGGCCGGGTCGTGGATGTGCACGGCGATGATCTTCTCGTCGGGCTTGCCCTCATCGGCCATGTGCATCACGCCGATCGCCCGGGCCTGCATGATCGACAGAGGCACGACGGGCTCGTTGCCGAGCACGAGCACGTCCAGGGGGTCGCCGTCGCGGCCGTAGCTGCGGGGCAAGAAGCCGTACGACGCCGGGTAATGCACGGCGCTGTACAGGATGCGGTCCACACGCAAGAGCCCGGTCGGCTTGTCGAGCTCGTACTTCACCCGAGAGCCCTTGGGGATCTCGATGACGACGTTGAAGTGGACGTCGGCGTGGTCAGGGTTGTTGGGCAGGTCATGCCAGGGGTGGGCGCCCATAGGGGTCTCCTCATCTTGGGAGAG
>JAKLKD010000383.1 GCA_023150845.1 Myxococcota bacterium | reverse complement strand
CCTTCAGGGCCGGGTTGACGGGTGCTGTATGGATCCAGGCACAACGTCGGGGGGCGATCGGGCCCGCCGTCGCTCACCCGGAGGTCGCCGCCATGCTCGTCAACCCGAACACCGTCAACATCGAGGCCGTCACCTTCAAGTCGGTCCACGACCGCCGCCCCAAGGCGTTCAACGGCACACCCATCGCCCTGCTCGGCCAGCATCGCCCCTGGCACGACAAGAAGGACGCGCCCTGCTTCTCGATGGCCACCTACCGTGAGGGCGCCCCGCGCGGCACCGAAGGCGTGGAGTCCTTGACCGCGCTCGTGCTCGACTTCGACCACCTCACCGCCGGGCAGGCCGGGATGGTGCTGGAGCGCGCGTCGGGGACGTGGGCGTTTGTCACCTACAGCTCGTTCAGCCATGACCCCCGCGAAGAGACGGGCTGGTGCTTCCGGCTGATGCTGTTCGTGGACCGCCCGGTGGCGAAGGTCGAGTTCCCGGCGCTGTGGCGCGCGGTGAACGATCGGCTGGGCGGGCTCGCCGACACAAACGCCCGCGACGTGGCGCGGCTCTGGTGCGCGCCGTCCTGCCGCTACGACTCTCCTCCCGCCGACCGTCTGTATGTGGCGCAGGAGGGCGCGGCCATCGACGTGGACGAGCTGCTCGCCGAGGCGCGGGCGACGGAGAACCAGAGCCGCTGGCCCAAGCCAGGCACGATCCGCAAGACCGCCACGCCCCAGGCCATCCGCGAGGGTCAACGCAACGACTCCTTGATGCGGCTCGGCGCCTCGCTGCGGGCGCGAGGGCTCGGCGAGGAGGAGATCCGCGCGGCGCTCCTCGACGAGAACAGTCGCCGCTGCGTCCCGCCCCTGGAGGCCGAGGAGGTCCACGGCATCGCCCGCAGCGTGGCGCGCTATACGCCGAACAACCCCTTGCTCGGCTTCAACCTCACCGATTGGGGCAACGCCGAGCGGCTCGTCCACACCCACGGCGACAATCTGCGCTTCGTGACCCAGCGCGGGCGATGGCTGCGCTGGGAGGGCGGTCGCTGGCGAGCGGTGGATGGCGCGAGCTTGCTGCCCTTGGCGCTCCAGTCCAACCGGGCGACGTTTGAGGCCGCGAAGGACATCACCGACCCGGACTACCGGGAGCGTGTCACGAGACACACGATGCGCTCGGAGTCTCTTCAGAGGCTCAAGGCGACGGCACAGCTCGCGGCCTCGCTGCTCCCCATCGACGCCGAGCAGCTCGACCGTGACCCCATGCGCCTCACCGTCGAGAACGGCACCATCGACCTTCGCGACGGCACCCTGAACCCGCACAGTCGCGGCGACTTCATCACCCGCAAGCTCAACGTGGTCTACGACGCCGAGGCCGCCTGCCCCCGCTGGGAGGCGTTCTTGCGGCGATCCTTGGGCGGCGACGTGGCCTTGATCGAGTTCGTGCAGCGCGCCGTGGGCTACTCGCTCAGCGGCTCGACGAACGAGCAGGCCCTCCTCGTGCTCAAGGGCGCGGGGGCGAACGGCAAGAGCACCTTCTTGTCCGTGCTGCGCGCGCTTCTGGGCGAGTACGCCCTCGCCGCGGACTTCGCGAGCTTCCTCGCCGGGCCCTCGACCATCCGCAATGACCTGGCTCGCCTGAGCGGCGCCCGGCTGGTGAGCGCCTCGGAGCCCGAGCGCGGGCGGCCCCTCGCCGAGAGCCTTGTGAAGCAGCTCACGGGTGAAGACCCGGTGACCGCCAGATTTCTGTTCGGCGAGTTCTTCGAGTTTGTGCCGAACTTCAAGCTCTGGCTCTGCGTGAACAAGCTCCCTCAGATTCATAGCGATGACGACGCGCTCTGGCGCCGCCTGCGTGTGGTGCCCTTCGATCACGTCGTCCCCGAGCACGAGCGTGACCCGAAGCTCCTCGCGCAGCTCCTCGAGGAGCTGCCCGGCATCTTGGCCTGGGCGGTGCGCGGCTGCCTCGGATGGCAGCGTGAGGGCCTGGGCCAGCCGCCCGCCGTCGCCGAGGCGACCCGCGCGTGGCGAGAGGGCGCGGACAGCGTGCGGGCCTTCGTGGGTGAGGTCTGCGAGCTCCGCGATGAGGGTCGTGCCGACGCCAGCGCGCTCTACGAGGCGTACCTCCGCTGGTGCGAGGGCAGCGCCGAGACGCCCTTGGGCGCGTCGGCCTTCGGGGTGAGGCTCAGCGCCCTCGGGTTCACGCGGGTCAAGGGGGCGCAGGGCCGCCGCCGCTGGGCGGGGCTGGTGCTCGGCGAGGTGAAGGCTGAGGAGCCGGGGGGCGAGGAGGCCGAGGTGACCGACGTGATGCTGGTGGCGGAGGAGGCTGCGGTGGCCGAGGTGGCGGAGGTGGCCGAGGTGGCCGCCGTGATCATGGCCTCGTGGGGCGCGCGGTCGCTCGGGCTCGTGGACCTGGTGGTGGGGCGCGGGGGTGGGCTCGTGATCTGTGTCGGCCCCGACCCGCTGACCGAGTGGACGCGGACTTGCTCCTGGGGCGCGGTGGAGCTCGAAGGCGAAGGGGGCGGCGATGATTCGGGGCCACACGCTCCGTCCCGCTGACGCTCGCTGATCCGCAGACACATCGCCTCCCGCTGGCGTCGTCGTCGGCGCCATCTGGCCTCTCTTTCAGCAGGATCCGTGCCAGGTAGACGCGCTGCGGATCACCAAAAGTCTGCTGGGGCGAGGCTTTGGCGGTACACCGTTGGAAAGTCCTGGGTAAACATCGTCCAAGCTTCATTTCTGACCATTCCTGCCCGACAGTCGTGGTGAGCGGATGACAGCCTCGATGGTGAAGCAAGCGCATCGCGCTCGGCGTCGAGTTGACAGGCCCTGTCTTCAGTTCCAAGTGGGCGCTCCAGGCTGCCGCTTTCGCTCCGTTGCCCGCCCTCGTGGAGGCGGGCAGGACATGGCGTTTCTGCCAACCCGTCGCTCCCGCCCCTCGTCAGCCCTCTGACCTCAACGGCTTGACGCCGCGCGTGCTATCGTCCTGCTCCCCCTGCGTCGTCGAGGTCCGCACCTCCCAGCACCCGCGCTCCTTGGAGGCGCCGGGGGACACCCTCTGAAGTTTTCTTCGGGATCTTCATCACAGGTGTAGGGGGTCGGGCCATGTACAGGGTGAGAGGGCATCGCGCCCTCCGGCTCATGCTTAGGACCGATGGTTTCCCCTTCCCACGCGCAGGCTTTGGTTGAGCTTGAGCGGCTCCTCGCCGCGACCTTCACGCCCGCCGAGCTCATCTCGCGGTGCGCCGAGGTCTACGGTGAAGACCTCGCCTCACGCCTCGGCGCGATCGAAGGCCAGGCGGTCTCCTTCATGGGCGAGGCCGTCGGTGTCCTCGTTCGTGGTGCGCTGGACGAGCGGCTGCTATTGTCGTTGGTGGTCGCGAACCCCGCGCTGCTCCCCGAGGTGCAGGGCGTGGCGCGCGGCCTTGGCTTGTTCCTCGCCGAGACGGCGATCCGGGCCTCCACCTCAACCGACCATGTGCTGCCGCGGAGGCATGTCGAGCTGGCCTTGGCGGACCTTCGGGACCAGCAGCGCCGGGTGGCCGAGGCGTTCCACGGGCCGATCAGGGCCTTGGTGGCGCTTCGCCTCCAGGGGGACCGCGACCGGGAGGCCCTCCACGCCGCCGCCGAGGCCCTCCGCGCCTGGGCGGCGACGAACCTGGAGCG
>JAKLKD010000031.1 GCA_023150845.1 Myxococcota bacterium | reverse complement strand
TGATGGGGTAGACCCCGACGTGGTGGGCGTACCCCGCGAAGTAGAGCGCGTAGGTGCCGTCGAGGCGGAAGCAGGGGATCTGGTAGCTGATCACCTGCTCGGCGCCTGGGATCGCCTCGCTCAGGACCGCGCGCACCCGCTTGAGGTGGCTTTGGGTGGCCGGGGCTTGGGCGTTGATGTAGTCGTCAACCGGGTCAGGTGTCGGCATAAGCGCGCTCCGGCGACCCGCCCAGGGTCGCTCTAGTGGCACGATACGCGACTTAGCGCCCGGCGTCGAGGGGCGGGGTCTCGCGCCAGGCGTCGAGGGCCGGGGCGAGGCCCTGGGCGAGGAGCGGGAGCTGGGGCACCAGGGCGAAGGCCGCGATGACCTGGAGCGATCGGGCGGCGTTCATGAGGCGCAGGGCCTCGGGATCGTGGGGGCGCAGGCCCCGGGCCCGGGCGGCGTCGTCGTAAGCGGCGAGGGCCTCGGGGCCGTGTCCAGCGAGATCCCACTCGATCGGGCCCAGGCACACGTCCTCAAAGTCAGCGAAGCGGGGGCCGGTCGTCGTGAGGATGACGTTGTGCTGCGGCGCGTCGCCATGAATCGCCTGCAATGAGACGCCGGGCAGGGCCGCGCGGAGGGCCTCGGGGCTCACGAGCAGCGGGGCGAGGGCGCGCCAGTCGGCCTGGAGGTGCGCGAGGTCCACCTCGGTGAGCGGGCCCGGCGCCTCACGAAAGGTGGTGAGCAGGCTCGGCAGATCGAGCTGGGCCGGGCTCAGGAGCTCCAGGCGGTCCGTCGGCAGGGCGCGCATCGCGGCGTGGAGCGTGGCCGTGGCCTCGGCGCCAGCGTCGTTGTAGGGCGCGTGCTCTGGGGTCACCTCGGCGAGCTCCCAGAGGGTGACGCTGAGGCCGTCCCGCTGAATCGGCGCCCGTGGGACGAGGGGGCTCGGCGCCACGACGGGCAGCCCGGCGGCCCGGAGCCCAGCGACGGCGTCGAGCTCCCGCTGCTGCCGGGCGGCGAGGCGGGGGAGGGTCAGCCAAGACGGCAAGACCACAGGGACCCGGGCGACGACGGGGCTCGGCGCGAGGTGCACCACGACGGAGAAGACGTCGTGCAGCACGATCGGGGCGTCTACGGAGAGGCCGAGCGCTCGGCCGATCGCGACGGCGGTGTCTACGGCGTGGGCCGTCCGGGCGGAGAGGGCCTCAGGGGTCATGGTCGTTCCTGGGGTGGGAGGCGAGGTTTGCGCCTCGGTCTTGGCGGCTGGCCTTGTCCCGGACGTGTTTATCGTGCGTGGACGGCGTGGGCGAACGCCCGCCGCGTGGCGCCCAGGGCGGCTTTGGGGCGCCGCCGGGGTGAGACGCCGGTCGCGCCTTGTGCGGCTCAGGGCCTGAGACGTAAAATATCGGCGTCTAAACTCCCGAGCCACCGTTCACCCATCCCGCCTGAGGTCGGTCGTTCGTGGGCGCTCCCGCGGTCCCGCGCGCGCCCCCGCGTAGGGATATAATCGAGCCCCCGAGCCAAGATGGCTGGTGGTCGAGGCAAACGCATGGAAGGTCAGCAGGCGGTCCTGAACACGTTGCTCATCGTCTACGCGGGGGCCGTGCTCATCAACTCGTTGGTCGCGGGCCTGCTATGGCTTCGCCAGCGTGACGCGCTGACCCGCGCCCAGCTCTTCATCTGGGGATCGACCTTTGGGAGCCTCGTGGTGCAAGGTCTCGCCGGGACGGCGATGCCCCTGGTGCTCGTCGGGCTCACCGCGGTCTTCTCGATCTCTTGCGCCATCGCCCACCTGCTCTCGATCAGCTCCGACGTCGTCGTGTCATGGCGGCGGTCCTTTTATTTGTTGGGCTTGGGCTGGGTGGTCGCGCTCCTGAGCGACTTCGCCGGGCTGCCCTTCTTCTTCGTGACCTTCCCCCTGCTCTGCGGCGTGGCCTTCCCCTTGCTCTCGACGGCTGGGGAGCTGCTCCTGAGGCACCGTGCGCGGCTGAGCTCTTCAGAGCTCGGCATGGTCGTCGCGAGCCTGTTCTACGGCCTGCACATGCTCGACTTCGCGCTTCTGGGCGACAAGCCGGAGTGGGGCCCCTTCGGCTTTAGCCTTGGGCTCCTGTGCATCTTCGCGCTGTCCATCTTCGCCCCCGCCGTCGTCGTCGAGAAGATCACCGCCCAGACGGCGCGCACCGCCGCCGAGATGGACGCCGCCCGCCGCATCCAGACCCAGCTCTTGCCCCACAACCCCCAGGTCCCGGGCCTTGAGCTCGTCTGCTACATGAAGCCCGCGGACGAGGTCGGCGGGGACTACTACGACGTGCAGCGCTTCGGCGACCGGGCCTGGATCCTCCTCGGCGATGTCACCGGCCACGGCCTCTCTTCAGGCCTCGTGATGCTCATGGCGCAGAGCGTCATGTCGAGCATCCTGCGCACCCGGGAGAGCATCGGCCCCGGCGAGCTGAACCTCCTCGCCAACAGCGTGCTGCACCAGAACCTCGCGCGAATGGGCGAGGAGCGCACGATGAGCATCGTCTCCTTGTGTATGGATCGGGATGACGAGCTGGTGCTCTCGGGCTCCCACGACAACCTCTACGTGCACCGCAAGGCCACGGGGGAGGTCGAGGTGGTGACCGTCTCCCAGTTCCCGTTCCAGCTCGGGCTTATCGAGGACATCCCCGCGGACTTCGTGTCCGAGACCCGGCTGCACATCGAGCCCGGCGACACCCTGTTCGTCATCACCGACGGCGTCACCGAGGCCGCGAAGACCGGCGACTACAAGCAGGGCATGTTTGAGGAGGCCCGCCTCATCGAGTTCATCAAGCGCCACGCGTCGAGGCCCCTGGAGGCCATCCGGGCGGCGCTCACCGAGGACCTAGAGCGGTTCACCCAGGGCGTGTACCACGACGACGTCACGTTCATCATCGCAAGACGGCAGGAAGCCTGATGCTCCTCAAGATCTCCATCGCCAAGACGCGCGCCGAGGTGCTGCGATGCCAGTACTTCATCGCGGAGACCTACAACCGGCGCTACCAGATCATGTTCTCCGAGGACAGCCATGATCTCGACGCGCGCATCGAGCCCTACCCCCAGAAGTACCTCATGGGGACCGTGGACGGGCTGATCGTCTGCGCCTTCGCGCTCTACACCCGCGACACCTACGTCGAGCGGTACGGGGGCATCACCGACGACGAGGTGCAGGCCGAGCTCGTCGCCTCGGGGGTCGTCGATCGTTACGTCAACGCCACCCGCCGCGAGATCACGAAGCTCGTCGTGCGGGAGGGCTGGGAGTCTTTCGGCCTCGCCCGCCACATCTTCCACGCCGCGCTCAGCCGGGGCTTCTGTGAGGGGGACTGGGACGCGGACGGCCGCCCGGTGCTCTTGCTCGTCTGCGCGACGGTGTCGATCCTGGACCGCTTCTTCGCGCCCAAGGGGCCCGTGCACTCCCATTACCTCGCGCCCTTCCCGCGGTACCCGATCCATTCGGAGTACCGCTCCGAGCACGACCCGATGCAGAGCCGCCTGATCATCCCCGAGGTAGACATCCCCCCTGAGATCCGGGAGCTGACCTTGCCCGCGGTCTTTGAGCTCCCGGCGCGCTCGCCCAAGGCGGAGGGCTGAGATGGACCTACTCGGCCAGGTCGGGGACACCCTGACGCCCCAAGACCCCGCGGACCGCCTCTCCAACCTGCGAATCGAGCTTCTGCCCATCGATCTCATCGTGCAGTGGCGCCGGTGCAGCAAGATGGCGGACTTCTTGGCGAGCTACTTCGAGTACCACTTTGAGTCTCGGGTGGTGGCCGCCCAGGTGCTCAGCACGGGCCTCAACGAGCTCATCGAGAACCTCGCGAAGTTCTCTGCGGACAAGCAGCGGCCGGTCTCCGTTGAGATCAGCCACTTCGGCGAGGTCATCACCTTTGAGACCCAGAACGAGGCCCGCCGCGCCGAGGTCGCGGCTCTGCGGGCGCGGCTCACCCGCATGGCGACGACGGACCCCGAGGAGCTGTTCTTGGAGCAGCTTGAGCACACCGCGTCCCGGGACCGGGCGGCCTCAGGCCTCGGCCTCATCAACCTCAAGAAAGATTACGGCGCCCGCCTCTCCGCGGAGATACGCGCGGTCCCCGACGACCCTGAGCGCTTCCACGTCACGCTCCAGCTCGCGCTGGAGGTTGACGCGGTCGAGCGCGGCTGACCACTTCCTGTTTAGGAGCCCCCCATGAGCGTAGAGGGTGAGTACAAGCTGGAGCTTCGCGCGGACGGCGCGACCTTGTCCGGCGTCATGCGGCTGGTCTCGCCCGCGGCGTATCGCAGCGCGCTCGCCGCGGTGCACGACCAGATCGAGGCCGCGAAGGGGCCCCTTGAGCTCGACCTCGCGGGCCTCCAGTTCCTCAACAGCTCAGGCATCACCGCGCTCTCGCGCCTCGTCATGTTGGCGCGTGAGCATAGCGTTCAGCTCACCGTGATCATCGACGAGCAGGTCTCCTGGCAGAAGAAGACCTTGCCGTCCTTGGCCCGGCTCTACCCCAAGCTCACGCTCAAGGCGCGCTGACCGCCTCGGGCAAGGCGCCCGAGATGGTGTAGATGTTCACCGAGCCGAAGAAGCGCCCGGCGTCCTGGCGCTCCCGCAGCACCCGCTTCACCGCGCCGACCTCGGCCTCGGTGAGCTGGCCGGTCTGCACGGCGGTGATGAACCCGGCGTCGAGGTTGCCCAGGCGCTCCAGCACGTTGAGGTCGGTGAAGGTGGTGACCGAGACGGTGACCTCCAGCTCCACGAGGCCGAGCGCGCGGAACATGCCGTAGAGCTGGCGGCCGATCCAGGGGTTCTTCGCCTGGCGCTGGGCGAGGTCGTGGTACTTGAGCACCGCAGGGGTCGGCGGCGCGTCGAGGATGTAGGTGCCCCAGTCGGGGTCGCTCACGACCACCCGGCCCCCGGGGCGGGTCACCCGCACGAGCTCCGCCAAGGCGTCTGTCGGCTGGGCGAGGTGCTGAAACACCCGGTCGGCGCGCACGCCGTCGAAGTGGTCGTTCGGCAGGTCCAGCTTGTGTACGTCGCCGACCTCAAAGGACAACGGCAGGCCCTTGTTGAGCCAGCGGCGGCGGCTCTCGTCCACCATCGCCCCGGAGAAGTCCACGCCGAGGGCGCCCCCGGCGGGGCCCACGGCGGCGGCGAGCAGGGCCGTGTCGTCGCCCGTCCCGCAGCCGAGGTCCAGCACCCGCTGGCCAGGCTTGAGGCGCAACCGCTCGATGGAGCGCCGCTTGTACTCCGCGATGGCGTCCAAGCCGCGCAGGGTGTCGAGGTAGGCGGCGAAGGCCTGGGTGTCCGGGGCCTTGTCGACGTCCGACCAGGCGTGCTGGTTGGGGCGGGTCTCTTCCTGAGACATGGGGGTGCTCCAGGGCGGGGGAGGGCGTCAGCTTCGCTCAAGCAGGCGCAGGGCGGCGCGCAGGGCGAGGGCCATCTCGCGGCGCTCGACGCCGGAGGTGACGCCGGGCACGAGCTCCAGAGGCGCGAGGCGGAAGCCGCCCTCGACCTCGGTGAGCGTGGTGCGCCCGGCGAGCTTGTCCCCGGCGAGGCCGAGGACCTCATAGGTCTCCACGGGGTGCGACACCCCCTTGAGCTTCAGCGCGCCCCGGGGCTCGGCGACGATCCGGTCGGCGATGAGGTGGTAGGTGGCGCCGCTGATGAGGATGCCGCCGTGGGGTGCGGCGCCCTCCAGGCGTGAGGCGATGTTCACCGCGCCGCCGATGGCCGTGTACGACATCCGGTGGGTCACCGAGCCGAAGTTGCCGACGGTGCAGACCCCGGTGTTGATGCCCATGCGGGTGAGCAGACGGCGGTCGGCGCCGAGGGACATCGCGTCGAGCAGGCGGCCCACGTCGGCCTGCATCTCCAGCGCCATGCCGACGCAGCGGTAGGCGCCCTCGGCGGGGTCGGTCTCGTCGTCGTCGCCGAAGAACACCATCACCGCGTCGCCGATGAACTTGTCGATGGTGGCGCCCCAGCGGGTCGCGATCTCGACCATCGCCTCCAGGTATCGGTTGAGCACCTCGGAGAGCACCTCGGGCTCGACGGTGTCCGTCATGTCCGTGAAGCCGACGATGTCGGAGAAGAACACGGTGATCCGGCGGCGGCGGTTCTGCTGGGAGGTGGCGCGCACCTCACCGCCGGAGATCCGCGCGTAGAGCTGCGGGGAGAGGTAACGCCGCATGTTCTCGGTGAGCGCCGTGATGCGCTCGTTCTGCACCGAGAGCTCGTTCTCCATCTCGGTGGCGTGCTCGACGACGGTCTCGTGGATGAGGGAGAGGTCGCCGAAGCTGTCGAGCAGGCTGCGGGTGAGCCTCGTGAGCTCCCGGATCGCCTCGGCCTGGCCCTCGGGATCGGCGCAAAGCGCCTCAGCGTCGGCCTCGCCGAGCGTGTCGAGCAAAGGCTCAAGCCGCGCCGCGCCCTCAGCGCCGAGCACCTCGGGCAGCGTGAATCCTTCGATCATGTCCGGGGGCGCTCCTCAGTTCATCAGCGCCATTGTACGCCCGATGGATCCCGATCGAGGTCAGGGTCTTGCTTGTTTTAGTTGCAGCTTATATAAGAGCTGGCGCAAATAAACCCCGGAGCCCTGCATGGACCTCGACATCCTTCACCACCTCGGCGCGACCGCCCGCGCCGTCACCCGCCGTGAGCACGAGGGCCGCCCGGCCCGGGTGGTCGTGGCCACCCGCGCCTACAACACCGACGCCGCCGACCTCTGGGACGCCCTCACGAGCGCCGAGCGTATCCCCCGCTGGTTCTTGCCCGTTCACGGCGAGCTGCGCCTCGGCGGCCGTTACCAGCTTGAGGGCAACGCCGGGGGCGAGGTGACGGCCTGTGAGCCGCCGCGCCGCCTCGGCCTGACCTGGGAGATGCGGGGGGAGGTGAGCTGGGTCACCGTCACCCTGAGCCCCGCGGCACCGGGCTGGACGACCCTCACCCTCGAGCACGTCGCGTTTGTGCCGGAGGAGTTCTGGACGCAGTACGGGCCTGGCGCGGTCGGCGTCGGCTGGGAGCTCGGCCTCTTGGGCCTCGCGCTCTACGTCGGCGCCCGGGACCTGCCCTTCGACCGGGAGGCCGTCATCGCCTGGACGATGTCCGCCGAGGGCCTCGACCTCACCCGGCGCGCCGCCCGGTCCTGGGGAGAGGCCGCCATCGCCGGGGGAGACGAGGCCGAGGCCGCCCGCGAGGCGGCGGGGCGCACCGCCGCGTTTTACACTGGGGGGGCATGAGGTAGGTCGATGCACGCCCTCGACGTCTTGGGTGACCCCGCGCGCCGCCGCGTCCTGGAGCTGCTCGCCGACGGTGAGCGGCCCGCGGGGGCCATCGCCCAGGTCATCGGCGAGGAGCTCGGCCTCTCCCAGCCCGCCGTCTCCCAGCACCTCCGGGTGCTGCGCGAGACGGGCTTCGTCGTCGTGCGTATCGACGGCACCCGGCGCCTCTACTCCTTGAGCGCGGCGCCGCTCCAGGCCGTGGACCTCTGGCTCGACCAGTTCCGGGCCCTCTGGGTGAGCCGCCTCGACGCCTTGGCCACGGAGGTCGCCCGGGGGCGTCGCCAGCGCCGCCTGGAGTCCGCGGCCCAGGAGCCCCCTGGGGAGGGGCCCGCCCAGGCGCCCGACGACGAGGGCTGAGGGCGCCCAGGATCATCGCCGCACTTTTTTGGGGCGCCCCCCTCGCCGCACAACACTTAGTCTGTTACCTAAGTATTGTGCAGAACGCCCAGCCACCCTCCGCCTCCCGCCTCGACGCCGTGCTCCTCGCCTTGGCGCACACGACGCGGCGTGGGGTGGTGGAGCGCCTCGGGCGGGGCCCCGCGTCGGTGAGCGAGCTGGCCGCGTCCTACGACGTGGCCTTGCCGTCCTTCGTGCAGCACCTCCGGGTGCTCGAAGACGCGGGGATCGTGACCTCTCAGAAGAGCGGTCGTGTCCGCACCTACGCCTTGGCCCCCCACGCCCTCAAGCCGATGGAGGGCTGGCTCGCCGAGCAGCGAGACCTCTGGACGAGGCGCCTCGACCAGCTCGACCACTTCCTCATCAACGACCAGGAGCCGACGCCATGACCCCGATCGACATCACCATCAACCCCGAGCTCGACCTCGTCCTGGAGCGTTGGGTGCCCGTGTCCCCCGCCCGCGTGTGGCGTGCCTGGACGAACCCCGAGGAGCTCATGCAGTGGTTCTGCCCCCGGCCCTGGAAGGTCGTGGAGTGTAAGATCGACCTGCGCCCCGGCGGCCAGTTCATGACGGTGATGCAGGGCCCCGACGGCGTCCGGATGCCCGAGGGGGACGGCTGCTACCTGGAGGTCATCCCCGAGCGCCGCCTGGTGTTCACCGACGCCTTACGCCCCGGCTTCCGCCCCAGCGGCGAGGCCTTCCAGACCGGCATGCTCCTCTTGGAGCCCGAGGGGGAGGGCACCCGCTACATCGCCATCGCCCGCCACGCGAACCCCGAGACCCGCAAGCAGCACGAGGAGATGGGCTTCCACCACGGCTGGGGCGCGGCCTTGGACCAGCTCGTCGAGATGGCCCAGGCCCAGCCTTGATCTTGTAGGGGCTGCCCACTGTGTGGGGTTCGAGGGTGAGCCCTCGGCCCGCCAGCACCGCGTCGAGCCTCGCCGCCAGCGCCGCGTCGGGGTTCCGCGCCAAGAGGTAAAACCGCCAGAACGCCACGTCTCGCAGGATCTCCTCGTCGGTGAGGCGGACGGAGCGGTCAAGCCACCGCTCCAGGTGGGCCGTCGGCTGAAAGAAGCGCAGCTCCGGCGCCGCTGTGCGCAGCTCCTTCGCGAGGCCCGCGTCATACTGGAAGAAGCCCCAGTCCAGCGGCACGCCGGGGCCGAGGTCGATCATCGTGAGCGTGCGCCAGCGCTCGGGGTGCGCGGTGACGAACCTCGCGACGCTCACCCCACGCTCGGCGAGGTAGGCGTGTGACGGCCACTTCTCGTGGCCCGGCATGCCCCGCTTGCCGACGGGCAGCCGCGCGGTGTGGTGGTCGGTGAGCCCCCGGAGGTCGATGACCGTGAGGCCGCTGTAGTACCCGACCATGCCGATGCCCGAGGTCGCGATGATCGGGGAGATCCCCCGCTCCTTGAGGCGCTGGAGCGCCTTGGCCGCCCGCCAGTTGTGGTGGTCGATAACCACCTCGGGCCACCAGGCCGTCACCGGGTACACCGCGCCCTCGTTGGTGATGTTCCAGCGGGTCTTCTCGGGCCCGATGATCGGCACGCCGCGTGTGGTGAGCAGGGCGAGCGCCAAGGCCGCCCAGCGCCAGCGCCCTGACCGGCCCGCCACCCCGAGGGCCACGACCAAGGCCCAGAGCGGCAAGAGCACGATGAAGAAGCGACCGTACATGAAGTCGCCGCCCACGCGCATGACGTACAGAACATGGAGGGGCAGGCCAAGCAGCACAAACAGCCCGAAGGCGCGGGCGGTGTGGTCTCTCAGGGCGGCCCAGAGCCCGGCGAGCCCAAGCGGCAGGGTGAGCCAGAGGTGGGCGCCGACGAAGAAGGTCCAGGCGTAACGTTCCCCTTGGCGCCAGTAAGGCAGGTCCGCGGACTTCGCGTAGTAGGTGTTTGGCAGCCAGTCGCCATAATAGTCATGGCGCCAGAGCATCACCAGGGCGTAGGGCAAGGCGCTCAGCGCGTAGGGTGCGGCCACGCCGAGGGCAGCCCCGAGCTGCCCGCGCCAGGGGCCCTCGGCGCGCATCGCCGCGTCGAGGGTGAGGGCCGCCCCCGCCGCCGCCCACAAGAGCGCGAAGTCGGGCCGGGTCAGCACCCCCAAGATCAACAGCGCGCCCACCGCCAGGGGCCGCCTCCCCGTGAGGAGCGCCCCGGCGCCCAAGGTCACGATCCAGGCGGCGAAGGAGGTCTCTAAGCCTGTGGTGGCGTGCTCGATGACGACGCTCTGGCCCACATAGAGGAGCGGCGCGAGGGGGAGCGCCCAGGCCCCTGGGGTGAGGCGGCGCTCGGCTTGGGCCAAGCCGAGCGTCGTGAGCCCGAAGGTCAGGAGGTTCAGCCCCAAGGCCAGGTGTGGAAGCTCCAGGGGTGTGAGCGCGCTCAGGGCGGCGAGCATCAGCACCCACAGGAGGTTCGTGTAGCCCTCGACCCGCTCGCCGAGGTTCCAGACGAGGCCGTGACCGGCGAGGAGGTTCTCGACATACCGAAACGAGATGAAGGCGTCGTCGACGACCGAGGCCCGCGCCGCCGCGCCGATGAGCGCCGACAGGGTGAGCCCGCCGAGGCCCAAGGCCCGGGCCCAGGCCGCGCGGAGCCGCCCCTGGGCGATCAGGCGCTCGACGACAACAAACACAACCAGACCAAGCCCGACCAAGGCGAGCTGGGTCGGCGCGTTGACGAGCACGAGCTGCGCGTAGCGCTCGATCATCTTCACAAACATCCTACTCACCCTCTGAAGCGCCCGAGCAGCATAGCCACGAGGGCTCGGGGTCTGGGCAGGTGGGGGGCTCGTTCGGTCGGCGATCTGCGCGAACGCAGGATCCTGTATACTGACTCGCCCAGCCTGTGAGGTCCCCCATGCCCCTCTTCCTGCTCCTGGCCGCCGCTTGTGGCACGACCACCCCCAAGACCGTCGAGAGCGCGCCGCCGGACACCCAGCCCGCGGCGACGGACAGCGCCCCGCCTGAGGACACGACGCCGCCCGAGGACACGACGCCGCCCGAGGACACGACCCCGCCGGAGGACACCTCCCCGCCCGAGGACACGTCCCCGCCCGAGGACACCGCCGAGCCGGAGACGACCCACCCCACGATCCCGCCCGACTGGCCGGAGTACAGCGAGGGCCTCTGCCCGACCTTGGTGGGCTCCAACGTGAGCGACCTCGCGCTCAACGAGGGTTTTCTCTCCAGCGGGAACGAGCGCGCGTTCCGGCTCATGGTGCCGTCCCACTACGACGGCAGCCACCCCTTGCCGCTCGTGATCGGCTGGCACTGGATGAACGCCTCCTCGTCGAGCTTTGTGCGGGATGGTGAGCTGGAGCGCGCGGTGGAGGAGATGGACTTCATCGCCGTGTTCCCCGACGACATCGAGGACGCCTACTTCTTCAACTGGCCCTTTGTGGAGACCTGGGGTGTAGAGCAAGAGCTGTTGTTCTTCAACGACATGCTCGCCTGCATCACGAGCCAGTACAACATCGATCCGTATCAGGTGCACGGCGTCGGCGTGAGCGCCGGGGCCTTGTGGCTGACCTACATCGCCAACACCGAGGAGGTGGCGCCCTTCGCGAGCGTGATGAGCCTCTCCGGCGGGCTCGGCGAGGTGCTCGGCGTCTGGGAGATGGAGTACGCGCCCCAAGAGCGAAAATACCCGGCGCTGGTGCTCAACGGTGGCCCCTTGGACTGGCTGGCCGTAGACTTCCACGCCGCGAGCGAGCGGTTTGTGGACGAGCTCCGCGCCGACGACCACTTCGTCGTGGCCTGCGAGCACGACCAAGGCCACGCCGTGCCGCCCTTTGAGCCCCCCGAGGGCGAGACCCTGTTCTACGGCATGTGGTCGTTCATGTTTGACCACCCCTACGACCTCGATGTAGGACAGTCGCCTTACCTCAGCGACGGCGCCTTGCCGAGCTACCTGCCGGAGTGGTGCTGGATCGCGCCGTGAGGGCGCGGTGAGCGAGGAGCGGCGCGCCGTGCTCAGGACCTGGGGTCTGGGTGTCTAGCTTTGTGCGCCCAGACTCGTCTGCTCGGGGGTGCTGTGTCTAAGAATCAGCGCCCGGACCTGTGAGGGTGAGGGTGCCGTGTTCAGAGATCGGCGGCTCACCGTCAGGGTTTGGGGGTGGGTCAGCCTAGTCTCGAGGTGTAAGCTCGCCTGGAAGAGACCAACTCGGCTCGGATTAGGCGCTCAAACCCTGACGGTAGAGGGCCAAAGCCTGACGCCCAGTGGCGAACGCCTGACACAGCAGGGTAGGGGAGCGCGGTCAAAGCGATGATTCCTGAACACGAGGGGGTGGGGGAGGCCGGTCCGAGCGCCGATTCCTGAACACGCCCACCCCGATGGCTGACGCTCACCCCCCATTCGCCCGCAGCCAAGCCTCCGTCCGCAGCTTCGTGCTCTCCCGCAGCCCCATGAAGTAGAGCTGCACCTCAAAGGCGTGGTAACTCTCCGGCCCCAGCGCGCGGTCGAGCATGCGGCTCATGGTGTCCCGGGGCACGTCGCCGAGCTCGTCCACGAGCAGCACCCCGTCCTCGCGGCACTGGGCGCTGGCGAGGCCGGGCAGGGGTTTGGGGTCGGGGTGCTCCAAGAACACGGCGCCGGGGTTCTGGTCGGCGTCGGCGCGGGTGAGGTCCGCCCGCCAGGTGATCGGGTTCACACAGACGAGGGGGCGGGGGTCGTCTTGGAACAGTGAGAGCTCGTTCGGGACGAAGCCCGGGCCTCGGGCGTTCCAGGCCAGCACGCAGCCGGTCTGTGTCGGATCTGCGCAGACCGGCAGGTCCGGCGCGGCCTCGGCGAGCCCAGCCACGGTCAGCCGACCCCCGGGGAGCACGGCCACGACGAGCGCGGTCGCCAGGGGCCCGCCGCTCACCTCCTCAAAGAGCAGGCGCGTCGCGAGCACGGAGCCTTGGCTGTGCGCCGCGATCACGAAGGGGCGGTCGGCGCCGCGGCGGCGGTTGAACTCCTCAAAGGCCCGGCGAATGTCGGTGTACGCGAGGTCAATCGCCGCGTCGCCGTCCGCGCTGGGGGCGTAGAAGCTCTGCCCCGTCGCCTGCCGATACCGGGGCGCGTACACCGCGCAGCAGCCGTTAAACGCCGTGGCTTGGATGTTGGTCGAGAGCCAGTCCGTGTCTTGGTTGAGCTTGGCGTCTGTGGTGGGTCCGTTCCAGCCCGAGCCCAGGTACGAGGTGGGGTGAACGTAGAACACGTCGACGAGGGCGGTCTGTTGGTCAATCGCGGGCGCGCCGATGGGCGCGGCGTCCCCGGCGTCCTGCCGCTCGGGCAAGGCGCTCCAGCTCGCCGGGTCGGCGTAGTCCGGCGGCGGCGGGGCCTTCGCCGGGTCAAAGGAGCCCTCGGGGGCCATGGCGCGGATGAGCAGGCCGCGCATGTTGAGCGCGGTCACGGTGAGGAGGAGGGTGGTGGTCGTGAGCCCGGCCAGGACCAGGCCCCTCACCCCCCCTCCCCAGGGAAGGGCACCCGCTCCACCTCATCGCCGGGGATGGTCGGGAAGCGCCGGTGAATCCAGTCGTCTTTGGCCTGCTCCAGGCGCTCTTTTCGGCTGGAGACGAAGTTCCAGAGCATGAAGCGTGGGCCGTCCAGGGGCTCGCCGCCGATCACCGCCACCTTCGCCCGGGTGATCGCCGTGAGCTCCCCGGACTGGCCGGGGGTCAAGACCGCGAGCTCCCCCCGGTGGAGCGTGCCGCCGTCGAGCTCGACCACACCCTCCACGACGTACACCGCGCGCTCGGTGACCTCGGGAGGCAGGGGCAGGCTGGCGTCGGGGGCCAGCTCCGCGACGGCGTAGAGGGTGGGGGAGGCCAGGGTGATCGGCGAGGCCGCGCCCTGCCATGTGCCTAGGACCACCCGCAGGTGCAGGCCGCCCTCGTCGAGCTGGGGCAGGCTCGTCTTGGGCGCGTGCTGGAAAGACGGCGGGCCCTCCTCGTGGGACTGGGGGAGCGCCACCCAGATCTGCAGGCCGTGCACGGTGTTCATCTGGCCGAGGCGATCCTCGGGGGTGCGCTCGCTGTGCACGATGCCCCGCCCGGCGGTCATCCAGTTCACGTCGCCGGGGGTGATGCGCTGGTGGGTGCCTACGCTGTCGTGGTGGAGGATCTCGCCGTCGAAGAGGTAGGTCACCGTGGCGAGGCCGATGTGGGGATGCGGGCCGACGCCGCCCCCCGCCACGCCGAGGCTCGTGTGGGGCCCCATGTGATCGAGGAAACAGAAGGGGCCGACGAGGCGGCGCTCCCGCTGGGGCAAGGCCCGGCGCACCTCCAGGGTGCCGACCATCGAGGACTTGGCGGTGAGCTTCTGCTGGACGAGGGGCATCGGCGGCTCCACACAGGGGTGGCGATCGTAGCGGGGATAGGACGGCGCTGTCTACGTCCTGAACCGCTCCGCAATTGCCGCCCCGGCGTTACCTGAAGAGCCCAACCCCCAAGCCAGGAACGGACGCTGATGAACGTGCTCGCGATCTCGGGGAGCCTCCGGAAGGGCTCCTACAACACCCTCGCCCTGCGGGCCGCCCAGAAGGTCGCTCCAGAGGGCGTCTCCATCGAGATCGTGGACATCTCGGACATCCCGCTCTACAACGACGATCAGGCCCGCCAAGGCCTGCCCGCCGCCGTCGCCCGCCTCAAGGATCAGCTCGCCCACGCCGACGCCGTGCTCATCGCCACGCCGGAGTACAACTACTCCGTGCCCGGCGTGCTCAAGAACGCCATCGACTGGATCTCCCGCCCGCCGGAGCCGCCCTTGAACGGCAAGCCCGTGGCGATCCTCGGCGCGTCGATGGGCGCCTTGGGCACGGCCCGCGCCCAGTACCACCTCCGGCAGATCCTCGTCTTCTTGAACACCTTCACCCTGAACAAGCCCGAGGTGTTCATCGGCGCGGCGCACACGAAGTTCAACGCCGCGGGTGAGCTCACCGACGAGGCGACGAAGAAGATGCTGCACGACCAGCTCGTCGCGCTCCAGGCCCTGTGGAAGAAGGTGGGCTAAGCCCGGCGGCGCGGCGCCTTCGGGGCGGCCTTCCGCGTCACGAGCGCCAAGACCTGGGGGCGGCGGAGGTCCCGCAGGGCGTCTCGGCCGATCCACCGGGCGGCGGTGCTCGACGCCGCGGCCAAGGTCTCGGCGAGCTGAATCGCCTCGGTGTGCAGCGCCGGTCCGCGGTGGCCGACGCTGCGCAGCGCCCAGCTCACGCCCTTCTTCACGAGGTCGCGGGGATCCTCCGCCGCGGCGACGATCAAGGGGAAGAGCGCGGTGAAGCGCGCATCAGGGCTCCGCTTGTCGTGGAGCGCCAAGGCCGCCAAGAGCGCGAAGGCCGCGCGGCGGACGAGCTCCTCGGGGCGGCTCGCCCAGGCGACGACCCAGCCCCAGGCGTCGGGGGCGCGGTCAAAGAGGTGGAAACAGAGCGTGTCGCAGATCGCCCAGGAGTCGAGGTCAGCGAGCCAGCGCTCCACCGTGGCGGGCGGCAAGGCGGCGGGCTCGGCGACGAAGGCGGCGAGCAGGCGGGCCTCGTACACCCCGCTCTCCCAGAGGGCCTCGGCGAACTCCTGGTGGCGGCCCAAGGTCTTGCCGAGGGCCTGCACGTCGGCCATCCGTACGCCGATCGCCCGCTCGGTGGGGATGCCGTAGCGGGAGAGGCCCTCGCGTTGGCTCGGGTTGGCCAGGGCGCGCAGCGCGGCCAAGGCGGCCTCGGGGTCAGGAGCGGCGGCTGGGGTTCGGGGCATTCGCCGGATTAACCCTCACGCGTCGGTCTCGCCTTGACCCACCGCGGTCAGCGGGAGCGCAAGGAGTTGTTGCGGTTTTTGGGGGTCCGAGGTAGCCTCAAGGGGAGTCTCCCCCCTGTCACACCGCGCAAGAAGCAGCACCTCGGAGGTCTGGAATGAGCGGCCTGCGCCATGAGCCGGTCACCCCAAGCGTCTCGCCCAGCGGCCCGACGACCTCCACGCCGACGACGTCTCGTGACCAGCGCCAGGACTCCCTCGGCAACACGGAGGTGCAGCGTCAGGTGATGAGCGGCGGTCCCGGCGAGCCCAGCGCCAACGGGGACGCGGATCCGGTCCATCTTCCGGGCTCCGTCGCCGCAGACGGCGCCTTGTCCTACTACCGCCGCCGCCACGGGGACTTCTCCACCCGCTACGCCGACGCCGGGCTCACCCCGCCGACCTACTACCTCGGCTACGGCGAGAAGTACGTCGGGCGCTTCACCAACGAGACGAACGACCGCCTCACGGACGAGGGCAAGGCCTGGCTCGTGCGGGCGCGGCTCAACCTCCAGACCGCCATCGAGGGCCGCCGCGACGCGGACCCCGCCGACTTCGATCGCCTGGAGAAGAACGACTCCGCGTTCACCTCTTTCGCGTATGGCACCCACGCCGACGCCTACTGGAACGCGGGACTCGGCGACCTCAGCCCTTTTGACCTCGCGAACATCGGCCTCACCCCGGACGTCCGGGACCTCATCGCCTTTGATGGGCTCGGCCAGGTCGCCGACATCGGCACCCGGCTCTTGAGCACCTGGGGCGAAGACGCCATCGACTACGTCGGCGGCGACGGCACCACCGAGGAGCTCGTCGACGTCGCGTATGAGGGCTTCGCGGTCGTGGGCGACGGCATCGACGAGGTGTTCGGCGAGGGCACGTCCCAGGCGCTCAGCGACGGCGCGGACCAGCTCGGCCAGGACGCCTTGGCCTTGGCCGAGGACGCCCACGGCGTCGCCTCCGACGTCGTCGGTGAGGGCGTAGACGCCTTGGACTCGGCGCTCGGTGAGGAGGGCGCCACGGAGGCCGCGCTGGACTCCGCCCGGGAGTCCGCGAGTGACCTCGTCGATGAGGCCGAGGCGGGCGTAGACTCCGCGTCGGCCTGGGCCGAGGAGGTCTGGGATGACATCTTCTGAGCCGAACCGGCCGGAGCGGGACTGGCGGCTCGGCGCCCAGGCCCCGGCGGGGTTCGTGCCAGAGCGGATCGTCGCCCGGCCAGACGGCTCGGGGCTCATGTTCGGCTGGCGCGGCGGGCCCGCCCCGGTGGACCGCGTCGGGGTCATCCTGCGGGTCTACGCTGACGGCGGCCTGCGCACGGTCTGGGAGGGCCCCGGCTGGGTGCGCGCGGGTGACCTCCACGACGGGGCGGGCTACGCCGTCGTCGGGCACCCGGGCCCCCGCTTCACCTTGCTGCGCGCGGTCTCCGTAGACGTCGGCGGCTGGGTTGAGCTCGGGGAGATCCCGGCGGAGAGCGTCACTTCAGCCCTCGTCATGGGCCCCGATGAGGTCTGGCTCCTCGGCGCCAACACGCTCTTGCGCTGGCGGGCGGGCTCCTTTGAGGCGATCAGCGCCCCGGGCCGCCGAGACTCCACCCGGGACCGCCTCTTCCGCGTCGGTGACCAGCTCGTGCTGAGCACCCCCGAGGGCCTGTTCTTGTCCCGAGACGACGGCCACCGCTGGGGCCACCGCAACGTAGACGGCGCCCATGTGCGCGCCTTGGCCTTCCCTTACCTCGCCGCGGTCCAGGACGGGCGGGTGCGGCTGGGCCGCCTGGAGGGCGCCTTCGTCGAGTGGCTGGGCGAGATCTCCGACCCCGGCGACCCGCTCTCCATGGGTTGGAGCGCCCGGCCTTCAGGGGCGGCGATGCAGCTCGCCTTGGTGCCGGACGACCCCGAGGCCCACCCGGGCCTCGCCGTCGCCGCCTCTCACCCCGACGGCGGCTTCGTCACGAGCCTGCTCGCCTTGCCGCCGACGGAGGCCTGGCTTGGCCTCGCCGGGGACAAGGGCGCCTTGGCGCTCACCGAGACGCGGCGGGTGCTTCAGGCGGGGCGCGTTTGAGCCTGCTGCTCACGCTCTGGGCCTGCCTCGGGGGCGCCCCGCGTGAGCAGACGGTGACGCTTGGGGCCTTGCCCCAGGACTTCACCCCGACGGTCGTGGACCCCGACGCCGGGGTGGTCTTCGGCTTCGGCGGCGGGCCCTTCGTCGGCGTCACCGCGCGGACCTTGGCCGCTTGGCGCCTCACCGGGGAGACCTTGGCGGCCACCGGGCCCGCCGGGGAGGGCTGGTACGTCGCCGCGGAGGGCCACGGCGCGGAGCTCTGGGCGATCGTCGCCACCGCCCGGGAGGACAAGACCGGCAGCGACTACCGCCTCGTCGTCGAGCGGGGCGGGCTCTGGGAGGAGCGTGGGCCCATCCCCGCGACGAGCCTCACGGCCTTGACCGTCGGCGACGGCGGTGAAGGCTACGCCGTCGGCGTCGGCCAGCTCTGGCGCACGACGGACGGCGGGCGAACCTGGACCAAGCTCAGCGGCGCCCCGATGCCGGGCCAGGTCGCCGAGCAGCTCGGCCTCGTCGATGGACGCCTGCTGGTGAGCGGCGCGCGGCTCATGCGCAGCGACGACCACGGCGAGGCCTTTCGGGTGCAGCACGACGAGGCTGTGCTGGCCACGGACGGCGTGTGGGTGGTCACCGGCCAGCGCGGCGCGGCCCGGGTCGGCCAGCTCAGCGGCGACGCCGTCACCTGGCGCGGCTCCTTGCCCGAAGGTTTGAGACCGGCGGCCATCGGCACGAGCCCCGGCGGGGTGCGGGTCTTGGCGAACAAGGAGGGCACGAGCGGCCTCGTCGTCTTCACAAGCCGCGACGGCGGGAACACCTTCACCGACCGGCGCCTCAGCGGCGTGAGCGACCCGGCCTGGGTGGGCCTCGGCGAGGCGCTCTGGTGGGTCGATGTGGAGCGAAAGCTCCGTGGGGTCGTGCCCCCGAAGGCTGGCGGATGAGCCGCTGGAGCGCCGAGCGGCGCCCGATCCCCGGCGGCGAGCAACTGCGCTGGCGCCGCGACGAGCGCCCCGCCACCTTGGCCGAGTGGATCTGCGCGCTCCGCGACGAGCCCGGCGCCCGCGCCGCCCTCAACGAGGCCCTCGCCGCGTCGCCGTTCCCGGCCTTCTTCTGGGAGAGCGCGCCCCTGGCGGCCTCTACGGCGGGCGGACCGGCCGTCCAGGACGTGTTGAGCGCCCCGCTCCTCGCCCAGGTGAGCCCGGAGCTTGAGCCCTTCGTGGACAAGTTCTCCCCCGGCCAGCCGGTGGCCCGGTTCACGAGCCTCGGCGGGGACGCCACCCTCATCGCCCCGGCGCCCCTCACCGACCACGCGGCGTATCCCCACCTCGGGGCCTTCGTGCGCCTCGCCCCGGCCGCCCAGCGGGACGCGCTCTGGGCCGAGGTCGGGCGCGCCGCCGCGCCCCGGCTCACCGACGACACCCCGCGCTGGCTCTCCACGGCGGGCATGGGCGTGTCTTGGCTGCATGTGCGCCTCGACACCCGGCCCAAGTACTACCGCAGCGTGGAGCTGCGCCGCTGGCCTCCTGGGCCCTTGGCTTGACGCGGCTCGCCGTATACTCCTTCGCCAAGCCTTAGGAGCCCCATGCGTCGTGTCGCCCTCGCCCTCGGAGTCCTGCTCCTCGCCCTCGTCGTGGCCTTGGGGGCGGGCGTCGCCTTGACCCCCTCCCGGCAGCCCGTCGTGCCCCCGGCCTCGGAGCAGGTCGACGTCGAGGCCATGACCCAGCACCTCGCTGAGGCCATCCGGTTCCGGACCGTGAGCGCCGCCCGGGCTGAAGACGTCAACCGAGAGGCCCTCGACGGCCTCATCGCCTGGATGGAGCAGACCTACCCCCGCACCCACGACCAGCTCATCCGGGAGGTCGTCGGCGGGCACTCCTTGCTGTTCACCTGGCGCGGCGCCGACCCCTCCTTGCCGCCGATCCTGCTCATGTCCCACATGGACGTCGTGCCTGTCGAGAACGAGGCCGAGTGGACCCACCCGCCCTTTGACGGCGTCATCGCGGACGGCGCCTTGTGGGGGCGCGGCGCCATGGACGACAAGGTCGGCGTGGTGGGCATCCTGGAGGCCGTCGAGGGCCTCATCGCCGAGGGCTTCACGCCGCAGCGCACGGTCTACCTGAGCTTCGGCCACGACGAGGAGACCTTGGGCGAGGGCAGCCTCGCCGCCGCGGCGCTCTTGCGGGAGCGGGGCGTGCGCCTCTCGTGGGTGCTCGACGAGGGCATGGTGATCACCGACGGCATCATCGCCGGGCTCTCGGCCCCGGCGGCGCTCATCGGCGTCTCCGAGCGCGGCTACCTCAGCGTACGCATCGAGGCCGCGGACGCGGGCGGCCACTCGTCGATGCCTCCGCCCACCACCGCCGCCGGTCGGGTCGCCCGGGCCGTGGCGCGCCTGGAGGCCGAGCCCTTCCCCGCGGGGCTCGACGGACCGGCCTCGGCCCTCTTCGCCTGGCTCGCCCCGGAGATGCGCCAGCCCCTCCGCACGGTCTTCTCCAACCTCTGGCTGTTCCGGCCCGTCGTGCTCTCCCAGCTCACCCAGAAGCCGAGCACCAACGCCTTGGTCCGCACGACCCAGGCCGTGACCATGCTCTCCGGCAGCCTACAAGACAACGTGCTGCCGCAGAGCGCCTGGGCCGTGGTCAACCTGCGCCTGCACCCTCGGGACGACCAGGCGAGCGCCCTGGCCCGGCTGGCCGAGGTCATCGACGACCCCACAATCACCCTGAGCCCCTACCCGAGCGGCCTCAACGGTGAGCCCAGCCCCATCGCCGGGGACGTGGGCTCGCCGGGCTTCGACAGCATCGCCGGGGCGATCCGCGCCCTGCGCCCCGACGTGCTCGTCGCCCCGGGCCTCACCATCGGCGCCACCGACGCCCGGCGCTTCATCGACCTCGCCGACGACATCTACCGCTTCATGCCTCTGCAGCTCACCGAGCCCGAGCGCGCGGCGATCCACGGCACCGATGAGCGGGTGAAGCTTGAGAACCTCGCCTTGTTCCCAGCCTTCTACCGCCAGGTGATCCGCCGGGGCGCCGGGGCTTAGCCCTCGCTGTCGTCGTCGCCGTCGTCGTCGCGGGGGGCGTCTTTGGCCTCGGCGCGTAAGGCGTCGAGTCGATCGCGGGCGGCGGCGCTGCACACGTCCATCGGGAAGCCGCGGCTCGCCAAGAACCGGGCCAGCTTGGCCCAGGCCTGGGGATCGTCGGGTCGCACCCGGCGCCGGGCGAGCAGGGCGTCCGCCCGGGCGCGCCAGTCGAGGCCCTGCTCGTCGAGGGTCGTGAGCGCGGCCTTGGCGTCGGCAGAGGAGAGCTTGCGGCGCTCCACGAGGGTCTGCATCACCTTTCGGGGCCCGTAGCCCCGGCCCTTGACCAAGGACTCGGACATGGTCTGGGCCGTGCGGGCGTCGTTGAGCCAGCCCCGCTCGATGAGCGCGGCGATCGCGGCGTCGGTGTCCGCCGGGCTGTGCCCGCGCTGGATCAGCTTCTCCCGCAGCTCTTGTTGGCCATGATCGCGCCGGGCGAGGTGGCCGAGGGCCTGGTTCCAGGCGTCGAGGGTCGGCGGCTTCTGAGACCGGCGGAACGACATGGCTTGAGCCCCCTAAAACGACAAGAGGCGCGTCGGGGGGTGCCCGGACGCGCCTCCTGAGAGACCGCGGAGGAGACTACTTGACCTCACGGTGCAGCGTGTGCTTCCGCTCAAAGCGGCAGTACTTGCTGAACTCGATGCGGCCCGGGGTCTTCTTCTTGTTCTTGGTGGTCGGGTAGCGGGAGACGCCAGGGACCTCAGACTCGCGGCAGGTGGTGCACTCGAGCTGAATCTTGACGCGACCCTTGGAAGACTTCTTCCCCATGGGGGCCTCCTCCTCGGAGAGATGAACGGTGCTGATGACGGGGTGATCGGCGTCGCCGACCGGGAACACGAACCGTCCGCCTTTATTGATGAGCCGGGCCGGTGTCAACCCCCAGATCCTCCCCCGACCCGCGATCCACGCCGCTCGCTCGCTCTGCGCCCCGCGCGTGGCCCCGCTTGAGTTAGTCTCTGACCTTGTGCTGAGCCGACTCTCCAACCTCTGCGCCTCGCAATGGGTGCTTCTAGGCGTCATCGTCTCGGGAGCCGGGGCCACCGCCGTCGCCGCCGAACCCGAGGAGCCCGAAGACGAGCAGGCCGCTGGAGGCGTCTGGGAGGGCCGCCAGCGCCGCGAGGCCGCCGATCGCCAGCGCCGCGATGAGGATCAGGCCCTCGCCCCGCCGCCGGTCGTCGCCGACATCCACTTTGAGATCGTAGACGACGGGCGCTTCCCGACGGTGCAGTGGATCAAGCGGGTCACCGACGGCCGCGGCGACGACGCCGTGCGCACGGCGATGTCCCAGCAAGAGACGACGGGGTTCTCGTCCGCGCCGCTCCTGCGCCTGTTCTCCGAGCACCCGCCGCTCGACATCGAGCGCCTCGACGAGGACGCCCTCGCCGTCGAGCTCTGGTACGCCCACAACGGCTACTTCGACGCCAAGGTGCTGGGCTGGGAGGTCGAGACCGTGCGCCCGGCGCGGCCCCTCCACTGGATGCCCCGGCACTGGACGGTGGACTGGCTGCGCCGCCCCGAGGCCGTGCGGCTCACGGGCTACGTCGAGGAGGGCCCGGCGGTCACCCTGCGTGACATCACGATCTCTGGGCTTGAGGAGCAGGGCCGCCCGCTGCAGATCAAGGTGGAGCGCTCGGCGGAGGACCTCAAGGGCGACCGCTTCACCCTGAGCGCCCCCTACGACCTCGCCGCGCTCATCGAGACCTTGCTCCAGGAGCAGTCCTACGCCCGGGCCGAGGCCGAGGTGAAGGTCGAGGTCTACCCCGAGCTCGGCGTCGCGGACGTGACCATCGCGGCCACGCCGGGGCCCTTCTGCCGCTTCGGCGAGGTCACCCTCACCGGCAACGTCGCCGTCGATCCCGCGCTCATCGAGGAACACATCAAGGTCGAGGAGGGCAAGGCCTGGTCCCCCCAAGACCTCAAGGACACCCAGACGGCGCTGTTTAACCTCGGCACCTTCGCCGTCGTGCAGACCTTGCCCGACCTCAGCGTGCCGTCGAACACCATCCCCGTCGAGGTGCGGGTCACCGAGTCCCGCTTCCGCCGGGCGCGGCTCGGCGGCGGCTTCTCCTTTGAGAGCAACAGCGCCGAGCTGCGCGCCCGCACCACCTTCTCCCACACAAACCTCGGCGGGCGCCTCATGCGCCTGGAGGCCGAGGCCGAGGGCGGCGTCAAGGGCTTCACCCAGAACGGCCAGGCCAGCGCCTTTACGCTGGTGAACGCCACCCGGGGCGTCTTTGACGACGGCAACGAGGCCATCGACTCCGTCACGGCGGCGACGAGCAGCCGCTTTGAGGGCGGCCCCGTCGCCTCGGTCTCGACGTCTCTGGTCGTGCCCTACTTCTTGGGCCAGCCCGCCCTGACGTTCACCCCGAAGGCCTCCGTCGTGCTGGACCGGGACGTCGGCCAGGTCAAACGAAGCCTGCAGGTGTCCCCGGCGCTCACCTGGCGCGCCACCCGCTACCTCTCCTTCACGCCGAGCCTCCACGCCGAGCGCTGGAACACCGAGCTTGAGTTCATCGACGAGGACAACCCCCAGCTCAGCGAGAAGGATCTCGACTACACCCTCATGTACTGGCGGCTCCAGGCCACCACCGACCACCGCGACCACCCGATCTACACCCGGCGCGGCTACTACGCCCAGGCTGCGGTGAGCGACGCCGGGCGCTCGGTGCTGCCGGGCCTCACCTTCACCAAGGTGGAGATGGATCTGCGCAAGTACACCTCGGTGATGCGCCCCACCCGCGCCACCTTGGCCACCCGGCTCGCCGCGAGCGTCGCCGTGCCCTGGGGCAACGACCCCAACCTCTCCTTTGTGCCCTACAACGAGCTCTACTTCTTGGGCGGCCCGGACACCGTGCGCGGCTGGGCGGCGGACTACATGTCGAGCCGGGCCTGCTTCACCCGGAGCGGCGACGACATCGACGGCGACGGCGTGCCCGACGGCCCCTTGGGCGACACCGACTGCTACACCGTGAGCCCCGACGAGCCCTCCTTGCAGGTCTACCCCAAAGGCAGCCAGGCCGTGCTCTTCGGCACCGTGGAGTACCGCATCTCCGGGCCGTTCTCTATCGACTACGCCGCCTTCCTCGACGTCGGCAGCTTCATCCCTGACCTCACCGCCCCTGACCTCAACCCCCTCAAGCACATCTACCCCTCGGTCGGCGTCGGTATGCGGTACCGCAGCCCCATCGGGCCGCTGCGTGTAGACGTCGGTTATCGCCTCGTGAAGCCGACGGGGCAGTTCGCCTCCGATCGCCGCTGGGCCGTGCACCTCGCGTTCCAGGAGGCGTTCTGATGAGCGCCGCCGCCGTCCCTGCCGCCCCGCCGCCGCGCCGCCGTTGGGTCAAGCGGGGCCTCGCGGTGCTCTTGGGCGCGCCGTTGGCCCTCGTCGGCGGCGCCGTGCTCTACCTACGCACCCCGGCGGGCAACGAGCTCATCCGGACCCAGGTCGAGGAGCTCGTCACCGGCACGATGGGGGAGGGGAAACTGACCATCGGTCAGTTAAGCACGGACCTCTTCACCCGCCTGGAGCTGGGGGAGGTGAAGCTCGTGGACGGCGCGGGCCGCGAGGTGGTCGCCCTCGACAGCGTGCAGGCAAAAATCGGCCTCTGGCCGCTGCTCAAGCGCCGAGCCATCGAGGTGAAGTCCCTGGACCTGGACGGCGCCAGGATCGACCTCCAGGCGGATGACGCTGGCGTTCTGGATCTCAGCCGGATGTTCCCCAGCGACCCCGACGCCCCCGACGAGCCCTGGGCGGGCCTGCCCATCGAGCTCATCGTCGAGGCGGTGCGCCTCCAAGACGTCTCCGTGGCCTACGACGACGGCGTGAGCCGCTACGAGGTCGCGCCGATCCGCCTCAGCCTCGCCGGGCGCGCCGTTCACAAGCGGGTGCAGCTCACCGAGCTGACCCTCGACGCCGAGCTCCTCGCCCCGGCGGCGGGCCCGCTGAGCCTCGCCGGGCGCCTCATCTGGGACGACGGCGACCTGGACCTCAGCGCTCTGCGGGTCGCCGTGGCCGGCTCGACCTTGGACCTGAGCGGTGAGGCCGATGATCTCCTCGGCGACGACCCCAAGGTGGACGTGGTCGTCAACGCGACGCGCCTTGACGCCGACGCCTTGGAGTCTCTGACCGGCGATCTTGGCCTGTCCGGGGTCTTGGGCGCGTCTTTGCAGGCCGAGGGGCCTCTGAGCTCGCTCACCGTGAAGGGCGACGTCGCGGCGCCGGTCGGCGGGGCCAAGCTCGACGTGGTGCTCAACGTGCTCGACCCCCGGCTGCCCTGGTCGGGGGTGGTGACGGCCCAGGGCCTCGACGTCGGCTCCTTGGTAGACGCCGTCACCGAGCCGACGGTGCTCACCGCCGAGGTGCGCGGCGCCGGGGCCGGGGTCTCCTGGCCCGACGACCTCACCGCCGAGGCTACGGTCTCCCTCGCCGACGCCGTCGCCTGGGGCTACGCCGTGCCCAAGGCCACAGCCACGGTCTCCTTGAAGGACGGCCGGGCGAGCCTCACCGGGGTCCGCTACGAGACGGACTGGGGCATCGCCACGGGCCGGGGCTGGATCGGCGAGACGAGCCTCGACCTCGACCTCGACCTCAACATCTGGCGGCTCAGCGGCCTCGCCGAGGTCGACGTGACGGACCTCGCCGGGGACGCCCGGGGCTCGGGCCGCCTGCGTGTGGACTGGAGCGCTGACGACGCCGAGGTGGACTTCGACGGGGCGCTCCAGGGCCGGGCCTTGGCCTACGCCCAAGACGTCGCGATGGGCGCCTGGTCCTCGCCGGACGTCGTCGTGCGCTACGACGGCAGCGGCACCCACGTCGAAGGCACCCTCGACGCCGAGGGCGTCTCCTCCTCAGGGGTTGAGGTCGCCTTGCTCTCGGGCCCCTACATCGTGGACGTCTACCCGGACGGGGCCGTTGAGGTCGCCGTCGAGCCCCACGGCGAGGGCCTCGCCTACGACGCGCTCATGGTCAACACCCTCGATGGCCTGGTGGAGCTGCGGTACGTCGAGGAGCGCCTGGAGCTCAGCGGCACCTTCGGCCTCAGCGGCGCGGCGTACCCCCCGGTCTCCGGTGAGCTGGGCACGATGGCGCTGGGCATCTCTGGCGACGCGCTGACCATCGATCTGCGCTTGCGCGATGGGGAGACCCCTGCGCTCATCGCCGTCGGCGGCGGGGATCTGAAGACGAACATCTGGGCGTTTGAGCAGATTTATGTCGCTGATCTCGGCGGCGTCGCCTGGACGAGCTCCCGGACCGCGCGCTTCACCCTCACCGACGGGGGCGTGAAAGACGCGGACCTGGCGCTGCAGAGCGACGCGGGCAGCCTCGGGCTGACCGGCGCCATCGGCACGACGGGCCCCGTAGACGGCACCCTGAGCGCAAAAGGTGTGAGCCTCGCCTGGGCCGCGGCCCTCGCGCCGGAGACCCTCGCCGGGTGGACGGGCCTCGTCGATCTCGACCTGCGTCTCACCGGGGACGCCGCCGCGCCGACGATGACCGCCCGGGGCGGGGTGAAGGGGCTCGGCGTGCCCGACCAGGTCGCCGGGGTGAACGCCCGCCTCGACGCGACGAGCGAGGGCGACACGCTGCGGCTCAACGTGCAGGTCGCCGACCGTGAGGGCACGCTCTTGACCCTCGACGGGGCCCTGCCTGTGACCCTGAACCTCGCGAGCCCGGCGCTCGTGCCCGAGGGGCAGACCGAGGGCCGCCTCGCGCTCTTGCCCGCGGGCTTCGCGCGCCTCTCCCGGGCGATCCCCGCCTTGGGGGAGCTGCCCGAGGGGCGGGGCAGCGCCGAGCTGCGTTGGGAGGGCACGCCGCTCAACCCCGTCACCGAGCTGCGGGCGGGGCTTCATGTCCCGACCGGCGAGACGAAGGAGTGGCTGCGCCTCGACCTCAACGTGAACCAAGACGGCGACACCTTGACCACCCGCGCCGAGGTGTACGAACGTGGTCAGCGGCGGGTGGAGCTCGACGGTGAGGCCGAGGCCGCCGTGGGCGCCTTCACCCGGGCCTTGTTCGCCGACGGCCCCGCTGTGGACACCTCCGACCTCGACGCCATGGTGCCGAGCTTCTCCGCCCGTGTGGTGCCGGTGCGGGTGCCCACCGAGGCCCTGGGCCTCTTCGTGGAGCTGCCCGACGACCTCAGCGGCTTCTTGAGCGGCGGCCTCGTCGTCTCCGGGCGGCCCTCGTCGCCGAGCGTCGAGGGCGCGCTCTTGCTCATCGAGGGGGCCTTGGGGGAGCTCCAGATCAGCCCCGCGATCATGTCTCTCTCCCCGGTTGACGGCGGCTACGACCTGCTCATCACCGCGGGCTTCACCGACCCGAACCTCCCCGCCGAGGAGGGCGCCACCGACGTCACCATCGCTGGGTTTGTGCCCTTCGTGCTCGACGCCGCCTCGGGCTTTGACATGGACGCCCAGCTCGCCCGGGAGGGCCTCAACCTCAGCGTCACCGGCTCGGGGCTGCCCGTGGCCGCGCTGCGGGCCCTCGACCCGGCGATCCTGCGCGGTCGCGGCGCCTTGGCCGTGAGCGGCGTGGTCACCGGCAGCGTCACCGCGCCTGAGCCCGACCTCAGCCTGCGCCTGGACGGCGGCAGCCTCGTCTACCGCGACCTCAAGCTCGACGTGCAGGAGATCGGGCTCGACGCCCAGCTCACCGCCGACGCCCTGACGCTCCACGAGGCCCGGGCGCGCATCTTCCCCGCGGACGACGGCGCGACGGGCGCGGCGACGGCGCTCCTCGCCGCCGGGGACCGCCCCGCGTCCGAGGGCTGCGCCGCGGGGCTCACCCGCCCCGACCCCACGACCGGCGTCGCCCGCAAGAGCCCGGTGCCGCTGGAGTCCCCGCTCACCCCCGGCGAGGTCTTCGCCGCGGGCACCGTGGCCCTGGAGAACCTGAGCCCGGCGCTCTTCGACCTCCAGGTCTGCGGCAACAAGGTCTGGGTGAGCGCCACCCGGGACGAGCGTATCCAGGTGACGACGGACCTCGGCCTCACCGGGCCCTACCCGGATCTGCGCCTGCGCGGATTTTTACGCTCGGACACCATGTCGTTACGCTTCGACGAGTCCGACTTTTTTGAGGCTGGGGCGCTCCAGCTCGACCCGGCGCTCGTCGTCATGCGGGGGCTCGCCGAGGACGGGGAGCCCGTGAGCGTGTCCGGCGAGGGGAGCGCCGCGGCGGGGGAGGGCGGAGAGGCCGCCGAGGACAGCCTCAGCCAGCTCGTCGGGGAGGAGGTCGTCGCCGCCGCGGTCACCACCGTCGCGCCGACGGCCGAGCCGAGCTTCTACGAGCTCTGGGACATCCAGCTCAACGTCGACCTCAACCGGCAGGCCTTCTTGGAGGTCACCCTGCCGATGCTCGACGCCTACGACGCCTTGGGGCTCAGCACCATCACCCTGCAGAACAGCCAGCTCGACGGCGTGCTCGACGTGCGCATGTTCGGCGAGGACATCGACGCGACGGGAGAGGTGACGATCCTGCGCGGCGAGGTCCTGATGATGAACAAGAGCTTCGGGCTGCAGGACGGGCTCATCGTGTTCTCGGGCCAGCCCATCGACAACCCCAACATCGAGATCGTCGCCGTCCACAAGACCCAGAGCCACGGCGACATCAGCGTGAACGTCAGCCAGAGCGCCGAGGCGCCGAACGTGAGCTTCAGCTCCGATGAGGGCTACAGCATCACGAGCATCCTCAGCATCTTGCTCACCGGGCAAAGCGTCGAGGACCTCGGCGCGACGGGCGCCGGGGCGATGCAGCAGATCGGCACCTTCTTGTCGAGCCAGGCGGGCGGTGTGCTCTCTAGCAAAGCGAGCAGCGCTTCGAAAACCTCCCTCATCGACAGCTTGTCGTTCGGGAGCCTGGAGGATCAGCTCCTGAGCGACATCAAGGTGGGCACCTCCGTCGGTGACCGGGGCTTCTTGGAGCTGCAGTGGAACCTCGGCGCCTCCGCCGACGAGAACGGCGGCTCGCAGACCGAGATCTCCTTCGAGTACGCGTTCACGCGCCGCCTGGAGGGCGAGATTCACATCGGGAATGACCGCTCCGCCGACCTTTATTATACGATCCGCTTCTAAACCCGGACGGCGCGCCATGAGCAGCTCGCAGATTGACCCCACCGCCCCGAGCCTGCCCAGCGAGGACGAGCTCAAGCCGCCGCCTGGCGCTCAGCTCTTCGGCCTGTGGATGCTCTTCTCGAGCATGTCCATCGCCGCGACGGGGCTCCAGGTGTTTATGGTCGCCATCTGGCCGCCGCCCATCGAGATCGCCGTCGGACCGGCGATGCTCATGGCCCTTGGCGTCGGGGGCATGTGGACCGGCGCGAAGGCCTCCACCGGGGAGCACAAGCCCGTGCTCTACAGCCTCGGCCTCGCGGCGGCCATGGCCATCATCGGCGGGCTCTGGACGCTCTACGCCCTCTACCTGGGCCTGTTCTCGCTCTTGCCCCTCGTGGCCGTAGGCATGGTGATCTGCGCGGGCCTCATGATGCTGTTCACCCTGCCCCTCGCCCGGCGCTACAGCCTCGCCCGCGCCCGCCTCGACGCGCCCTGAGCCTCAGCCCTCAGCGCGTCGCAGCCAGGCCGCGGCCTGGACCTCAAGCCCAAACCGGAGGGCGTCGGGCAAGGGGCGAAGCGCCCGGGCGAGGGTGTGGAGCAGGGCCTCGGTGCGGCCCTCAAGCTCAAGGGTCGCGGCGTCCGGGGTCGCGGCGACGATGAGGGCGCGCTCTTGTGGGGTGGCGCGCTGGGCGAAGCTCTCCGGCGTACACAGCTCGACCTCGCCGGGGCCGAAGTGTTCGTTGAAGAGCGCCCGCGCCCGGGGCAGGTGGTAGTGGGCGGTGATGACGCCGAGGCGGCCGAGGCCGTGCTCTTGGCAGAGCGCCCGGGCGACGAGGGCCTCCTCCCGGGTGCTGCGGGTCTGCTCCCGCAGGAGGAGCTGGTCCTCCCGAACGCCGCGGGCCAAGAGCATCTCCGCGACCAATGCCGAGCCGGACTCGGCCTGACCCCGCAGCCGGGCCTCGACGGCGATCACCCGCCGGGCTCCGCCGCGCAGCGCGAGGGTGGCGGCGACGGCGCGGGCGAGGAGCTCCCGCCGGGCGCGCTCGGGGTCACGCCGCAGCTCTTTCCCGAGGACCATCACCGCGTCGAGCCGCATCGTGGACTCCGTTCGCTCAGTCTTGCTCGACGGTGACGATCTTCGCCTCGGCCCGGCCCTCGCGGAAGCGCAGCTCCACGGTGGCGCCGACCTTGAGGTCCTTCGCCTTCACCACGGCGCGGCCGCCGATCTTGGCGATGGCGTAGCCCCGCTCCAGCACCCGCAGCGGCGACATGGCGTTGAGGCTCGCGGCGGCCTGGGCGAGGGCCTCGCGGCCGCGGCTGAGGCGCTGGGCGATGATCCGGCGCTGGAGGTCGTCGAGGCGCTGCACGCGGACCTGGGCGCGCTCCAGGCGCGGGCTGAGGTCGGGCAGGCGGGCGCGGCTGAGGCGCTGGGCGCGGGTCGAGAGCGTCAGCTTCACGGCCCGGGTGAGCCGGGCGCGGAGCTGGTCGGCCTGGCGTCGGGCGTCCCGCACACGCTCTTGGGGGTGGCGCAGGCGGCGGTGGGTCTGGTCGACCCGCTGGCGGCCCCGGGTCACCGCGCGGGACATCGCCCCGGCGAGGCGCTCCTCCAGGGCGTCGACGTGCATCGAGAGCGCGGCCTGCTCGGGCACGGCGGACTCGGCGGCGGCCGACGGCGTCGGGGCGCGCAGGTCGGCGGCGAGGTCACAGAGCGTGACGTCGATCTCGTGGCCGACGGCGGAGATCACGGGGATCTCCGAGGCCGCGACGGCGCGCACGACGACCTCCTCGTTAAACGCCCAGAGATCCTCGATGGAGCCGCCGCCGCGCCCGACGATGAGCACCTCGGCCTTGCCGTGGCGGTTGAGCAGCTCGATGGCCGCCGCGACCTCCTCGGCGGCGCCTTCGCCCTGCACCCGGCAGGGGGCGAGGTACACGGGGATGCCCGGGAAACGCCGGTTGAGCACCTTGAGGATGTCCTGCAGGGCCGCGCCGGTCGGGGAGGTGGCGAGGCCCACGGCCCGGGGCAAGAAGGGCAAGGGGCGCTTGCGGTCCTCGCTGAAGAGGCCCTCGGCGCCCAGACGGCGCTTGAGCTCCTCTAAGGCCCGCGCCCGAGCGCCCGCGCCCGAGGGCTCAAGCTGGCGCACCAGCACGTTGTACTTGCCCTGGGGCGAGTACACGTCGATACGGCCCCGGCAGATGACCCGCTCGCCGTCCCGGGGGGTCCAGCGCAAGAACTGGTTTGAGCCCTTAAACATCACCGCGGAGACCGTGGCGGTCTGGCCGTCGATGAGGCTGAAGTACCAGTGGCCCGAGCGGTGGGCCAAGAAGCGGCTGACCTCTCCTTCGACCCACACGTCTGGGATGGCGCGATCGAGGGTGTCCTTGATGCGCGCGTTCAGCTCTCCGACGGTCAGCGGGCGGTCCATGAGGGCTCATCTAGCGCCTCGCTTGGGCGATGGCCAGGGCGCGGCGGGGTTCAAGGAGCACGAAGCCCCCCGCCGAGGCGGAGGGCGCGTGGGGAAGGGTCGGCGGCGAGGCTCAGCGGAACATCACCCACGAGGACTGCACGGGGTCCGCGCAGTCGCCGGAGAGCTGGTAGGAGGCGATGGTGCACACCGTCATCAGCTCGTCGGTGATCTCCATGGGGAGGTCTTCGCCCTCGTACATGGTGATGGTCTGGCCGTCGGCCATGAACTCCAGGGTGAAGGAGCTGCGCTCGCCGCACTCCTCGGACTGGGCGGTGCCGACCACCTCACCGACGCGGTAGCTGAGGCCGGGGATGTCGTTCGCCGCGAGGCCGGGCTCGCCGCGGTTGGCCTCCAGGGCGTAAACGAGGCCGCCGCCGCTGTTCGTGAGCGCGAAGCCCGCGGAGCTCGTGCCCTCGCTGTCGCCTTGGCGGACGACGAGGCTGACCTGCTCGTCCTCAAAGACGTTCACCCAAGGGGTGATGTCCCAGCCGCCGGAGTCGCGCCAGGCGTAGCCGAGGCGGAAGGTGTTGCCCGCGTCGTCACGGATGGTGGCCACCCGGGCGGGCTCATCAGCGCAGGGGATGAGGTTGTCGTTGAAGTCGGACGGGGCGGCCTCGTCGCGGATGAAGCGGCCACGGATGGTGTAGAGGCCGTCTTCAGCGATCAAGGACTCGTCGCCGCCGAGGCAGACCACGCCGGAGCCCGACCACATCCCCGACGAGTCGGCGACGTCGAAGTAGGAGAGCTCCTCGCCGGTCAACAGGCTGCCCACGAACGACCCAGCGGCGAACCCGCAGCCGGTGAGGGCGGAGATCAGGAGGGTGGAGGCGCTGAAGAGGAGGGCTTGGCGCATGATGGACTCCAACGACGGGAGAGGAGGCACTGAAGCAAGCATAGCAGCGATCGAGCCGAGGCGCGATCGCTGCTACGTTTTGTTGGGCCCTGCGCGTGGGGACAGGCCGCGCGCTGGGATCCTCAGCGGAACATCACCCAGGAGCTGTTCACCGGCAGGGAGTCGCCGCAGTTGTCCTCGACGGTCTCCCAGGCGGTGATGGAGCAGGTGGTGTAGTACTCGCCGTCGGCGTAGAACCCGGCGTCTTCGCCGGAGAACAGCGCGAGCTCGCTCTCTTCGCTCACGAACTCTTGGGTGAGGAAGGCGCGCTCACCACACTCGGACTCGAAGCTGCCGACGCCCTCGGCGGTGCCGAAGCTGATGTTGGGGAGGTCGCCGTCCTGGAGGCCCTGGCCGCCGCGGCCGGACTCGAGCGCGTAGCGCAGGCCGTCCCGGGCGAAGAGGGCGAAGCCGGCGGCCTCGGCGCCGTCGGTGCGGACGACGACGGAGACCGGGTCATCGGTGCTGACCGAGGGCCAAGGGGTGGAGTCCCAGCCGGACATCCGCCAGGCGAAGCCGACGGTCCAGAGCGCGCCCGCGTCGTCACGCACCCGAATGACCGTCTCGGGGGTGTCCCAGCAGGGGATGACGTTGTCAAAGCCCGCGCGCAGCTCGTTGAAGTTGGTGTCTACGACGCGGCCGCGGATGTCGAAGCGCGTGGCGGCGGCCTGCTCCTCGGTGAGCTCGGCGTTGGTGCCGAGGCAGACGATGGCGTCGGAGTCACCGTAGGCGTCGTCGGCGTAATCGACGTCGTAGCCGTAGCCGAGGTCGTCGGTAAAGAGCTGGCCGATCAAGGCGCCGCCCACGAAGCCGCAGCCCGTGAGGAGGCTGAGGGCGGAGGTGAGGAGCGGGAGCGCGAGGCGAGAGCCGGTCATGGGGACCTCATGGTGATGGAGTCGGTTCGCGTGGCCAGTATAGCAAGGGCCATGCCAGCCCCGCGGCGCAAAAAAAGGCGCTCCCGGCGGCCTCACCGCGACATTCGTGTCAGCCGTCGGGCCCCCTGGACCACGACACCCAAGGCGAAGGCCAGCCAGGCCCCGACGCCCAGGGGCAAGGTCCAGGCCCAGGCGGGCTCGTACCGGAAGCTGAGGCGGTGCTCACCCGGGGGGAGGAGCAGGCCGCGCAGGCTGAGGTCCGCGCGGTGAATCGTCGCCGGGGCGCCGTCGAGGGTGGCGCTCCAGCCGGGGTAGTAGGTGTCGGTGAGCATGAGCACGCCGGGGCCCTGGGCGGTGAGCTCAAGCGCGTCGGGGCTGTAGCGCGTGATCGTGGCGCCGCCCCCTCGTGGGGAGACCGCCGGGTCGCAACGATCTTCCCCTTCACCGAAGAGCACGGCGACCTGGGCGGGGTCCACGGCCTTGAGCGTGGTGAGCGCGTCGGCCTCGTCCGCGGCCCAGGCCACACAAGGCGCCACGAAGGCTCGGGGCAAGGCGCCGGTGGCCTCGTAGACCCGCACCACGCCGTCGGCGACCTCGACGGCGCCGCGCTCGACGAGGCGGGGGTGGCTCAAGGCGTGGACCGTCAGGAGGTTTCGTACGCCGAGGAGCTCGGCGATGGCGAGGCCGCTCTCAAGCTGGCGGGCCTTCTCCGGGCCGTGGTCGAGGCCGACGTCGAGGCCCGCGCTCGCCAGGAGCGCCTCGTGCCCGGGCAGGCGCAGGGGCGAGAGCGCGATGACGTCGTGGGTGCCCCAGATCAGGCCGATGGAGGCGCTCATCAGCTCACGGTCGAGGGCGTGCGGCACGACGCGGTCGATGACCGTGGTGCGGTCCAGTGACGCGGCGTAGCCCTCGGGCAGGAGCCCCACCGTCGCAGGGGGCGTCGTGACCAGGGCGGGGGACACCCGGGGGTTGTAGCTGTAGAGGGCGGAGCCCAGGTCGAGGCCGACCAGCGCCACGAGGCCGAGCGCCGCGCGCTGGCGGAGCAAGAGGGCCAAGGCGCCGAGGCTCAGGGCCGGGGCGGCGAGGCCCCAGGTTCCGTTAAAACGCATGCCCTGGATCAGGGCGTCGATGCGGGCGGGCCCGTCGGGGCGGTCGCCCAAGGCCCCCATGAGCGCGCCCCGGACCATCGGCTCGACGGCCTGGAGGAGCGCGGCGCCGAGGAGCCCCCCGGCGACGAGCAGGGCGAGGGCGGCCCAGGCGCGCCGGGCGCCTCGCTCGGCGAGGGCCTCCCCCTCGTCGCTCATCAGACGGTCGAGTCCCCCCGCGGCGAGGGCCGCCACGGCGAGGGTGAGCAGCCAGAGCAGGCGCGCGGGGAAACGGAAGAGGTCGAAGCCTGGCAAAGCCCGGAGGAGCTCGTAGGCCGGGGTGTAGCGCCCCAAGGCCCAGACGAGGCTCAAGGCCGCCAGGGCCCACAGCGCCCGACCGCGCCCCCACATCGCCAAGGCCAGGGCCGGGAAGCCGAGGTAGAAGCAGTCCTCCCAGTGGGTCTCCCCGGTGCCGAAGTAGGCGGCGGCCTTATGAACGTAGGTGAGCGGGATGTCCGCCGGGCGCTCCCAGCCCCAGAAGCGGGGGAGCACGGCGTTCACGAGCTCTTGGGGTGGCAAGGAGCCGATCCCGGCGAAGGCCTCATCGACGCCGCCCGCCCGGGCGCTCAGCTCGGCGAGCTCCAGGCTGGCGGCGAGCTGCGGCGCGGCGGCGGCGAGGCCCACCGCGGCGGCGAGGCCGGCCTTCACGAAGGCGGGCAGGGCCGGGCGGCTCATCAAGAAGAGCAGCAGCGCCCCCAAGAGCCCGATGGCGCCGAGCTGGGGGTGCCCCGCCGTACACAAGGCGGCGACGGCGCAGGCGAAGGGCAGCGCCCCACCTTCGCCCCGGCCCAGGCGCCAGGCGGCGCCCAAGGCCCAAGGCGCCCAGGCCGCCACGGCGTGCATCCCGGCGTAGGTGACGTGGGCGGTCAAGAAGCCGCTGAGCATGATGATGAGGCCGCCGAGCGCGCTGGCGAGGCCGCTGCGACCGAGGCCCCGGCACAGCCACCAGCCGCCGAGGCCGGCCCAGGCGGTGTGCAGGGTGACGGAGAGGCTGAGCGCGGTGTGGGCCTCAAAGAGCAGGCCCAACGCGGCGTAAGGCGGGTAAAACACGCCGGTCTGGCCGTCGGCGGCGAGGGGGAAACCCGCGCCGATCTCCGGGCACCACAAGGGCCACTCCCCGGCGCGAACCTGGGTGGCCGCCCAGTGGCGCCAGGGGAGGTGGTGGTGCCGGAGGTCGTGGGACCAGAGCACACCCCGGCCCAGGAGCACGTCCGGGGTCTGGGCCGCGGCGACGGCCATGAACAGCGCCGCCGCCCAGGGCCAACGCTCCAGGCGGGGGGCGCTCACTTGGCGTCGCCCTTCTCGACGTACCCGAGCGCCTCCAGCATGCGCTGCTCGCCGAGGCCGAGGCCCCCCGAGCGCTGACCACACGGCGTCGATTTGGCGGCTGGGGCGGCGCGGGCCCGGGCGGCCTGCACGGCGAGCACCTGGGCCGCGGCGATGTTGGTCTGCTCGCCGGGGTCCTTCACGAGGTCAAAGAGCAGCTCGGTCTGGGCGTCGGGGTCCAAGATGTACTTCACCCGGGCGCCGGTCTCCGCCGGAGCCGCCGGGGCGGGTGTGCCGTCGGGGCCGGGCGGGGCGTCAGCAGGGGGCGCCGCGGGGGCCTCGGCCCAGGCCGAGCGCAGGCCGAAGAGGCAGCCTTGGCTGAGGTCGGCGGTCTCGCGGCCGAAGAGGTCGGCGACGAGGGACTGGGTCTGCTCCCCCGTGGCGTAACGCAGGAGCTCCACACCTTCAGAGAGCTTCATCGGGTCGAGGGTGATGACCTTGAGGGCGGTGGGGGCGACGTCCATCAGGCGCACCTGCTGGGGCACGACCCGCCCCCGGAGCGCGCCGCCGGGCGGGCGCACGATGAGCGGCACCCGGATGGACTCGTCGTAGAGGCCGTGGTGGTGGAACTGGATGCCGTGCTCGCCGAGCTGCTCGCCGTGGTCCGCGGTGACGATGACGAGGGTGCGCTCGTCGGCCCCGGCCGCGGCGAGGGTCTCCAAGAGCTGGCCCACCAGCGCGTCGACACGCTCGACCTCCAGGGCGTAGAGGCGGCGCAGCTCGGCGGCCTCGGCGTCGGTGTAGACGTGGCCGGGGTTGGTGAGAAGGGCGCGGTGGTCTACGGCGGCGCCGGGGGCCTCGTAGGGGGCGTGGGGCTCAAAGAGGTGAACCCAGGCGAACCAAGGGCGCTCGCCGCGGTCGGCGATCCAGCGCCCGGCGAGCTCGACGGTGAGGGCGCCGTCCCGCTCCAGGAGCCGCGGCGCGAGGTGGGGCAGCCCGGCGGCGAAGAGTAGCTTCACGGCGTAGCGCGCCAAGGTGAGCTGCCCGAGGCCCCGAGGCGCGGTGAAGAAGTCGTCGTCGTAGAGCTCAAAGCCTTGGTCGAGGCCGGTCTGGTGGTTCACGGCGTAGGAGGACACGAAGGCCGCGGTGGCGTAGCCCTCCTCCTCCAGGCGCTCGGCGAGGGTGACGTGGCCCTCCTCCAGGCTGTCGCCGTTGGACAGCACCTTGTGCCGCAGGGTGTGCAGGCTCGTGAAGAGCGTCGCGTGGGCCGGGGCCGTCTCCGGCGTCGGCGTCACGGCGTCTAAGAACAGGACCCCGCTGTCCGCGAGCTTGTCGAGGTTCGGGGTCTTGGCGAGGCCGAGGCCGTAGGCGCTGACGTGATCGCGGCGCAGGGTGTCGATGGTGATGAGCAGGACGTTGGGGTCCCCGGCGAGGGCCCGGGAGGAGCCGTAGCCCCGCTGGCTGCTCATCCCGGCGCCGATGAGGCACAAGACCAGGGCCCCGACCGTGGACACCCCGAGCCAGCTCCCCCGGGCCGGCCGCCCGAGCTCCTCCTTCCGGAAGAGGTAGCTCGCGTTCGTCCAGACCATGCCCGCGAAGCCGACCGGGGTGCCGAGCATCGCCAAGGCGCCCGGGGTGCGCCCGACCTCCAGGAGCTCCAAGACGGTCTGCAGGACGTAGACCAAGGCGACGAAGAAGGTCGTGAGCCCCATGCTCGCCGCGAGCACCTTGGAGTCGAGCCAGCGCCGCCCGATGAGCTGGAGCGCCCCGCCGACCACCGCCCCGATCGGGGCCGCCAAGAGCGCCCCGAGGCCGCAGCCGCAGAGGCCCACGAGCAGCGCCTCGGTGAAGCTGAGGTCCAGGGCGCTCGTGAGCCCGCGCTGGGCGGCCTCGATCCCCCCGGCGAGGAGCCCGATCCCGATGGCGAGGGTGGCGACGCGCAGCCAGCGCGTAGACGGGCGGAGGAGGAGGTTCACGAGGGGACCCCAGAGCGCAGCGTTCGCCGGTGAGGGTAACCCGGCGAACGGGGCTCTGACCGCGCTCACATCGCCGCGGCGATGGCCTTGAGGCGCTCGACGCGCTCTTCAGTGCTGGGGTGGGTGCGGAACAGCTTGGTCACGCCGCCGAGGCTGCCCAAGGGGTTGATGATGAACATGTGGCTCGTCGCGGGGTTCACGTCGATGGGGTGGCCCTGGGCGATGCGCTCGAGCTTGTTCAAGGCGCGGGCCAAGGCGAGGGGCTGGCCGGAGATCTGGGCGCCCATGGCGTCGGCGCCGTACTCGCGGCTGCGGCTCACCGCCATCTGCAGCAACATCGCGGCGAAGGGGGCGACGATCAAGGCGCCCAGGAGCACCACGGGGTTGCCGCCGCCCTCGTCGTCGTCGCGGCTGCCGCCGAACCACAGGCCCATACGGGCGATCATCGCGATGGCCCCGGCGAGGGTCGCGGCGACGGTGGAGATGAGGGTGTCACGGTTCTTGACGTGGGCGAGCTCATGGGCCATGACCCCGGCGAGCTCGTCGCGGTCGAGGATACGCAGGAGCCCCGCCGTGGCGGCCACGACGGCGTGCTCGGGGTTACGGCCCGTGGCGAAGGCGTTGGGCACCTCCTCAGGGATGAGCGCGACCCGGGGCATCGGCATGCCCGCGCGCTGGGTGAGCTCCCGCACGACGCTGACGAGCTCCGGGGCCTCGTCCTCGGTGACGACCCGGGCCCCGTACATCGCGAGCACGATGCGGTCGGAGAACCACCAGCTCCCGACGTTCATCACCCCGGCCGCGACCAGGGCGAACATCATGCCGCTCTGCCCCCCGACGGCCTCGCCGATGAACATGAGCAGAAAGGTCATCCCGGCCATAAGCAGGAAGGTCTTGACGGTGTTCACGATGTCCTCCGTGGGCGCCGGAGGGCGCCCATGCCCTACTCTGTAAGCGCGCCGGGCGTCTCGGGTATGGGGTGGTGGGCGCGCTGATCCCGCCGCGGCTCCGGTATACTCGTCTCCAGACCTCTGTTTGGCGGACAGGCATGACGCACGCTTGGCTCTGGTTCGTGCTCGGGATGGGGTGCGGTGGCGAAGAGACCTTCATCCCCGAGGAGCCTCCACCCATGGGCGGCGGGATCGAGGTGCCCGACACCCAGATCCCGGAGGAGGAGCTGCCCTGCTCGACGACGAGCGGCGCGGTGGCGACGCTCAACGTGCAGAACGAGCTCAACGAGCGGGCGCAGATCTACTGGCGGGACAGCGCCTGCGCCGAGCGCCTGTACTTCACCCTCGGCCCCGGCGAGGGCTTCGCCCAGGGCACCTACACCACCCACGTCTGGGTCGCGCGCGGCGAGGCGGACGGGCGACTCATCGACCACCGCACCGTCACGGCCGCCAACGAGACCTGGAGCTTGACCCCATGAGCCGCGCCCTCGTCGCTGCGCTCGGCCTCTCCGCGGCCTGCTCGGGCATCCAGCCCATGCCGCCGGACCAGCCCTGCCGGGAGGCCGGCTACGCCATCGCCGCCCGCACCTTCGCCTGCACCGAAGATCCAGACCTCGCCAACGCCCGCTACGCGAGCTTTGAGGCCGACTACGTCTGTGTGCCGATCGATCTCAGCGAGGCGCCGGACAACCCCGCGAACTTCCCTGAAGACGACTACTTCCACTGCGCCTACGCCATCGACGGCCTCTCGTGCAGCGAGGTCTTCCGGCGCGGGGACGACCTCGACGCCTGGCTGCGGGCCTCCAACGCCTGCCCCTACGTCGTGCAGCGCCGGGACGGGGAGCCCTATTGGGAGAGCGACGGCGCCTCGGACACCGGGGGCGCGCCATGATCACGGCGTGGATCTTGGGGCTCGCCTGGGCCCAAGGCCAGGGCGGGTTCATCTACGGCACGCCGGGCACCCGCAACGACTGTGAGGGCAACGCGCCCATCGCCGGGACGGCGGGCTATCGAAACGCCCGGGCGGCGATCACGATGAACAGCCAGGTGTTCTCCGCGGCCACCTTCGCCGAGCGCGCGCTCTTCCCGCTGCTCTCTGAAGCCGCCTTAGAGGACACCGACGGGCGCTTCGCCGTGACGCTCTACGAGCAGGCGGCGACCTTCGGGGTCACCGACGTGCCGACGGT